>JANOEH010000221.1:0-35188 GCA_031413115.1 Candidatus Eiseniibacteriota bacterium | reverse complement strand
GGCGGCGCGCTACGACCGCTACGACCCCAACGTCGACGTCGCACATGACCAGTACGCGCGCTGGAACGCCGCAGCGCACTGGTTCTACCAGGGACTTACGCGTTTCACCGTCAGCTACGAGATCCCGCACACCGATCGCGCCGACGGGGCCGGCGGCTACGTCGACCCGTCCGACAACCAGTGGACGTTCCAGTTCCAGCAGTCGTTCTGACCGTGCCGACCACCCGCCCCGAAGGAGTCCCGTCCATGCGCCGATTCGTTCCGCTGCTCCTCGTCCTCGCTCTCGCCGGGGTCGTCTCCCCACTTGGTACCGTCCCGGCACACGCCGCGCGCGGGATCACGGTCAAGGGCTCCGACACGATGGTCATCCTCGCCCAGCGCTGGGCCGAGACGTACATGAAGTCACACCGCGGGAAGATCGTGCAGATCACCGGCGGCGGCTCGGGCACGGGCATCGCCGCGCTGATCAACGGCACGACCGACGTGTGCATGGCCTCGCGCGAGATGAAGTCGGCCGAGAAGACGAAGTTGCGCGACCGTTTCCAGACCATGGGTGTCGAGATTCCGGTGGCCAAGGACGGGCTCGCGGTCTACGTGCACGCCACGAACCCGGTGAAGTCGATCGACCTCGATCAGCTGCGGCGCATCTACCGCGGGGAGATCACGAACTGGAAGGACGTCGGCGGACCCGACGAACTGATCACCATCTACAGCCGCGAGAACAGCTCGGGCACGTATGTCTACTTCAAGGACAACGTGCTCAAGGGCAAGGACTTCTCGCCGCGCGCGCAGACGCTGCCGGGCACGGCCGCCGTGGTCAATGCGGTGGCCAAGGATCCGAACGGGATCGGTTACGGTGGCGCCGCCTACGCGAAGGGCGTGCGCGACCTCGCGCTGGCGTTCGGCACGGGCAAGCCGCCGGTGCTGCCGTCGGCGGCAACGGTGCGCGATGGATCGTATCCGCTGTCGCGGCATCTCTTCTTCTACGTGCGCAACGCGCCGGCGGGCGAGCTCAAGGAGTTCGTCGAGTGGGTCCTGTCGGCCGAAGGCCAGGCCCTGGCGACGAAGGTGGGATACTTCCCGCTCAAGTAGTGTAGCCTCCGCGGTCATGCGCCGCTCCGCGTCCGTTCTCGCCGCCTACTCCGAGTGTGCCCACCTTGCCTGGCTCGATCGCCGGGCCGCACTCGGCCTCGAGCCGCGCCCGGCTGCGCCCGATGCGGCGGCCCAACTCCTGTTCGCGCGCGGGCAGGAGCACGAGCGGCTGCATCTCGAGGCGTTGCGCGCCACGGGCACCGACATCGTCACGATCGCGGACTCGTATCGCCAGCCCGAGGCGGGCGCCGCGGCGACGCTGGCGGCGATGCGCGCCGGCGCGTCCGTCATCTACCAGGGCGTCGTGCTCGACGAGGGCTGGTGGGGGATCCCCGACTTTCTGGAGCGCGTCGAGCGGCCCTCGGCACTCGGGGCGTGGAGCTACGAGGTCGTCGACGCCAAGCTGGCGAAGCGCTCGAAGCCCGCATTTCTGCTGCAGCTCGGCCTCTACAGCGCGCTGCTCGCCGCGGCGCAGGGTGCCGAACCCGAGCGGTTGCACGTCGTCCTCGGAACGCGCGCGCGGGACAGCTTCCGGGTCGCTGATTTCGCCGCGTACTTCCGCCGCCTGCGCGCCCGTGCGCTCGCCGCCACCTCGGTCGACGCCGAGCCCTGCTACCCGGGGCCGGTCGAGTTCTGCGCCGTCTGCGCGTGGAGCGCACGATGCGAGGCGCGCCGCGAGCGCGACGATCACCTGTCGCGCGTCGCCGGCATCCGCGGCATCCAGGTCCGCCGTCTCGCCGCCGCCGGGGTCGACACGCTGTCGGCGCTCGCGGCGCTGACCGAAGAGGTGCGCGTGCCGCGCCTGGCGCCATCGTCTCTGGCCACGCTGCGCCGTCAGGCCCGCCTGCAGCGCGCACAGGCAACGACCGGCATGCCCTCGTTCGAGTTCCTGCCACCCGAGCCGGGGCGCGGCTTCGCGCTTCTGCCCGCGCCGGCAGCGGGAGACGTGTTCTTCGACATGGAGGGCGACCCGTACGTCGAGGGCGGGCTCGAGTACCTCTTCGGGGCAACCGCGGCCGACCAGGCCGGCATCGCGCGTTACCGCGCGTGGTGGGGGCATGATCGCGCGGGCGAGCGCCGCGCATTCGAGGACTTCATCGACTGGGTCGTGGCCCGGCGGGCAGGCGATCCCTCGCTGCACGTCTATCACTACGCGGCGTACGAGCCCACCGCGCTCAAGCGCCTGGCCGGCTTCCACGGCACGCGCGAGGCCGAGCTCGACGACCTGCTGCGTGGCGGCGTGCTGGTCGACCTGTATCGCGTGGTGCGCCAGGGCCTGTGCATCTCGCAGCCGAGCTACTCGATCAAGAAGCTCGAGGTTTTCTACGCCGGGAAGCGCGAAGGCGGCGTGACCGACGCCGGCCAGTCGATCGTCGCCTACGAGCGCTGGATGGACGACCAGGACGAGTCGATTCTCGACGCGATCGAGCGCTACAACGAGGACGACTGCGACTCGACGCTGAAACTGCGCGACTGGCTCCTGGCGCGGAGGGACGAGGCGCCGGTGGTCGTGATCGCGTCGGCCGTGCGGCCTCCGCTCGTCGATGATGCCGAGCCTGCAGCCGAATCCCCGCGTGCCGCGTCCACGCGGGTGCGCAACGAGGAGAAGAAGCGCGGCGGGGAGGAGGCCGCGGCGATCGCGGCGCAGTTGCTCCAGGGGCTCGATCCCGATCCGGCGGCGCTCGAGACCGCGGGGCGCGCGCGGCGCCTGCTCGCGTTCCTGCTCGAGTACCACGCCCGCGAGGCGCGTCCCGGCTGGTGGGCGTACTTCGCGCGTCGCGACATGACCGACGAGGAACTGGTCGAGGACCCGGAGTCAATCGGCGGCCTGACGCCGCATCCGGACCACCCGCCGCGACCCGAGAAGAAGAGCATCGTGTTCACATTCCGCTTTCCATCGCAGGAGTCGAAACTCTCGACGGGCGAGTGCATCGATCCCGCGACGGGGCGGTCGGCGGGAACGGTGCTCGCGGTCGAGACCGCCGGGCGTCTCGTGCGCCTCAAGCGCGGACCGTCGTTGGCCGACGTGCCGCTGCCGCGCGCCATCGGGCCGACGACGCCGATCGACGACGAGGAAAAGCGCGAGGCCCTGCGGCGATTCGCGCGCGACGTCCAGGCCCGCGGGATCAAAGCTGCCGGCTGCTATCGGGCGCTGCGCGATCTCCTGATGCGGACGCCCCCGCGCGTCGCGGGTGTGGCGCCCGGGGAGCCCATGGTCGCGGGTGAGGTGACCGAAGTCGCGGCCGCGGCCGTCGTCGCCGGACTCGACGACAGCACGCTGTTCGTCCAGGGGCCGCCGGGCTCGGGCAAGACGTGGCTGGGGGCCCGACTGATCGTCGGCCTGCTCGCGGCGGGGAAGCGGGTGGGCGTCGCGGCGCACACCCACCGCGCGATCCACAACCTGCTCGCTGCGGTCGAGGCCGTGGCCGAGGAGCGCGGCGTTTCATTCGTCGGGGTGAAGAAGAGCTCCGGGGGTAACGAGGAATCGGTCTTCACGTCGGCACTGGCGGCCCCGCGCATCACCAGCCGCGACGTCGAGAAGGGCGATGCGCTCGACCGTTGCGGGTTGATCGCCGGCACGGGCTGGTTCTTCTCGCGGCCCGAGCTCGACTCCACGCTCGACGTCCTGTTTGTCGACGAGGCCGGCCAGGTGGCGCTGGCCGATGCGATCGCGCTGGGCACGGCGGCGCGCAACCTCGTGTTCCTCGGTGATCCCCACCAGCTCGCCCAGGTCGCGCAGGGCACGCACCCCGATGGCGCCGGCGTGTCGGTGCTCGAACATCTCCTCGGCGAGGACGCGACCGTGCCGCCCGAGCGTGGGTTGTTCCTCGGCACGTCCTGGCGTATGCATCCCGATGTCTGCGCGTTCATCTCCGAGTCGTTCTACGACACGCGCCTGCACGCCGCCCCACACCGCGAGCGGCAGTGCGTCGACGCTCCCGGCGCGCTGGCCGGCGCGGGCGTGCGCTTCGTCCCGGTCGAGCACGCGGGGAACGCGCAGCGCGCGCCCGAGGAGGCGGAGCGGATCGCCGGGCTGATCACCGAGCTCGTCCAGGGAGCATGGACCGATGTCGCGGGCGTGACCCGCCCGCTCACGATGTCCGACATCAAGGTGGTGACGCCGTACAACGCGCAGGCGCAGGAGTTGCGCGAGCGCCTGCCGGCCGGCGTGGCCGTGGGCACGGTGGACAGGTTCCAGGGGCAGGAGGCGCCGGTGGTGTTCTTCTCGATGGCCACGTCGAGCGGTGAGGACCTGCCGCGCAACCTCGAGTTCCTGTTCAGCCGCAATCGCCTGAACGTGGCGGTCTCGCGCGCTCGTGCACTGGCGGTGCTGGTGGCGAGTCCGCGGTTGCTCGACGTGGCGTGCCGCACGGTCGAGCAGATGCGCATGGTCAACGCGCTGTGCCGCTTCGTCGAGCGGGCCGCGGGCGGGGTCGCACCGCGGCCGTGAAATCGCGCGCGATGCGGCGTCCGTCGCCTCCGCGCGTCAGCCGGGGCCGACGATGATCTTGGGGTCGCACTTGAACTCGAGCGTCTGGCCGTTGTGGACGATCCGCGTCTCGATCGTCACCTCGAACGGTCCCGAGTTCTTGAACGTGTAGGTGCCGAACGGGAACGGCGTCGCGGTCGCGTTGGTCCCGCCCGAGCCGCAGCCGCAGCTCAGTCCCTGCGCCGCCGCCTGGATCACCTTGCCCTCGAGCATCTCGTCGAAGTCGCTCTGGTTGAATGGCGAGTCGCTCGGTGACCGCGACGTGTCGGCCGAATCAGGCCGCCACGCGATGGTGACGAACGCGATCTGCTGGACCGTCCGCGAGAGGTCCCACAGGTTGATCACGAAATCCGTGTTCTTCACCACCGCTTCGCTGAAGCCGTTCACCTTGCTCCAGCCCACGGACGTGGTCGCGCGCTGGATGAGCCCGAAACCGAGCGGGTAGTGCCCCTCGGGATCCTGCGGGCCGAGGTTGGTGGGATCGAAGCAGAGATCCATGCCGGAGAGCAGGTCGCCCATCGTGTGTCTCCTCGTTTCGTGGGAAAGGGTGAAGTGCGGGAGGGGGGAAGGAGAGGGCGCGCCGCGGCGGCTCAGGGGGAGCCGGCGCCGGCGAGCAGGTCATGGTAGCCACGATCCTGGCGCAGCGCGACGAGTTCGGGATCGCGCCGGATCTCGTCGAGGGGGTGTCCGGCGGCGATTGCAGCCTTGAGCGCGGCGAGGGCCGATGGACGGTCGCGGCGCGCATCGTGCACGAGCACGAGCGCATAGGCCACCTCGGGTCGCGCCAGGGCGACGGGTGGAATCGACGCCGCAGTCTGCCGCGCGTCCTCGAGCGCGCCGGAACGGGCCTGGCACAGCGCCAGCTCGGCCGTGAGCACCGGATCGCCAGGCTCGTTCTTCAACTGGTCCCGCAACAACTGCTCGGCACGATGGTACGCCTCGTTCGTCTTGCGCGCCTGGCCGGGCGTCTGCCGGTACGCATCGCCCAGATTGCGCCAGATCGTCGCGTCGTTGGGACCCAGTTCGACCGACTTCTCGAGTGCTCCGACCGCCTGCGGGTAGAGCCCCTGAAAGTAGTAGATCGTTCCCAGGTTGCTGTAGACGGCGGGATCGGGGCGGATCTCGAGCGACTTCTGGAAGCTCGCAGCCGCCTCGCTGTAGCGCCCCAGCATGTGCTGTGCGCCGCCGACGTTGCGCAGCGCGATCGGATTGTCGGGGGAGTCTCGCGCGGTCTTCTCGAAATCGGCGAGCGCATCCTCGAAGCGGCCGGTCTGGAAGAAGAGCACCGCGCGATAGGTCCGGATCAGCCAGTCTTCGGGCGCCAGGTCGACCGCCCGCGTGTATGCCGACTCGGCCGCGGCCATGCGCTCCTGTCTCACCGCGACGGCGCCCAGGCCGTGCCATGCCTGGGCATTGGCCGGATCCAGTTGCAGCGCCAGCCGGAAGTCCGCCGTCGCCTCGTCCTGGGCTCCCATCTCCAGGCGGGTCAGCCCGTGCACGACGCGGGCGCGCACGAGCTGGGAGTCGAGGGCGAGCGCGCGGTTCGCGTAGTCGAGGGAGCGCTGCAGCAGCGCCGCGTCGCGATTCGACATGTACTTGCGCCAGTGCGCCTCGGCCAGGCCGACGTAGGCCGGTGCGTAGTTCGCATCGGCGGCGATCGCGCGCTGAAACGCTTCGATCGCGTGATCGGTGCGCCCCGACTCGAAGTAGCGCTCGAGATCGGCGGTTCCTTCCTTGTAGAGCGCAAACGGCGTCGATGTCGTGCCGGGGCTCATGCGCGCCAGGCCGCCGTGCAGCAGCGCACGACCCGAAGGGGAGAGCCCGAACGCGACTGCGGCTGCGAGTATTACCGCGAGTCCGAGCGCCGGGAGGAGTCTCTGGCGAGCGGCCCTCTTCGGCGGGGGAGCGGCGGGTGCTTCGTCGATCGCGGCAACCGGCTCGTTCTGGCCGGCGGCCAGGGAATGGGCCAGGACATCGAGCGCGGCGCGCGCCTCGCCGCCGCCCGCGAAGCGCTCGGCCGGACTCTTGCGCAGGCAGCGCTCGACGAAGCGCACGATCGCCGGCGGACAGTCGGGGCGCAGGGAGGCGAGCGGGCGCGGGTCGCGCGCCATGATCGCGTGCACCGTCGCCGCGTAGCTGGTCTCCTGGAACGGGCGCTGTGCGGTGAGCAGTTCGTAGAGCAGCACGCCGAGCGCGTACACGTCGCTGCGCGCGTCGGCGACCTTGCCCTCGATCTGCTCGGGCGCCATGTAGGCCGGCGTGCCCAGCACCGTGCCGGGCAGCGTGAGGCCGGCGGCGATCGTCTGCGCTTCGGCGTTCACGTCGGGTCCGACCAGGCGGGCGAGCCCGAAGTCGAGCACCTTGGCGCGCCCGTCGGCGGTGACCATCACGTTGGCGGGCTTGAGATCGCGGTGCACGATGCCGGCCGCGTGGGCCGCGGCCAGTGCATCGGCGACCTGGCGCGCCAGCTCGACCGCCTCGCGAAACGCCAGCGGCCCCTCGGCGATGCGCGAGGCGAGGGTGCGCCCCGCGATGTACTCGAGCACGAGGAAGGTCGTGTCGCCGTCCTGCCCGAGATCGTACAGCGTGACGATGTGCGGGTGCTGCAGCGCGGAGGCGGCGCGGGCTTCGATGAGGAAGCGCCGTGCGCGTTCCTCGTTCTCGGCGGCGTCGCCCGAGGCGGGGGGGAGCAGCTTGAGCGCGACGACGCGGCCCAGCCGCAGGTCGGTGGCGCGGTACACCACGCCCATCCCGCCCTGGCCGATGGCCGCGTCGAGTCGGTACGAGCCGAGTATGGTGCCGATCATTCCCGTCATCCCCCCCGATGGACGGTCCTGCGCAGGTCGGCGGAGACTACCACTTCTTGACTTGCCTGCGCGCTCTCTCGCGCGCAACATCCCACCGCACCGGGCGTGCATCCCACTACCGAACCGTCCCCCGCCAAGGAGTCGACCGTGGTTCGTTTCATCCATCGTGCGTCGTTCGCGGCCGTCGTCGTCCTCGCACTGTTCGGTCTCGCCGCGGGCGCGGGCGCGCAGGCCCTGTCGCAGCCACCGAGCGGCGACAACCAGAAGAGCTCGGTGTCGCAGAACATCGGGCTGGTCAACGTGCGCATCGACTACTCGAGTCCCGACGTCCACGGTCCGGACGGCGCGGATCGCAAGGGGCACATCTGGGGCGACCTGGTCCCGTACGGGATGCACGACCTGGGCTTCAACAACTGCATGTCGTGCCCGTGGCGCGCCGGCGCGAACGAGAACACGGTGTTCACGGTGTCGCACGACGTGATGATCGAGGGCCAGCCGCTGCCGGCCGGTTCCTACGGCCTGCACATGCTCGCCGACCCGGGCGAGTGGACGATCATCTTCTCGAAGAACCACACGTCGTGGGGCAGCTTCTGGTACAAGCCCGAGGAGGACCAGCTGCGCGTCAAGGTGACCGCGATCCCGGGCGCCTACCACGAGTGGCTGAGCTACGAGTTCACCGATCGTCACCCGGACAAGGCCACCGTCGCGCTGCAGTGGGAAGATCTCCAGGTCCCCATCCGCATCGCCGTGCCGAACGCGACCGACCTGTACGTTGCGCAGATGCGGGACGAGCTGCGCAACTCGCAGAGCTTCACCTGGACCAATTGGAATGCGGCCGCGCAGTACTGCCTGACGGCGAAGACGAACCTGCCCGAGGCCGAGACGTGGGCGAAGCACTCGGTCGAGGATCCGTTCTCGGGCGACGTCAACCTGACGACGCTCGGCACGCTGGCGCAGCTCCAGTTGGCCAACGGCAACGTCCCGGAGGGGACGAAGACGATCGATCGCGCGCTGGGGTTGCCAGCCGAGAGTCCGATCCCGATCCACCAGCTCGGCCGCCAGCTGCAGCAGGCGGGCCAGAACGAGCAGGCCATGCGCGTGTTCAAGGCGAACGCGAAGCGCTTCCCGAACAAGTGGCCGACCACGCTCGGTCTGGCCCGCGGGTATTCCGGCCTCGGGGACACGAAGACCGCGCTGGCGCAGGCCAGGAAGGCCGTCCCGCAGGCGCCGGACGAGCCGAATCGCAAGAACGTCGAGCGCTTCGTCCAGCAGCTCGAGACGCAGCTCGCTGGAGGCGGCAAGTAGTGTTGCGCGGTTTCGTGCTCGCCGCTGCGGCGGTGCTCGTCGTCGCGTCGAGCGGCGACGCGATCGCCGCGGCGGGGCGGGACACGACCGCGACGGTCGTGATCCTCGTCCGCCACGCCGAGAAGAACGAGCACAAGCCGGGGGCCGATGCGGGCCTCGACCCCAAGGGCATGGTCCGCGCGCAGGAACTCAAGCGCGCATTGATCGACGCCGGCGTGAAGGCGGTGTATGCCAGCCAGTTCCCCCGTGCGCGGCTCACTGCCGAGCCGCTTGCCCGGGCGCTGGGCGACTCGGTCCGCATCTACGACGCGAACCGCAACGACCTGCTCGCCGAGCGGATTCGCGGCCATCATCGGGGGCAGACCATTCTCGTCGTTGGCCACACCGACAGCATGGGCGAGTTCTTCGAGGCATTGACCGGGACGATGCTCAACGAGGGCTCGGCGATCGCCTACGACCGGATGTACGTGATCTCGCTGCTGGCCGATGGTCGCCACACGATCACGCGCCTCCGCTATGGGTCGCATTCGGGGAATTAGACCTCATTCCGCGGATCCGGGCGCCCGACTTCAGGTCGCCGGTCGGCCTGCCGATACCTCCGGGGACGAACGCCGGGCCCCGGGCCCGGCCGAACCCACGGAGGGCGGCGATGAACACGACCAAGGCTCGGACTTTCCCGCGACCGGCGACGCACGGCTCCGCTGTGCTCGCGATCTACGCCGCGCTTCTCCTCGCCGTGGCGCTCGCGGCCGGCTGCGCGAGCTCGGGCAAGCTGGCGCAGAAGAGCGGACAGCAGCTCGCCGAGGGCGACGTGCGCAAGGCCTGGGCCACGGCGCTCAAGGCCGTCGAGAAGGATCCCTACAACACGCAGGCGGTCGGGGCGCTGTCGGCGGCGGGCCAGGCGCTGCTCAACCACGAGGCGCGGCGCTTCCGCGGGCTCGCCCCGATGGACACGCTTGCCGCAGCGGACGTGTCGCTGGGCATGGACGACCTGCGCCGCCAGGTGGCGGATCATGGCGCGCTGCTGGTCAGCGACGCCGGGCTCGTCGCCGACGAGAGGCGCGTGCGCTCCCGCGTCTGCACTTGGAACGCGACCGAGGCCGAGGCGCAGCTCAAGGCCGGCCAGCCCAAGGACGCCTACTACTCGTTCGAGCGCGCGCGACACTACGATGACTCGAACCCCAAGCTCGCGTTGCGCATGCAGAAGGCGCACGACGCCGCGACCGACCGCGTGCTCGTGATGCCCTATGCGATCGACACGCGGGCGCGCATCGACGACACGGGTCTGTCCGGCGACATGCTTGCCGAGATCCGCAAGTACGCCGCTGACGACCTGACGTTCACCACGCTGGCCGAGCCCGCCGCCACGACGAGCCGCTCGGCGCGCAACGCGCGTAACGCGCGCAGCGACGGGTCGATCGAGGCCGCCTACGCAGCGGCCGAGGATCGTTCCGCGACGCGCGTGGCGTGGTCGCGCATCCACGGTGACCGGATCGAGTCGCACACCGAGACCTACGTCGACGTCGTCTACCATCGTCTCGTCCGCCGCCAGCCCGACGGCTCGACGAGCGAGACGTGGATCGAGGTGCCGGTGCTGGTGCGGATCGAGGATCGCTGGGTCGCGGTCGAGGTCGAGTGCGAAGTCCACGACCTCGCCGATGAACGGCTGGTCGCCCGCCGCGCCACGGATCACGGGGCGGGGCTGCGCATCGTCCACACGCTCACGCCGTTCCCCGGCGCCGCGGCCGACTACGCGCTGTACTCGCCCGCGATGTGGGCCGCCGACCGCGACGGTTGCCGCCGTCGCACGAGCGCCTGGCAGGAGCGTTTCGGCACGCTCACCGTCGAGGGGCTCGCCGGATACGCTCGCAAGAGCTCGAAGCTGTCGGTCAGCAAGGCCAGCCCGCGCCACGGCTACGCCGTGCGAACGGGTCGCAGCTTCGGCGTCAGCTATGGCATCCTTCCCGGGGAGGCGGCGCTGCTGGAGACCGCCCTGGCCGATGCGTGGAAGGAGATCGCCGCCGCGCTCGAGGAGGCGGACAAGAGCTGAATCCGGAGGGAACCCGATGACGATGCGCGTGCGCCGCTGGCCCCGGATCGTCGCGACGATTGTCGTGATCGAGCTTGCCCGTGCGGGAGCGGGCGTGGCCTCGCCGGCCGCGCCCGCTCCACTTCTTGTGCCGCAGTTCGGTGGAGTGGAAAGCGGGCCTGTCGGGCCTGCCGGCCCGTGTCTTGACGACGCACAGCGCGCAGCGATCCGCGGCCGGATCGAGGTGAGCCGCGGGAAGCTCGGGCTCACTCCCGGGCCGCTCACGACGCTCGCGCCGACGGCGGTCGCCTTTGGCTGGCCGCTGCGCTTGCGCCCGGTGTTCGACGACCCGGGCTACCACGGCATCAGCAACTTCGTGGATCACGACTTCAACTATCCGAGTTTGCTCCTCGACTACCAGTGCGGCATGCGCACCTATGACCTGAGCGGCTACAACCACGCGGGCACCGACATCTTCACCTGGCCGTTCGGTTGGAAGAAGATGGACGGCGACGAGGTCGAAATCGTCGCCGCCGCCCCGGGCGTGATCCTGTTCAAGGACGACGGCAACTTCGACCGCAACTGCGGCTTCGGCGGGGGCGACTGGAACGCCGTGTACGTGCAGCACGGCGACGGGTCGGTGGCCTGGTACGGGCACATGAAGTACGGCTCGACGATCGCGAAGGAACCGGGCGCACCCGTAGAGCAAGGCGAGGTGCTGGGCATCGTCGGCAGCTCGGGGAACTCGACGGGGCCGCACTTGCACCTCGAGATCTACGACGCGGCGATGCAGCTGATCGACCCGTGGAGCGGCCCGTGCAACGGGCTCATCGCGACTTCGTGGTGGGCCGTGCAACGTCCATACTACGATTCGGCGCTCAACGCGCTACGCACGCACGACGCGCCGCCCGAGTTCCCGCCGTGCCCGGCCACCGAGATCACCCACGAGCGCGACGCGTTCGCCGGGGGCGAGCGCATCTACCTTGCGGCGTACTACCGCGACCAGCTCCAGGGCCAGCTCACCACCTACCGGGTCTACGATTCGGCGGGAACGCTCCAGGCCTCGTGGAGTGGATCGTCGTCGGCGGCTCACTACGCGGCCTCGTACTGGTACTGGTGGATCGACACGCCGCCGAACGTGCCCTCGCCGGGGTTCTGGCGCTTCGAGGCGACGTACCAGTCCGCGACCGTCATGCACCGCTTCTGGCACGGCTCGTTGACGGCGGTGCCGGGCGATCCGTCGGCGCGCGGGGTGCTCGCGCTCGCGGTGCGCGGCGCGAATCCGGCGCACGGCGCGGTCGAGCTGGACGCGACGCTGCCGGCTGCTGCCGCGGTTCGTCTGTCGATCGTCGACGCGCGTGGCCGGCGCGTTGCGCAACTCGCCGACGGTTGGTACCCGGCGGGGGCGCACCGGTTCCGCTGGGACGCAGCGGCGCTGTCGGGACTCTACTTCGCGCGGCTCGAGTCGGCCGACGGTGCGGCCGTCACGCGGAAGGTCCTCACTCTCGACTGAGCGCGTCGAGGACGAGCGCGCTCATCACGCGCGCGCCGACGGCGATCGACCCCTCGTCGGCCACGAAGTCCGGCGCGTGCGGCTGGCCCGTCGTTTCATGCGCCGCATTCGACACCCCGAGCCACAGCATGATCCCCGGCGCCAGCTCCTGGAACGCACCGAAGTCCTCGCTGAACGCGGGCGGCACCGTGCGCGAGACGACGAGCGCGCCGTCACCCAGGGTCGCGCGCACGACGACGCGGGCTCGCGCCTCGAGCGCAGGGTCGTTGGTGACGCCGGGGATGGCGCCGCGCGGCGCGAGCATGATTCCGGGCTTCGTGCCGATGGTGCCGACCTCGAGCGGCGCGCAGTGGAAGGCATAGATCGCGTCCGGTGTTCCGTCGGCGAACGCGCCGTCGGCGAGCATCGCACGCGCGCCGTCGGCGCGTTCCTCGGCGGGCTGGAACAGGAAGACGACCGTGCCCGTGAGTTCCGCGCGCAGAGGGGTGAGCGCCTCGGCCACGCCCAGCGCGACCGTCGTGTGCACGTCGTGGCCGCAGACGTGGCGCACCCCCGGGGTGAGCGAGCGGAATGCGACGGGGTCGGGCGCGTCGTCGAGGACTGCGTCCATGTCGGCGCGGATCGCCACCCGCGGCCCGGGCCGGCCACCGCGCAGCACGGCGACGACACCGTGACCGCCCACGCTGGGGCGCACGTCGAGGCCCAGTGCGCGCAGGCGCTTCGACACGACTCCGGCCGTGCGTTGCTCCTGGCCCGAGACCTCGGGGTGGCGGTGCAGGTCGCGACGGATGTCGATCAGCGAGCGGGTGACGGCCCGGATGCGCGCGTCGGCCCGGGCCTCGAGGGATTTCGGCGCGGCCGCGGCGGCCCCGGCCGTCGAGGTCAGGGCCAGGATCGTCACGACCAGCCGCATGGCGGGACGGATCGGTCGCATCGAACGAGCGTACGACGAAGGCGCTCGCGGGGGCGAGCGGGGGGGCGAATGGCCGCCGGGGCGGGGTGAGCGCCCGGGGCCGGCTTGACGGGGCGCGCGGGCAGGTCTAGAATTGACGGGCCATGAACGTGCTCCGACTCGATCACACCTGCGCCTGTCGTTGTCGCGCCCCCCGGGGGAGCGCGCGAGGCGGACGCTTGCGGTGAGTCCACACTCCGGCCAGGGGCCGGAGGGAATCCCGAAGTCCAAGACGCCGCGGCTCCTCGCACCTGGAGCCGCGGCGTTTTGGCTTGTCCCGAACCACGAGGAAAGCATCCATGTCGAGTTCGCCTGCCGAGTCCCTCGTTCCTGGGCCCGATCGCCTCCCGCCCGCGGGTCCGCGCCGCGCCGGCGCCGAACTGCTCGCCCGCATCGGCGGGACGCCACTGTTCCGGCTCGGGCGCATCGCGCGTCGTGTCGGCGGGCTGCCGTCGGGAGTCGAGGTGTGGGCCAAGGGCGAGCACCTCAATCCGGGAGGCTCGGTCAAGGATCGCACCGCGCGCGCGATCATCCTCGACGCCGAGCGGCGTGGCGCGCTCGGCCCCGGGCGCACGATTCTCGATGCAACGAGCGGCAACACCGGCATCGCCTACGCGATGATCGGCGCCGCGCTCGGCTACCCGGTCACCGTGTGCCTGCCGAAGAACGCGGGCAGCGAGCGGCGACGTCTGCTCGCGGCGTATGGCGCGCGCATCGTCGAGACCGATCCGCTCACCGGGACCGACGGCGCACAGGAGACCGCGCGCGCGATGGCGGCCGCGTCGCCCGCGCTGTACTTCCACGCGAACCAGTACGACAATCCGGCGAACTGGCAGGCGCACTTCGAGACCACCGGCCCCGAGATCTGGGAGCAGAGCGCTGGGCGCGTCACGCACTTCGTCGCCGGACTCGGGACGACGGGCACCTTCGTGGGCACGGCGCGTCGGCTCGCGGAGTTCCACCCCGGCGTGCGCAGGATCGCGGTGCAGCCCGACGGCCCCCTGCACGGGCTCGAAGGGATGAAGCACTTGCCCACGGCGCGCGTGCCCCGGATCTGGGACCCGCGCGTTGCCGACGAACAGCGCACGGTGGCGACCGGGGACGCGCAGGCGATGACACGTGCGCTGGCCCGCGACGAGGGCCTGCTCGTCGGCGTGAGCTCCGGCGCCAACGTGCACGTTGCGCTCGAGCTGGCGCGCACCCTGCCGGCGGGCTCGGTCGTCGTGACGATCCTGTGCGACAGCGGTGCCCGTTCGCTGTCCGAGCCGTTCTGGCAGGAGGCCGGCGCGTGATTCACTTCACCGCCGAGGCGTTCGCCGCGATGCTCGCCCACGGCGAGGCCGACTTTCCGCACGAGGCGTGCGGCCTGCTCGTCGGGGTCGACGATGCCGACGGAGCACGGCGCGTGTTGGTGGCGCGCGGGTTGGCCAACGTGCGCGAGCCCGAGGCGAAGCATCACCGCTTCCTCATCGCGCCGGAGGATCTGTTGCGCGAGGAGAAGCGCGTGCGCGGCGAGGGCCGCGAAATCGTCGGCTTCTATCACTCGCACCCGGATCATCCCGCGGTGCCGTCGCGCTACGATCTGGAGCACGCCTGGCCGTTCTACACGTACGTGGTGGTCGCCGTGCACGCGGGGAGGGCCGTCGAGGCGCTCGCGTGGCGGATGAGCGACGATCGTTCGCGCTTCGATCCGGAAGCGCTGGTGAAGGGAGACTGAGCATGTCCGTGTCCATCCTGATCCCGGGTGCCCTGCGCGGCTTCATCGGCGGGCCTGCCGAGGTGCGCGTCGAGGCGACGACCGCGGGCGAGGCGCTCGCGGCGTTGACCGCGGAGCATGCATCGCTGCGGCCGCACCTGTTCGACGAAGCGGGCGTCTTGCGCAGCTTCGTCAACGTCTACGTCGGCGATGCCGACATCCGCACCCTCGCCGGGCTGGCGACGCCCGTACCCGACGGTGGCGAGTTGATGATCGTGCCGTCGATCGCCGGCGGAGCCCCTGCGCCCGGGCTGACGCCCGAGGAGATCGGGCGCTACAGCCGGCACCTGATCCTTCCCGAGGTGGGGATGGAGGGCCAGCAGAAGCTCAAGGACGCGCGCGTGCTGCTGGTCGGCACCGGCGGACTGGGCGCGCCGCTGGGGATGTACCTGGCGGCGGCGGGGGTGGGCACGATCGGGCTCGTCGACTTCGACCTGGTGGACGCGTCGAACCTGCAGCGCCAGATCATCCATGGCACGAAGGACGTCGGCCGGCCGAAGATCGCCTCGGCGCGCGATCGTCTCGCCGACATCAACCCGAACGTGAAGATCGAGACGTTTGAGACGCGTCTGACCAGCGACAACGCGATGGAGATCCTGCGCGACTTCGACATCGTCGTCGAAGGCACCGACAACTTTCCGACGCGCTACCTGGTGAACGACGCGTGCGTGCTGCTGGGCAAGCCGAACGTGTACGGATCGATCTTCCGCTTCGAGGGCCAGGCCAGCGTCTTCGGCATGCCCGACGGTCCGTGCTACCGCTGCCTCTATCCCGAGCCGCCGCCGCCGGGCCTCGTGCCGTCGTGCGCCGAGGGCGGCGTCCTCGGCGTGCTGCCCGGCATCGTCGGCACGATCCAGGCGACCGAGACGATCAAGCTGATCCTCGGCGGCGGCTCGCCGCTGGTCGGGCGCCTGCTGCTGCTCGACGCGTGGACGATGAAGTTCCGTGAACTCAAGCTGCAGAAGGATCCGGCGTGTCCGTTGTGCGGCACGCAGAGGACCATCGACGGGCTGATCGACTACGAAGTGTTCTGCGGCATCGGCGCGGAGACGACCGCCGCCGCCGCGCCGGCGGCGATCACGGCCACCGAGCTCAAGCAGCGGATCGACGCCGGCCAGGCCGTGCAGCTCATCGACGTGCGCGAGCCGCACGAGGTCCAGATCGCGCGCATTCCGGGCGCGAAGCTGATTCCGCTCGGCGACGTCGTCGCGCGGGCCGGTGAGCTCGATCCGACACGCGAGGCGGTCCTCCACTGCAAGGGCGGGACGCGCAGCGCCAGGGCGATCGCGGCGCTCCGGGACAGCGGCTACGCCGGGCCCCTGGTGAACCTGACGGGGGGGATCGGGGCGTGGTCGCGCGAGGTGGATTCGGGCGTGCCGACGTACTAGGCCAGGTGCCCGTTCCCGCAGGATGCACGCGCCTTCGCGATGCGCCGTGCGTTCGTGCGAAATCCGTGCTATGCTCTTTCGCGGTCCACAAGTCCCCCCTCATGGATGTGCCGTGCCATCGAAACCGCCGCAAATCGGCCTCGCCGACCGTCATCCTGAGTCTCATTGAAGGAGAACAACCATGTCGTCCTTGCGTCGAGTCCTCGTCGTCTCCGCCCTGATCGTCCTCTCGCTCGCCCCCCGCGTCGCGCAGGCCGTGAGCCCCGTTCCGATCGTCTTCGGGACGACCTGGGACTCCCCGGCGAACACCCTGCAGATCATCGTCGACACGTACCTGGGATCCCCGGGTCTGATCAACGTGACGACCGATTACATCGGGGCCGATGCCGGTGATCCGGACCCGATCTTCTGGATCGACGACGAGTTTCCGGCCCTGCTCGTGCGCGAAGTGGCCGGCTACCAGAACGTGAACACGCTGGGCTGGTACAAGGAGACGTTCTCGGCTCCCGTGATCGACGGCGTCGACGACGGCGTCGTCTTCGCCGGGCCGGCCGGCGCGGGCGCCACGACGGTCGTCTCTCTCCCCGGGGGCGTCCAGAACTTCGGCTTCTACCTGAACCCGAACGGTCCGGGCGACAGCCAGAACGCGCCGGAGCCCGAGAAGTTCTTCTCCAACCGCTTCTACAACGACCTCGGGCCGAGCGGCGCCGGCGCCATTCACGCCCCGTTCGACGGCGACGTCCAGATGATCGTGTTCGACGTCTCGGCCTGGAAGGGCCCGAACACGTTCCTGGTCTGCGTCGAGGACCTTGACGGCGGCGCCGATCCGTCGCCGTGCTGCAGCGGGACCGACAACGACTTCAACGACTTCGTCTTCGAGTTGCAGGCGCTCGGCGCGACGCCGGCCGAGCAGGTCTCCTTCGGCGCGCTCAAGGCTCGTTACCGCCGCTAGGTCGCGTTCCCGCGCATCCTCCGACGCCCGGATCCCCGCAGGGGGAGCCGGGCGTCGTGCTTTTCGGGGCCGCTGGACACTGCCTTCCCCGGTATGCATACTAGGTATCTAACCGGGAGGGTGTCATGTCCGTCCGCCACAGCCTGCTCGCGCTCCTCGCCGAGGAGCCCGCCCACGGGTACGGCCTCAAGTCGAGCTTCGAGAAGAGCACCGCCGGCGCCTGGCCGCTGAACGTGGGCCAGGTCTACACGACGCTCGCGCGCCTCGAGCGGGACGGCCTGGTCGAGAGCGACGCCGGGGGCGACGAGGAGCGGAGCACCTGGCGCCTGACGCGTGCGGGCCGCGGCGAGCTCGCGGCCTGGTACGCCGCACCGGTCGACGACCGCCCGGCGCGCGACGAGCTGGCGATCAAGGTGCTGGTGGCGCTTGCCGCCGGCTCGGTCGACGTCACGCGCATCCTCCAGGCGCAGCGCAAGTCCACGCTCGAGCGCCTGCAGGAGTGGACGAAGTCCAAGCGCCACGCCGATCCCGAGGCGGACCTGGCGTGGCTCCTGCTGCTCGACGCACTGATCCTCAAGGCCGAGGCCGAGGTGAAGTGGCTCGACCTGTGCGAGGAGCGGCTGCGCCGTCGGCGCGGCCGGGCGCGGTCATGAGTGCGGTCGCCGTGCGGACGCGCGACGCCCTGCGCTTCGATGCCGTGACGAAGGTCCATGGGACGGGCGCCACCGCGGTCCGTGCGCTCGGTCCCGTGAGCTTCACCGTCGAGGCGGGGGAGTTCGTCGCCATCATGGGTCCGTCGGGCTCGGGCAAGTCGACGCTCCTGTCACTGGCCGGCGCGCTCGACGTCCCGACCGGTGGGAGCGTGTCGATCGACGGGCGTGATCTCGCGGGCCTCGATGCCGGGGCGCTCTCGGCGCTGCGGCGGCGCACGATCGGCTACGTCTTCCAGGACCTGAACCTGCTGCCGGGGCTCACCGCGTGCGAGAACGTTGCGCTGCCGCTCGAACTCGACGGCGTGCCGCTGGCCAGGGCGCGCGCCGAGGCCGAGGCGGCGCTCGCGGCCGTCGAGCTGGCGGCACTCGCCGGGCGCTTTCCCGACGACCTCTCCGGCGGCGAGCGCCAGCGCGTGGCGATCGCGCGCGCGTTCGTCGGCCCGCGCAGCCTGACGCTGGCCGACGAGCCGACGGGCGCGCTCGACTCGGTCACCGGCGAGCGCGTCCTCCAGCTCCTGCGCGCCCAGTGCGAGCGCGGCCTCACCGCCGTGCTGGTCACCCACGACGCGTCGCATGCGGCATGGGCCGACCGCATCCTGTTCCTCCGCGACGGCGCGATCGTCGACGAGACGCAGCCGCGCGCGTGAAGGACGTCGCGTTGCGCGCGCTCCTGCGCGTCGAGTTGCGGCAGCTCGCGCGTCACCCCGGCCGCGCCTGGCTCCTGGTCGCGCTCGTCGCGGTCCCGGTCGCCGCCGTCTCCGGCGGCGGGACGATCCTGCGCGGCATGGCCCCGACGGCCGAGGAGCGTCGGGCCGAGGCGATGGGGCGCGCCGACCTCGTCGTCGACGCGCCGCGCGGCTACGCCGACGTCGAGCGCGCGCTCGCGCTCCTGCCGCCCGGGTTCCGCACGGAACGCGTGATCACCGGCATGGAGGAGGTGCGCGTGCCGGGTCGCGTGCTGCGAGCGAGCCTGGTCGCCGTCGAGTCGGCGGGGCTGGGCGCGGGCGGCCTGGCGCGGGGCTTCGTGGCGGTGACCGCCGGCCGTGCACCCGCCAATGCGGGCGAGGTTGCGCTGTCGCCCGTGCTGCTGGCGGGCCTGGGCCGCAGGGTCGGCGATACGGTGACGCTCGCATACGGAACGGCGCGCACCATCACCGGCGTGGTCGTAACGCCCGAGGCGCTCGACGCGCCGCTCGTCGTGCGCACCCCGGCGATCGTCGAGGCGCGCGGCGGCGAACGGCTGTTCGTGACTCCGGCGCCGGACTCGGGGACGGTCGCCGCGCTGCGCGCCACCGGACTGGCCGTGAGCTTGCGCGCTGAGGTGCAGGCCCCCGACGACGCGATCGCCGTCGCGGTGTTCCTGCTGGGCAGCATCGGCTTCCTCGAGGCGGCACTGGTGATCGCCGCGGCGTTCGCCGTGACGCTGCGTCGTCGGCAGCGCGACATCGGGCTCCTCGGCTCGGTCGGCGCCACGCGCGGGGGAATTGCGCTTGCGTTGATCCTCGCAGCCGCCGGAATCGGCGGGGCGGGCGCCGGGCTCGGGTTCGTCCTCGGCAACGGGATTGCGCTCGCGCTCCAGCCCTTCCTCGACGGCTGGACGGCGCGCGCCAACGGACCGTTCGACCTCTCGCTCGTCCATGCCGCCGGCGGCGCGATCCTCGGCGTGCTGACCGCCGCAGGCGCCGCCGCGTTGCCGGCGCTGCGCGCGGCCTCGTTGCCGGTGCGCGTCGCGCTGGGCGCCCGCCGTCCGGAGTCGACGCCCGCGCGGCACTGGCTCTTCGCGGGGCTCGCGCTCACGGCCATTGCCGTCGCGCTCATGCTCCTGCCGCGCTCGGCGCCGCTGGCCTCGACCGGCGTGCCCGCCATCGGCGGGGCCGTGCTGGCCATCCTCGGTTTCGGAGCGATCAGTCCGTGGTTGCTCGACGCGTTGGCGCGCCGCGCCTCGGGGCTACCGCTGCCGTGGCGCCTCGCGGTGCGCGACGCGGGTCGCGCCCGCACGCGCAACGGCCCGGTGGTCACGGCGATCCTCGCGGGAATGGCGATGTCGGTGACGCTGGCCGCGATCATCACGAGCGTCGAGTCGGCCCTGTCGGCGTACCCGGCGCAGTATCGCGCGGACCAGGTCCTCCTCGAGGGCGCCGGCGCCGAGATCGTCGCCCGCGCGCTCGTCGCCGACGCTGCCGTGCCGCGCGCGATCGCGATCGCACCCCTGCGGGTGGCGTACGCCAACGGGATGCCGATCGTGGCCCGCCTCGCGGGTGTCGACAAGTCGCCGGGGCAGCGTGAGCCGTGGATCGCTATCGGCGACACGACGTTCCTGCGCGCGGTGGGGGCCGAGTCGGGCGTCGACGCGCTGGCGGCGGGACGCGTGCTCGCGCTCGATGCGCCGCCGCCGGTCGCAGGCGTCGGCGCCGTGCTGCTCCTGACCGTCGGGCGCGACGGCACGCCGCTCGACAGGCCGGCCCTCGAGCGGGTCCCCACGGGCCGCCGCGTGGTCGGGCCGGCCTTCGTGCTGTCCCCGGCTGCAGCAGAGCGTGCCGGATTCGAGACGGGACCGCCGCCGCGTCGCGGGCTCGCTCCGTGGCTCGTGCGCTACGCCGCGCCGGTGGACGCCGCCGTGCTGACGCGCGCGCGCCTCGCCGCGGAGCGCGTGCCCGGGACGACCGTCGATGCCGCACTCGTGCAAAGCGCGCCCTCGCGCGGGATCTACCGCGCCGTGCTGCTGCTGTGCCTGCTGACCGGCCTGGTCGTCGTGCTCGTCGCCTCGGCGCTGTCGGCCGCCGAGTCCGACGGCGACGTGCGCACGCTCCACACGGTGGGCGCCGCGCCCGGGGTGTTGCGCGCCTATCGCGCCGCGCGCGCGGGCTACCTCGCGCTCGTCGGCTGCGTGCTCGCGGTGCCGGCGGGGCTCGTGCCGGCGCTGCGCATCCTGTCGAACGCGAACGTGGACCTCGCGTTCGTCATGCCCTGGCGAGACGTGCTGCTCGCCGTGCTGGCCCTGCCGGCCATCGCATACGCGGTGGCGTGGACGTTCGGGCGCGGCGGGCGCGTCCGGCAGCGTGCGGGTGCGGTGTTGCTGCTGGTGCTGGCGTGCGCACCCGCCGCGCGGGCAGCCGGGGCCCCGACGCCGCGTTGGGAGACGTACGTGGGTCGTGCCGTCGACGGCCGACCGCTGGCCGGGGAGCTGGGTCGCATCCGCGTTCCCGAGAGCCACGCTCGCGCCGACGGGCGCACGATCGAGATCGCGTTCGTGCGCTACCGCACGACCCATCCGCATCCGGGTCCGCCGATCGTGTTCCTCGAGGGCGGGCCTGGCGTGTCGGGCGTCGCGGGTGCGGCGCACCCGGCGACCCATCCGTTCGTGCGCCTGCTCGAGCATGCCGACGTGATCGGGATCGACCAGCGCGGCACGGGGCTCAGTCGCCCAAATCTCGCGACGCCCGACTTCGCCTGGACGCTGCCGCGGAATCGCGCGCCCGGCCGCGACGACGAACTCGCCGCGTTTCGCGGCGCAGCGACGCGCGCCGTGGCGCACTGGCGGGCCCGCGGCGCCGACCCGGCGGCCTACGACACGAACGAGAGCGCCGACGACGTCGACCTCGTGCGCGCCGCGATCGGCGCGGACACCATCGTTCTCTACGGATCGAGCTATGGCTCGCACCTGGCGCTCGCCTACCTGCGCCGACACCCGGAGCGCGTGGCCCGCGCCGCGCTGGCGAAGATCGAGGGACCGGATCACACGTGGAAGCTGCCCGCGACCACGCAGCGCCTGCTCGCTGCCGCACATG
The DNA here is from genome assembly GCA_031413115.1 of Candidatus Eiseniibacteriota bacterium. Classification (GTDB taxonomy): domain Bacteria; phylum Eisenbacteria; class RBG-16-71-46; order RBG-16-71-46; family DASYSL01; genus JANPEF01. The sequence continues at coordinate 13,403 of JANOEH010000221.1, read as the reverse complement.
GGCGCGCCGCCGCCGACCCGCGCGTGCGCGCCATGCTTCCCGATCTTCTCGGCAGCGTGCGCGCATTGCTGGCGCGGCTCGAGCGCGCGCCGGTCACCGCGCTCGCGTACCCGGGCCCGCCGGACGAGGCGTGCGTCACCGTGGGCGCCCACGACCTGCGCGTCGCGCTGGCTCAGGAGCTGGCCACGACGCGTGGCACCGCGGGAATCCCGCGCCTGCTCGTGGCCCTCGAGCATGGCGAGTTCGCTCCGCTCGCGGCGCTCGCGCTCGAGCGAAGGCGCGGCAGCATTGGCTCGGCGATGGCGCTGTTCATGGATTGCGCTTCGGGCGCGAGCCCGGAACGGCGCGCCCGCATCGCCCGCGAGTCCGCCGACCCGGCGAACCTGCTGGGCGATGGGCTGGCCGCGCCGTTCTATCCCGAGGCCTGTGCCGCGTGCGGCGGGGGAGGGCTCGACCTGGGCGAGGCGTTTCGCGCACCGGTTGCCGCCGCGGCGCCCGTGCTCCTGGTCAGCGGCGCACTCGACGCGCGAACGCCGCCGTCGAATGCGGAGGAGGTTCGCGTCGGCCTTCCGCACGCCACGCACGTCGTGGTGACGGCGACCGGGCACGACGGGCGCGAGCTGCTGGCGCCCGAGTTCCGCGACCTGCTGCAGGCGTTCCTGCGCGGCGAGCCGGTGGCCGACGTCACGATCGACCTGCCGTTCCGTTTCGACGCGATCCGGCGCGAGTGACGGCTTCGCCGCCCGGTGCTAGGCTGCGCCCGTGGCCCAGCCCTCCGAAGGTGTCATCAAGTTCCAGCGCACGCACGACCCGCGGCCGCTCGAGGAGCGGGCGTACGGCGACATCGCGCGCCAGCTCGCGGGCTGGCGCGCCGTGTTGCGTCGCCTGGGCGGCGTCGGCCAGGACCCCGCGCGCTACGACGGCGCGGGCTACGGGAACCTGAGCCTCCGCGTGCCGCCGTACGGCGCCGAGGGCATGGGGCGTCGAAGCTTCCTCGTCACCGGCACGCAGACCGGCGGCAAGCGCGCCATCGCGCTCGCCGACTGCTGCCTGGTCGAGCGCTACGACCTGTCGCGCAATCACGTCACCAGCCGCGGCACGGCCGAGCCGTCGTCCGAGTCGCTGACGCACGGCGCGATCTACGACGCCGCGCCGTCAACGCGGGCGGTCTTTCACGTGCACGCGCCCGAGCTGTGGCGCGGCGCGCGCGCGCTGGGCCTGCCCACCGCGCGACCTGAGGTGCCGTACGGCACGCCCGAGATGGCGCACGAGGTCGAGCGCCTGTTCCGCAGCGCCGCCCTCGGCGAGCACGGCATCCTTGCCATGCTCGGCCACGAGGACGGCGTGATCGCCTTCGGCGCCAGCGCCGAGGCCGCCGGCGCGATCCTCACCCGCCACTACGCACGCGCGCTCGCCGCGCCCCCACGATGAAGGTCCGCGGCCGCGACCTGCGCGCGGTGTGGCCCGAGGCCGCCGGCGTGGCTTACATCGACCAGCGTCGCCTGCCGCACGCCCTGGAGTTCGGTCGGGCCCGCACGATCGAGGAGGCCGCGCACGCGATCGCCGACATGGGCGTGCGCGGCGCGCCCGCGATCGGGGTGTTCGCCGCATACGCGCTGGCGCAGGCCGCACGCGACAGCGACGGCGGGAGAACGAGCGTCGACGTGGCGTACGCGCAACTGCTGGCCACGCGCCCGACCGCGATCAACCTGCGCCACGGCCTCGACGCCGTGCGCGCCGTCGCGCCCGACCCCGTCGCGATGCTCGCCGCCGCTCGCGCCTACGACGAGGCCGAGGTCGCCGCCGCCGAGGCGATCGGCACGCATGGCCTCGCGCTTCTGAAACCCGGCGTGCGCGTGCTCACGCACTGCAACGCGGGCTGGCTCGCGGTGCAGGATTGGGGCTCGGCCCTGGCGCCGGTGTACAAGGCGGCCCGCGCCGGGCTCGATCCGTTCGTGTGGGTGAGCGAGACGCGGCCGCGCCTGCAGGGCGCACGGCTGACGGCGTGGGAGCTGGCCGAGGAAGGCGTGCGCCATGCCATCGTCGCCGATGGGACGTGCGCGGACCTGATGCGTCGCGGTGAGGTCGACGTGATCCTCACGGGCGCCGATCGCATCGCGGCCAACGGCGACGTGGCGAACAAGATCGGCACCTACGACAAGGCGTGCGCCGCGCGCGTGCACGGCGTGCCGCTGTACGTCGCCGCGCCGCGCACGACGATCGACCGCACGACGCCGAACGGCGCGGCCATCGACTTCGTGCAGCGCGATCCCGACGAGGTCCTGTGGATCGAGGGGATGACCGCGGCGGGGGAGACCATCCGCGTGCGCGTGGCGCCCGAGGGGGCGGCCGCCCGCAATCCGGCGTTCGATGTCACACCGGCGGAGTTCATCGCGGGGATCGTCACCGAGGCCGGGATCGTGCCGGCGTCGCCCGCGGGCATTGCCGAGGCGTTCCGGCAGAGCTCTTGACGCCCACGCCCGCGCCCACGGCGACGATGCGGGGCCTTTTCCCGCCGCCCCGCGTGGGCTAGCATCGGGCCACCCAATCCGACGAATCGGAACACGGTGTTCGGTTCCCAACCCCTGAGGAGGATTCGAGATGTCCACGCAGACGGGCTACGTGCCCCTGGTGATCGGCAGTATCGCACCCGATTTCACGGCGGAGACGACCGAGGGTCGCATCCGCTTCCACGACTGGATCGGCGACGGCTGGGCCATCCTCTTCTCGCACCCGAAGGACTTCACGCCGGTGTGCACGACCGAGCTCGGCTACATGGCGCGCCTCAAGCCCGAGTTCGACAAGCGCAACGTGAAGATCATCGGCCTCAGCGTCGATCCCGTGGCCAACCACGCGAAGTGGGCCGACGACATCAAGGAGACGCAGGGCACGGCCGTCAACTTCCCGATGATCGGCGACACCGATCTCGCGGTGGCGAAGCTCTACGGCATGCTGCCGGCCGACCTCGAAGGCTCGTGCGACGGCCGGACCGCCGCCGACAACCTGACCGTGCGCACGGTCTACGTGGTCGGACCCGACAAGAAGGTCAAGCTCATGATCTCCTACCCGATGACGACCGGTCGCAACTTCGACGAGGTGCTGCGGGTGATCGACTCGCTGCAGCTGACCGCGAAGCATCGCGTCGCCACGCCGGTGAACTGGAAGCAGGGCGAGGACGTGATCATCGCCGGCTCGGTCTCCGACGACGAAGCGAAGACGATCTACCCCGACGGCTGGAAGGCGCCGCGTCCGTACCTGCGCATCGTGCCGCAGCCGAAGGGGTAGCGCAGCCTGCCGGTGTCTTCGCGGCGCCCCCGGGAGCGATGCTTCGGGGTTGGGGATGAACCCCTCGCAGATTGGTTGCACGACGAAGTGGAGGTACGCAGTGGACAGGACCATTCGATGGGCGGCGCTGGCGGCGATCATGCTCGCCAGCCCCGCCGCCGCACAGGATTCCGGGAGCGATCTCTCGGCCGCGATCCTGCAGGCGATCCGCCTTCCCGGGGCCGCCCGGGATGCGCGTGCGCTCGGCGTTCCGGACCAGGACGTGAGGAATATTCTCCGGATGGCGCGCGACCGGAGCGTGCGTGCCGGTGACATCACCGCGTTGCTGAACGTGGAAAACGACGCCATCCGGCAGCACGGCCCGATCGACAACTTCGGCGCGTTCGTGCAGCAGAAGCTCGACTCGGGTCTTCGCGGGAAGGATCTCGCCGCCGCGATCCACGTCGAGCACGGCGCGCGCGGCAAGGGAGGGGGCTCCTCGATGGGTGGGGGCAAGTCGGGCGACATGCACGGGAAGTCCGTGAGCCCCGGCAAGTCCGGCGACGCCGGCAAGCCGGACACGAGCCCCGGGAAGTCCGGCGAGGCGGGCAAGAAGGGAGGATCCAGATGACGTCACGTCGCTTGGACACCTCCCTGCGATCCGCCCTCGCGGCCGGGCTCATCCTCTTCGCGTTCGGCTGCGCGCCGAAGGCTCCCGAGCAGACGGCGGCCGCCCCGGCGCCCGTCGCGACGACGCAGGCAGACTCGGGGCCGACGGTCGAACGGGCCCGCGAGGTCGCTGCGATCTCGGTGGAGATTGAAAGGGCGCCGGGCCGCACGAGCGCGATTCTCGAAGCGCATGGGATGAGCGCGGACCAGTTCGAGGATGCACTCGTCGACATCGCGGCGGACGCCGAACTGACCGAGGCCTACGAGGCTGCGCGAACGAAGTAGGCCCCGATACTCTTGAACCCGCCACGCCCCCGCGTGTCCTCGCGGGGGCGTTCGTGCTCACCTCGGCTACCGCTGCCAGGCGTACGACACTTTGACGAACGCGGAGTTGCTCGCCGGTTCGAGGTCCTGCGACACCGGGTCGTGCACGCGCTGGTCCCCGTAGCCAAGGAAGAACACCGTCTGCCAGTTCAGCTTGTAGGCGAACAGTCCGGAGAAGCTCAGGTTCGCGCTCTCCTCGGGCACCCCGAACTCGTAGAGGGACGGGTCGCGCTCGGTGTGGACGTACTGCCCGATCAGGCGCAGGAACGAGCGCGCGTCGAACTGCCACGTGGCGCGTAGGCGCTCGACGCCCGCCGTGAACAGCCGGTCGTCTCCGGCGCCGGCGACCGGGACGTCGAGCCAGCGGCGGCTCAAGTCGGTGCGCAGCTCGAGGTGATCGTTCGGGCGCAGCGAGAACCCGGTCGAGATCGTGGCACCACTGCCCTCCTGTGCGTTATCGAAGTCGATCTCGTCGCCGGCGTAGATGTCGAGGAAGAAGTTGTTGAACAGGCGGGTCGGGCTCGACTCGATGCGCAGCCGGGGGCGGAAGCGCGAGAGCAGCAGGTACTCGCCGCTGAGCTGGTCCTGGACGCGGAACTCGTCCTGGTTGAACTCGACCCGCGCGAAGCTGTTGAGCTTGCCGTTCATCCCGCTGCCGACCGACACGCGGCGGGCCAGCACGTCGCCGTCGTGCTCGGCGTCGATGTAGTCGTCGGTGAAGAGACGGATGCGGTTGAAGAACGACTTGCTCGGCCGGAACGTGTAGCCCGCGCTCAGGTACGCCTCCTGGAAGCCGACCTGTGGGATGAAGCCGTTGTCGTCGCGGAAGTCGACGCCGATGTCCTGGCTGGCGATGTACCAGTCTTCGTGGCGCGTCGAGTGCGACCAGTCGACCCGGAACGCGCGGTCGCTCAGCTGGCGGCCGTCCCACTCGGTGGCCAGGTCGGGCCGCTCGGGGGTGCGCGTGTCGGCGTAGAGGAACTGTCCGGTGATCGCATCGGTCGGCTTCGGGCGCCACTGGAAGTCGGGACCGAACACGCGGTTGTAGCCGGGTCCGTCGAGCTCGCGCGTGGTGCCGAGAATGCTCACGAACGACGTGCCGAGGTCGCGGCGCAGGCGCAGGACGGCGACGTCCGACTCGAAGTCCTGGTCGGCGAAACTCGACCCGTCGGGCCCGGGGATGATCACGCTGCCACCGCCCTCGTCGTGGGTGAAGAGCGCCGTGTACGCCGTCGGGCCGAAGCGGCCCGTCGTGCGTGCCCCCGCCCTGGGCGCGGTGATCGTGCGCGTGTAGGTCGCCGCGAAGGGGGTCGAGAACAGGTCCACCCCCTCGAGGAAGAACGGGCGTTTCTCCGGGAAGAACAGCGCGAAGCGCTCGTTCGCCGCGATCTGCGCGACGTCGGACTCGACCTGGGAGAAGTCGGGGTTCACCGTGAGATCGATCGCCGCGCTCGGTCCCGGGTTCCACTTCACGTCGACGCCGGCGTCGGGGTCGATGTCCTCGGCCTCGAGCGGGCTGCCCAGCCCGGCGGACGGCGCGGACTGTCGCGTCGCGGTGACGAACGGCGCGACCACCAGGTGCGATCCGCTCGGCAGGTTCGTCAGTCCCGTGAGCGGAGTCGAGTTGCAGACGAAGCAGTTCGAGTCGCGCGGCAGGCGGGCGCTGAAGAACTGGTAGCGCCGGTCGCGCGGGTAGTTGCGGTAGAGCAGGATGCGCCAGGTGGCGATCTCGGCCGGCTTGTAGCGCAGGGTCGAGAACGGGACGCGGATCTCGAGGTCCCAGCCGGTCGCCGTGCGCTTGCCCATCGCGTCCCAGTAGTAGTCGGGCGCGTTGTCCTCGCCCGAGGCGTCGCTGGTGAGCGCGTCGTAGAGCAGGCCGCGGGCGTTGGCGAGGAACATCTGCGCGGTCTTCCCGTCGTTGTTGCCGTCGATGATCACGCCCGCGTAGTCGGTGGCCCCCGAGAGCTGGTCGCGGTCGCCCAGCGGCGCGCGGACCCCGGCGGGATCCGGGTCCTCGAAGCGGAAACCGGCGTAGAAGTGCGACTCGTCGTAGGCGAGGTAGGCGAGGTTTGCGACCTGCGGTTCGACGTTGTCGCCCACGTTGGTCTCGAACCATCGGGTGACCGCGGGCACGCCCTGCCATCCGGCATCGGACAGGTCCCCGTCGACGACGATCGGACTGGTGATCCTGGTCGCCACGAGCGGAGTCGCTTTGGCGCCGATCGAATCGGCCCGGGCGAGGGAGTCGGTCGCCTGCGCCGAGCAGGTGCGGGGCGGGAGCAAGGCGAGGAGCGGGAGCAGCAGGAGCACGGACCACGACGGCGCACACCGACGGGCGCGAAACATGAGGACCTCCGAAAGTGGGTCCGGTCGGGGCAGACCGGCCGATGGGTTCGGTGGTCGACACTACTTCACGAGGCGCGCGGCGCTTCGCCAAGACGGAGTGAACTCTGCCGGCCCCTTCGGGGCCTGACGAGCGGACTCCTAGCCTGCGTAGCGCACGACGGCGATGTAATGGCAGGCGTTGCCGATGAGCACGCAGACATGCCACACGAGGTGTCCGAAGCGGATCCGGTCGGCCGCGAAGAACACGAGCCCGCTCGTGTAGGCGATGCCGCCCGCTCCCAGCCAGAACAGTCCCCACGGACCCACGTGCTCCCACAGTGGCCTCACCGCGAGGAGGATCATCCAGCCCATCGCGAGGACGATGAGCGTGAAGACCGTCGGGTAGCGCACGCGGCTCACGGCGGTGAAGATCACGCCGCCCAGCGCGAGCGTCCAGACCAGAGCGAGAATCGTCCAGCCGAGCGGGCCCCGCAGGACGCCGAGTGTGAAGGGCGTGTAGGTCCCGGCGATGAGCAGGAGGATCGCGCTGTGATCGAGCACCTTGAACACGAGCTTGGCGCGCCGCGCTCGTAGCGCGTGATACAGCGTCGACGTGACGTAGAGGAACACCATGGCGCCGCCGAAGATCGACGCGCCCACGAGCCCGGGGACATCGTCACGGCCGGCCGCGACCCGGATCAGCGCCGCCGCGGCGACGACGGCGACGACCGCGCCCACGGCATGGCTCACGCTGTTGGCGATCTCCTCGCCAAAGGACTGCTCGCGCTCGCGGAGTCGGATGCGGATTCGTGGCATGCCTCGATCGTCCCACCATGGCGCATCCTGCGCAAGCGAACGGGGACCCGGCAGCACGCCGGGTCCCCGCGTTGTTTCCTGCCGTGCGCTGCGGCTACTTCTTCTTCGGTGCGACCGCGACCGAGGCGTACGGATTGCCGCCCAGCGCGACCGAGATGTCCGTGATCGCCTTCTGCGGCTTCACGCTGTTGCCCGCCGCGTCGAGCGGCGGCGCGATGACCGCGATGCCGAACTTGCTGGGCGAGACGGCGATGACGCTGCCGCCGACGCCGCTCTTGGCGGGCAGGCCGGTCGCGTACAGCCACTTGCCCGAGTCGTCGTCCATGCCGGCCGTCGCCATCACGGCGAGCACTTCCGGCAGGTACTTTGCGTCCAGGCGCTGCTTCTGCGTCACCGGGTTCCTGCCACCGTTGGCCAGCGTGGCGGCCATCATCGCGATGTCCTTCGCGTTGACGCCGATCGCGCACTGCTCGGTGCTGTAGCTCTCTGCCCCCAATACAGACGGGCCAGAGCCCACGCGGCCCCGGCCCGCTGCTTCTACGTTAGTACGGCGCAAGACGAGCCGCCGAAGTGGAAGACATCGCACGTCCCGTGCCATCGAGGACCGTGCGAAACCGGCTGGGCCGGCCCACGTTGCGGCCGGTCCGGGGGTCCGTTTCGGGGTCCCGATGTAACTCCTGCCTCCCAATTCTACAATAGGGCCGCCCATTCTTCCTCGTTTCGTGGGCGAAACTTGCACTGGGCCCCGGCCTGCGGGTGTAGCGTAAACGTGCTCGCGACGTGCGCGGAGGCCGAATCCGACCGGCGGAAGACTCTGCGTCCTTCCCCGCACGTCCGACCCGAGGACCACCGAATGCTGCACGCCCTCCTCATCGACGACGACGAAGACTTCCTGGGGGGACTGGCCGAGATCGCCCGCCAGGAAGGTTTCGAGATCTCGACCGCAGGCTCGCTGAAGGAAGCCAGGGCACGCCTGGCCCGCGAACCGATCGACATTGCACTGGTCGACCTCGCGCTCCCCGACGGCCAGGGAATCGATCTCCTGAACGACCTCAAGGATGTTTCCGGCACCGACGTGATCATCCTCTCCGGCGAAGCCACGGTCGATTCGGCGATCGAGGCCCTGCGGCGCGGGGCGCTCGACTACCTGACCAAGCCCATCGACACCAACCGCCTGCGCACCGTGTTGGCCGCCTGTGCGCGCGTGCGCTCGCTCAAGCAGCAGGTGGGTACGTTGCGCTGCGAGCTGCGTAAGTTCGGTCGTTTCGAGGGCATGATCGGCGCCTCGCCCGCGATGCAGAAGGTCTACGACCTGATCGCCAAGGTCGCTCCGACCGACGCCACCGTGCTCATCACCGGCGAGAGCGGGACGGGGAAGGAGTGCGTCGCCCAGGCGATCTTCGAGCTGAGCCCGCGGCGACTGCGGCCGTTGATCCCGCTCGATTGCGGTTCGGTCGCGCCCACGCTGATCGAAAGCGAGCTGTTCGGCCACGAGCGGGGGAGCTTCACCGGCGCGACCCAGATGCGTCGGGGGCTGTTCGAGCGGGCGTCGGGCGGTACGCTGTTCCTTGACGAGATCACCGAGATGCCGATCGACCTCCAGGTCAAGCTGCTGCGGGTGCTCGAGACCGGCATGCTCACCCGCGTCGGTGGCGAGGCCAGCTTTCCGGTGACCGTCCGCCTGATCGCCGCGTGCAACCGGCCGCCGATGGACGCCATCCAGGCGGGCAAACTGCGCGAGGACCTGTACTACCGCCTCAACGTGTTTCCAATCGTGTTGCCGCCGCTGCGCGAGCGCGGAGACGACTGCCTGCTGCTGGCCGACTCGTTCCTCGAGGACGTCAACCGGAGCGAGGGCACCGGGAAGGCGCTGAGCGCGCAGGCGCGCGTCCGGATCCGCGCCTATTCCTGGCCCGGGAACGTGCGCGAACTGAAGAACGAGATGCGCCGGGCCTTCATCCTGGCCGAGGACGTGATCGAGTTCGAGGGTCTGGCGAATAATGCGGTGGCCCGTGTCCCGGGGCGAATCGAAGCCCCGACCGCGCCCACGGTGGGCGGTTCGCTCGAGGGGGCGGAGCGGGAACTCATCCTGGCGACCCTCGAACAATGCGGCGGCGACAAGAAGCGTGCGGTCGAGATCCTCGGCATCAGCCTCAAGACCCTCTACAACCGCCTCCATCTGTACGCGCGGACCTGACGCCCGCACCCCGACTGGCACGATTTTCGCAACGCTCGCTTGGAGAGCTGGAAGGGAGTGCGCAACCGCGAGGGCGAGTCCGGCCCGTGGGAGGCGCTCGAGGCGCATTGCTGTCGTCCCAGTCAGGAAGGTTTCATGGCCCGGTGGTCGTATCATCTGACGCTGAATGCCGGGTTGATCGTGATCGGCCTGCTGGCGATCCTCAGCAGCGGAGCGGCGCTCCTCGCCTCGACATCCCTCGTCCGGGAGATGGCGACCCTGGCCGAGAGTGACGTTCGCGACCTCGCCGAGAGCCAGGCCACGCGGCTGGTGGGACTTCGCGAGGTCGCCGATGCGACCGCCCACGTGCTCACCGGCGATGGACCGTATGTCGGCGCCGCACGGGACGGCTCCAACGCCATGCGCATCCGGCTCGATCGACTCGAAGCGCAGCTTCGCGATCCGGCGGGGCGAGAGCTCGTCGGCGCGGTCCGCGTCACCGAGCGCGAGTTCGTCGTCCAGTTCGAGCGCGCGGCAGCCACGCCGGCCGGTCGTGCGCGAGTGCTCGCCTCCACCGAGATGGACGCGCGCGGACGCGCCTTCGAGCAGTCATTGGATTTCCTCGTCGCGCACATGGAGCCCGCGTCGCTGGGCGGGCTTGCCGCAACCCGGGCGTCGGTCGCGCGGACGCAGACCACGTTCAACTGGATCACGGCGATCTCGATCGGCCTCACGCTGATCCTGTGCATCCTCCTGCTGGTGATCGTCGATCGCTCGTCGCGTCGACAATCCTCGGCGCGTCTCGTGGCAGAGGAAGGCCAGACCCGGACCTCGGCGGCGCTGGTCGAGGCCAAGGCGGCAAGCCAGTTGAAGGACGAGTTCCTGGCGACCGTCTCGCACGAGTTGCGCAATCCGCTGGCGCCGATCCTCACCTGGACCCAGCTGCTCCGCAGCGGCACTCTCGACCGCGAGAAGTCCGAGCGAGGCCTCGAGGTCATCGAGCGCAATGTCGTCTCGCTGTCGCAGCTGATCGACGACCTGGTCGACGTTTCGCGGGTGGTTGCCGGCAAATTCCGCCTGGATGTGCGGGCGATCGACCTGCTCCCGATCATCCGCGCCGCGGTCGATTCGCAGCGACCCGCCAGCGAGGCGCGGCAGATCCGGCTCCAGGTCGTCCTCGACGAACGCGCGGGCATGATCTCGGGCGACTCGGAACGGCTGCAGCAGGTGATGGCGAATCTGCTCTCCAACGCGATCAAGTTCACGCCCAAGGGCCGTACGGTGCAGGTGCGCCTGAACCGCGCGGACTCCCACGTCGAGGTCACGGTCGCCGACACCGGGATCGGGATCGAGCGCGTGTTCCTGCCCCACATCTTCGAGCCGTTCCAGCAGGCGACCGATGGAACGATGCGGCGTCACGGCGGCCTGGGTCTGGGCCTGTCCATCGTCCGCCACATCGTCGAGCTGCATGGTGGCGAGATTGGCGTCGTGAGCGAGGGACTCGACAAGGGCTCCACCTTCACGATCAAGCTGCCGGTGCTCGGCACCCGCGAGTCGAGTCGTACGACGCGACCGCGACACCCCGCGGTCGCCGACGGCCTCGCGAACGTCATGTTCCGCCGCCTCGACCACATCCGCGTCCTGCTCGTCGACGACGAGCCGAGCGCGAACGAGGCCCTGCAGACGTTGCTCGAATCGTGCGGGGCCGAGGTGCGGGTCGCGGGCTCGGCCGCTCAGGCGCTGGAGATGCTCGATGTCTGGATTCCCGACGTCCTGATCTCGGACATCGCCATGCCCGAGGAGGACGGTTACGGGCTGATCGAAAAGGTCCGGGCGCGCGGAGCAGGGCGGGGCGGGAACGTCCCGGCGGCGGCCCTCACGGCGTACGCGAAGATCGAAGATCGCGTCCGGATCCTCGCGGCCGGCTTCCAGATGAATCTCTCCAAGCCGGCCGACCCGAACGAGCTCATCGCGGTGGTGGCCAGCCTGGCAAAGCGTCGTCCGCGGCCGGGCGCCGACGCCGAGGGCGATCCGACGCCCCCGGAGTTTGTACTTCCTACAGGCAAAGTGTAATCACCGCCCCTGAGCGCCAGCGCGACCGCCCGGTCGCCGGGCGCCGGGGGGTGGCTTATCCGCAAGCGACCACAGCAGATCCACCTCCATGCGTCGCGCCACGGCCCCGTGGCACGCTCCGTGCGTTCCACCCCTCCGTACGCTCCCGTCGAACGGCAACACCTCGCACCGAAAGGGTGAACGATGAGACTCATGCGCACGGCTGCGCTCGCGTTGACGAGCCTTCTCCTCCTCGGCTCCCTCACGCCTCGGCCCGCCGTTTCCGAGCCCGGCGGACTGCACCTCAACGTCACGCCCTTCGGTGGCTACATGGTGTGGGCGAAGGACGTCAACCTCGCGAACAAGCCCGTCTTCGGCGGGCGCGTCGGCGTCGGATTCGGCCGCCGCCTCGGCGTCGAGGGCTACTACAGCTGGATGTCGACCAACACCGAGTATGGATCCGGGGACTCGCTGTGGTTCTACGACGCCAGCCAGACGGCGCCGACCGACCAGAGCATCCAGGGCTACGGCCTCGACCTCACGCTCAACATCTTCCCGTCGATCGCCTTCAATCCTTACATCCTCGCCGGATGGCACGAGGAGAAGATCGAGTCCGATGTCGCGGCCGGCAAAGCGGTCATGAACGGGCTCGAGTTCGGCGGTGGCGTGAAGCTCGGTCTCGGGCGCAAGGCGGCGCTTCGACTCGAGGTTCGCGACCAGCTCTGGCAGTTCGACTCGCCGCCCGCGCCCGATCCGCCGGGCGACAAGGTGATCAACAACTTCCTGTACAGCGCCGGTCTGATGGTCACGCTCGGTGGCTCCCCCCACGACGGCGATCTCGACGGTGACGGCGTCAAGGACAGCGCGGACACGTGCCCGGGCACGCCCGTCGGCGCGATGGTCGACGCCAGCGGCTGTCCCATCGACTCCGACGGCGATCTCGTGCCCGACGGCATCGACCAGTGCCCGAACACGCCCGCCGGCGCCACCGTCGACGTGCGCGGATGCCCGACCGACACGGATGGCGACGGCGTCTGGGACGGGATCGACCAGTGCGCGTCGACTCCGGCCGGCACCAAGGTCGATGCGCGTGGCTGCGCCCTCGACAGCGATGGCGACGGCGTCTCCGACGACCTCGACCAGTGCCCGAACACCCCGGCCGGCATGCGGGTGGATGCCAAGGGTTGCGCCCTGGACTCGGATGGCGACGGCGTGACCGACGACAAGGACCTGTGCCCGAACACGCCGGCCGGCGTCCGCGTCGACGTCGACGGCTGCCCGATCACGCTCTCCGAGCGGGAGGTCGAGCTTCTCGACAAGGGAAGAATCACGACGCGGGACATCCACTTCGAAACCGCGAAGTGGGACATCCTGCCCGAGTCGCGTCCCGTGCTCGACGAGATCGGCAAGGCCCTGAGCCAGTGGCCGCGGCTGCGGATCGAAGTCGGCGGTCACTGTGACGCCCGTGGCTCCGCCGCCTACAACCAGGACCTGTCGCAGAAACGCGCCGGGTCGGTGCTCGAGTACCTGACGACGAACTTCCCGCAGATCAAGCGCGAGCAGTACACCGCGAAGGGCTACGGGGAAGGCACGCCGGTGGCGACCAACAAGACGGCCGCGGGCATGGCGCAGAACCGTCGTGTCGAGTTCAAGGTGCTCAACGTCGAAGAGCTGACGAAGGAACGCGAGCGTCGGCGGCTGTTGCAGAAGGGGGAATAGCTGCGTCAGGCGGCTGATCCCAAGGGCGGGAGGGGGACCCTCGCGGGTCTCCTTCCCG
>JANOEH010000220.1:0-7497 GCA_031413115.1 Candidatus Eiseniibacteriota bacterium | reverse complement strand
CGCAGCGCTTGGCGTCGAACAGGACGTCCTGCCCAAGCGGCGCCATCGACACGACCGTGTAGCGCACGGCGTCGGCGCCGTACTCGTCCATCACCGCGATCGGGTCGGGCGAGTTGCCCAGGGACTTCGACATCTTGCGGCCCTCGGTGTCGCGCACGATGCCGTTGAACAGCACGTGCGCGAACGGCACCTGGCCCCTGAACTCGATCCCGGCCATGATCATGCGCGCCACCCAGAAGAAGATGATGTCCGGGCCGGTGACCAGGAACTGGGTCGGGTAGAACTTCTTCAGGTCGGCCGACTCGTCCTCGGGCCAGCCGAGCGTCGACAGCGGCCACAGCCACGACGAGAACCACGTGTCGAGTACGTCCGGATCCTGCGTGAGCGCCGTCCTGCCGCACTTCGCGCATGCGGCCGGCGGGTCGACGGTCACCGTCAACGCCGCACAGGAAACTTCGTCGCAGGTCCACACCGGGATCCGGTGTCCCCACCAGAGCTGCCGCGAGATGCACCAGTCGCGGATGTTCGTCATCCAGTGGCGGTACGTCTTGCTCCAGCGTCGCGGGAAGAAGCGCACCTGCCCCGACTTCTCGGCGGATAGCGCGGGCTCGGCCAGGGGCTTCATCCTGACGAACCACTGCGCCGAGAGATACGGCTCGATCACCGTGTTCGAGCGGCTGCAGGTGGCCTTCGAATAGCGATGCGCCTCCTTGCGCGCCAGCAGGCCGCGATCGGCGAGCATCTCCTCGATCTTCTTGCGCACCGTGAAGCGATCCTCGCCCGCGAAGTCGCCGGTCTGCTCGTTGAGCGTGCCATCGGGGTTCAAGACGATGATCGGCGCCAGCCCGTGGCGCTTGCCCACCTCGAAGTCGTTGGCGTCGTGCGCGGGCGTGATCTTGAGCGCGCCGGTGCCGAACTTCGGGTCCACGTACTCGTCGGCGATGATCGGGATCTCCCGCCGTACGAACGGCAGCACCGCCATCCTGCCGATCAGGTGGGCGTAACGGCGGTCCTTCGGGTGCACGGCCACGGCCACGTCGCCGAACAGGGTCTCGGGGCGCGTGGTCGCGACGGTGATGAACTTCTCGGTGCCGGCCACCGGGTACTTGATGTGGTAGAGCGAGGTCTCGCCGTCGGTGTGCTCGACCTCCTCGTCGGAGATCGCAGTCAGGCATTGCGGGCACCAGTTGACGACGTAGTGGCCGCGGTAGATGAGGCCCTTCTCGTACAGGCGCACGAACGCGGTGGCAACCGCGCGTGAGCGCGGCTCGTCCATGGTGAAGGCTTCGCGCGACCAGTCGACCGAGACGCCGAGGCGGCGCATCTGTTGCAGGATCAGGCCGCCGTACTGCTCCTTCCACTCCCACACGCGGTCCACGAACTTCTCGCGCCCCAGGTCGTGGCGGGTCAGCCCATCCTTGCGCAGCTGCGACTCGACCACGTTCTGGGTCGCGATCCCGGCGTGGTCCATGCCCGGGAGCCACAGTGTCGCGGCGCCCTCCATGCGCTTCCAGCGCACGACGACGTCCTGCATCGTGTGGTTGAGCACGTGGCCGAGCGTGAGGCTGCCGGTGACGTTGGGCGGCGGCAGCAGCACGGTAAACGGCTTCCTTCCGCCGTCGAGCGCGGGGGCGAAGTCGCCGCGCTCGTTCCAGCGCACGGACCACGCGCGTTCGATCGCCACCGCGTCGTAGGGGCGGTCGAGTCCGTTGGCGGCGTCGGCGCCGACGGTGATCGTGGGTTCGAGGGCGGAGCCCGGATCCATCGCTACTCCTGTGGAAATGCGGACGGAGGCGGGGGTCCCGCCTCCGTTGCGCTGGGTCGTCACGGCCGATCGCAGGATAGCATAGAGCTCCCCGACGCCCGAAGGGCGGAGGGGTCCTTCAGGTTCGAGTCCACGCAGAGGAAACACCGGCAACAGGATTTGCTCGAACGACTTGCAAAGCCCCAATCCCGGCTCCGCCGGAGCTCTGTGCTAGTCTGCCGCGACGGCTTCCGACCCCTCCCCTCCTCACTTGGAGTGACCCCCTTGAGCGACCGCACGATCGGTGTCGGGATCCTCGGCACCGGCTTCGCCCGCACCACCCAGATCCCCTGCTTCCAGGCCACGCCCGGCGTCGAGATCGTCGGTCTCCTCTCGCGCAACATGACCCGCGCCTACGACGTGGCCCAGGAGTTCGGGGTGCGCCGTGCGTTCGACGACCTCGACCGCATGCTCAAGGTCGAGGAGATCGAGCTGGTGGTCGTCTCGACCCCGCCGCACCTGCACCTGCCGCAGACGCTCGCCGCGCTCAAGGCCGGCAAGCACGTGCTGTGCGAGAAGCCGACCGCGCTTCACGCCGGCGAGGCCTGGGAGATGTGGCAGGCGGCGCAGCGCGCCGGAAAGCTGCACCTGCTCGATCACGAGCTGCGCTTCAACCCGCGACGGGTGCGCATGAAGGAGATGATCGCCGAGGGGTTCATCGGCACCGTGTGGAACGTCGAGGTGCGCCTCGAGGGCCTGTTCCGCACCGACCCCGCGCGCGCCTGGAGCTGGTGGTCCGACGCGGCGCAGGGCGGCGGCGTTCTCGGCGCGCTGGGCTCGCACACGGTCGACGCGGTGCGCGCGTTGCTCGGCGAGATCGTCGAGGTGCGCGGGCACCTGGCGACCATGATCAAGACGCGCCCCGACCCGAACACGAGCGAGCCGCGTCCCGTCACCTCCGACGACTACGCGGTGCTGTGGGGCCGCCTCGCCGGCGGCGGTGAAGTGAGCATGCACCTGGCCGCGGCGGTGCGCGAGACGGACTCGAAGATCGCGATCCACGGTTCGAAGGGCTCGCTCAAGATCGGCGAGAACGGCACGCTGTGGTCGCGCGCGGCCGGCGCCGAGGCGTGGGGCGAGGTCATCTGCGACGACGCCCCGCTGCCCCCGGCCGGTTCGAAGGTGCCCGACACGCCGTGGGCCCGCGCGTTCCTCACCTATGCCGCGGCGATCCGCGATGCCCTGCAGCGCGGGAAGACCACCGTCCCCGGCGCCGCCACGTTCGAGGACGGCTGGAGGAACCAGCGCGTGCTCGACGCCGTGCGCGAATCGGATCGCCGTGGCGACTGGATCGCGGTCGACTCGATCGGCCCGCACGCATGATCCGGCGCGGGGCGGGCGCCACGCTCGCGCTGCTGCTCGCGTTCTCCGCCGCCTCCCCCGCCCCCGCCGCGGCGCGCGCGTTGGCCGCGTCGCCCGTGGAGTGGATCGAAGTCGACGATCCGCTGCTCGCGGAACTCGAGCTGCTCGTCGCTTCGGGCCTGGCCGATAGCGCGATCGCCCTCAACACCCTGCCGCTGGCGCGGCGGGATGTTGCGGCGTACGTCGCGCGGGCCCGGCGGCTCCACCCGGAATCGAGCGATGCGTCCCTCGTGCGCCTCGAGCGCGCCTTCGGCCGTGAGTTCGGCGAGGCCGGTTTGCCCCTGCGCGGCGACTGCACCAGCCCACTGCTGACGATCGAGGACCGCGGGCCCGAGGGCACCCCGGAGGACGACGACCCGATGCGGCTGCGCGTCTCGGGATACGTGGACGCGGCGCTCGAGATCGACGAGGACGTCACCGGGTTCGAGGATCGCTCGCGCTTCGGCGGCCGCGCCGACCTGACCGCGGGCGGGCTGCTCGTCCACCTCGACGTGTGGGCCGGCCAGGTCGACGACGCATCGAGCTTCACCGACGTGCTGGTCACCGGCTCCGAGTTCGCGGCGCTGTCCGAGGACGCGTACGTCTCGTTCGCCACGCGCGCGTTCGACATCACCGCCGGGCGGCGGCGCATGGCGTTCGGCCCCGGCACCACCGGCACGCTGCTGTGGTCGCGGCAGGCAGCACCGGTCACGTTCCTGTCGTTCGGCGGCACGCTGTTCCGCCACGTGCGCGCCACCGCGACGCACGCCGACGTCGACGCCTCGCGGGACGCCCGGATCGCCGCCCACCGACTGGAGTGGTTTCCTTCGCCCGCGCTCACCATCGGCCTGCACGAGACGGCGCGCTACACGTCGTCGCACTGGGAACCGCTGTACGTGGTCTCGCTCCTGCCCTACACGTTCGTCCAGCGCCTGCTGTCCGAGGACCAGGTCGACGCGACGGGCGACGCCGAGTCGATCCGCAACAACGTGATGGGCGGGCTCGACGCGACCTGGCGCCCGGCCCCCGGCGTCGAGGTCCACGGCGAGTTGCTGCTCGACGACCAGAACGTGAAGACCGCGGGCTCCCCGACGCGGATCGGCTACCAGCTCGGCGGGCTGTGGACCCGGCCGTTCACGGCCCTCGGCAGCGGCGGCAGCGGCGCCCGCGGGCGCCTCGAGGCGGAGTACTCGCGAGTCTATAACTACGTCTATTCAACGTTTTACGGTGAGGACTTCATCCATCAGGGTCGCCCCATCGGCTACCCGGTCGGCCCCGACAGCCGGACCTGGTTCGCCACCGCGGGCGTCTCCCCGTCGGCGAACTGGGACGCCTCGCTGACCGCCCTGTGGGCCGACCGCGGCGAGGGCGAGTTGGGCACCTTCTTCGATCCGGATTCGGGGGCGGCGAGCGGCAGCACGCTGTCGGGCGTGGTCGAGAGCGCACGCACGCTCGGGGCCGAGGCGCGCTTCCTCCCGCGCGACGGCATGGAGTTCACGCTCGGCGTGGCGCACAGCTGGGTCGACGACGTCGCTCACCAGGCCGGCATCGACGAGCGGCGCTGGATCGCGCGGCTCGGCGTGCGCCTGCGCAAGTGAGCGCCGGCTACCGCCTTCCCACCGCCCGCTCCGCCCGGTACCACTCGAGCGTCTTCGCCAGTCCCTGCTCGAAGGTCACCTGCGGCTCCCAGCCGAGCACGGCCTTCGCGCGCGAGGCATCGAGGTAGATGCGCTGCACCTCGCCGGCGCGCGCTGCGGCGTAGATCGGCGGCTCGGTCGTCCCGAGCAGTCCCGCCAGGATGCGCACGATGTCGTTGACCGACACGCCGCGCCCCCACCCCAGGTTCACGGTCTCGCCCGAGCCCTTCGCCAGCGCCAGTTCGTTGGCGCGCACGACGTCGCCGACGTAGACGTAGTCGCGCACCTGCTCGCCGTCGCCGAAGATCGTGGGCCGCCGTCCCTCGACCATGAGGCCGATGAAGATCGCGTTCACGCCGGCCTCGCCGTGCGGGTTCTGGCGCGGGCCGTACACGTTCGGGTAGCGCAGCACGGTGACGTCGAGGCCGTGCACCAGGCGATAGAAGTAGAGGTAGTGCTCGAGCGCGTACTTCGAGATCCCGTACGGCGCCTCGGGATGGCACGGATGGTCCTCGGTCGCGGGCAACTGCTTGCCCTCGCCGTAGAGCGCTCCGCCGGTCGAGGCGTAGATGAACTTGCGCACGCCGTGCTTGACGCACGCCTCGAGCACCCCGATGCCACCCAGGATGTTCGTCGTCGCGTCGGCGATCGGGTCGATCACCGAGTGCCGCACGTCGATCTGCGCGGCGTGGTGGTCGACGATCTCGGGGCGGAACTCGCCGACGATGCGCTCGACCCCGGCGCGGTCGTCGAGCGAGGCCTCGAAGAGCCGCGCCGCAACGTTCACGTTCTCGCGACGGCCGGACGAGAGGTCGTCGAGAACCGCGACCTCGTGGCCCAGCTCGATGAATCGATCGACGACGTTCGAGCCGATGAAACCGGCGCCGCCGGTCACCAGGATGCGCATGAGGGGATCTCCTGTTCGGGTCGCTGCAGTCACGGAAGTTCGTCGTCAGGTTCGCACGGATGCGGCGGCGCGGGCAACGCGCAATCGCCCCGCCGCCGAAGACGCCAGATCAGCGACCGAGCACGGTCGCCGCGGCCAGCACCGCGCTCGCACCGAGCAGCGCCAGCGCCCAGGGCAGCGCGGCCAGGCTGCCCTTGCCGGCGTTGGCGCCGAATCGCTCGCCGCGCTCGGCCGCCGCGGAGGCGACGGAGCGGATGGGGCTGCGCCCGCGAACGGCACGGGCGGGCATCGAGCGGCCCCAGGGGCTGCGGATCGGCGGCTTCTTCTTTCCGGTCAACGTGCGATGGGTCATGGCTCCTCCGTGAGCATGCCGGGCCGGGGCCCGGGGCGCATCGTGCGCCTGGGTTTGCGACGGCTACGCCGCCTGCGCCGCGTCCGCTGCGTCCGCGGCCAGAGGCAGGGTGAAGATGAACGTGCTGCCCTCGCCGGGTTCGCTCTCGGCCCAGATGCGGCCGCCGTGCGCCTCGACGATGCCCTTGCAGATGGCCAGCCCGAGCCCCGTGCCACCCACTTTCCGGGTCGAGCGCGAGTCGAGCTGCGAGAACTTCTTGAACAGGCGCGGCATGTCCTCGCGGCGGATTCCCTCGCCGTGATCGCTCACCCGCACGACCGCCTGCCCGTCCTCGTGTCGCACGGTGACCTCGACCGGCGCGCCCGCGGGCGAGAACTTGATCGCGTTGGAGATCAGGTTGGTGAGAACCTGCGCGATCCGCTGTTCGTCGATCTCGGCCAGCGGCAGGTCGGCCGCGAGGTCGAGCTTCAGGTTGAGCTCGCGCTCCTCGAACAAGCGGGCCAGGTTCTCCGCCGTCTGGCGGATGACCTCGGACAGCTCGTTCGGCGAGCGGGTCATCGGCAGGCTCGAGTTCTCGAGCTTCGAGAAGTCGAGGATGTCGTTGATCAGGTGCAGCAGTCGGTGCGAGTTCGTGGTCGCGCTCTTGAGGAACTGCCCCTGCTGCGGGTTGAGCTGCCAGAATCGCTCGTCGCCCAGCAACTCGAGGTTGCCGAGCACGACCGCGAGCGGCGTCCGCAACTCGTGCGAGACGACGGCGACGAAGTCCGACTTCAGGCGATCGATCTCGAGCGTCTGTTCGAATAGCATCGAGTTGGTGAGCGCGATGGCCGCCGACGAGGCAAACAGGGCGAGGAAGTCCTCGTCATCCTGGGTGAAGCCGCCGGCCTTCCCCATCACCATGAGCGTACCCACGACACGCGCGTCGGCCACCAGCGGGACGACCAGCACGCCCTCGCACGGCTCGACGGCGGGCATGGGCAGGCCCAGCCCCTCGGCGTGCACGCGGCCGGAGCGCCGGATCGGCGTCTGGCTCGCGGCGACGATGCCGTTGAGCCCCTCGTCGGAGCGGAAGACGAGACCCTCGGGTCCGCCGCCGGGTCCCTCGAAGCCCGAGACGGCGCGAGCCCGGAAGATGCCGTCCTCCTCACCTGCGATGAACAGCGCCGAGGTCGCCGCACCGGTGATCTGGCGCGCCTTCTCGGAGATGACGCGCGAGCGGAACTCGATCCCCAGGTCGCGCGCGATGTCCTTCGACAGCTCGAACAGCGTGCGCATGCGCCACGTCGCGACGTGGATCCGCTCACGCAGCTCCGACTCGTGACGCGACAGGATTTCGTTCGCCGTCTTCAGTTCGGATACGAGCTTGCGGTTGGTCTCGGTCAGGCGACGCGAAGCGAGCGCGCGCCCGAGGAGCTGGCCCAGTTCCTCGAGGTCGCACGGCTTCGTGATGTAGTCG
>JANOEH010000219.1:0-4113 GCA_031413115.1 Candidatus Eiseniibacteriota bacterium | reverse complement strand
GCGTTGCGAGTCGACTTCGGACGGGCGCATGGACGAAGCGTGGTCCCCTCCGCCGCGACGCACAACGATGAACCTGCACCTGCCGGCCGCCTTGCGTAGAAATGACAGTGGGGGACCTGCCGTGAGACCACGACTCTTGCTCGTCAGCGCGATCTTCGAAGTCGGGGCCGGCCTCGGCTTGCTCGTCGCCCCCGGGCTGGTCGCTTCCGTGCTCCTCGGCGGATCCCTCGATTCGGCGAGCGCCACCGTCGTCGCCCGCGTGGCGGGCACGGGGCTCCTGGCGCTGGGCGTCGCGTGCGCGCGGGCTCGCTCCGCCGGTGACTTCGCCATCGTTTCCGGCATGACGGTCTACAACGTGGTCGCGACCGCGGTGCTCGCCCACGCCGTCTTCCAGCTCGGCATTCGCCAACCCGCGCTGGTCGGCGCCGTGGTCCTGCACCTGGTGCTGGCCGCATGGTGTCTCGTCGCCCTGCGCCACGCTCGAGAAGTCCGGTGAGCGGCAAGGAACACTGGGAGGCGGTGTACGGGGCGAAGGCCGTCGATGCGGTGAGCTGGTATCGCCCGCACCTCGAGCGCTCGCTCGCGTTCATCGTCGATTCGGGGCTGCCGCGCGAAGCTCCGATCCTCGACGTCGGCGGCGGCGCGTCGACGCTCGTCGACGACCTGCTCGACCACGGCTACTCCAACGTGACCGTCAACGACCTGTCGGCGGCGGCGATCGAGCGGGCGCAGGGGCGGCTGGGACCGCGGGCGGCGCTGGTGCGCTGGATCGTCGGGGACATCACTTCGGTCGAGCTGCCCGCGCAGGGTGTCGCGTTCTGGCACGACCGGGCCGTGTTCCACTTCCTGACGGAGGAGACGGCGCGCGCGCGTTACGTCGCGGCGGTGCGCCACGCACTCAAGCCGGGAGGGCACATCGTCGTCGCCACGTTCGGACCCGAGGGTCCGGACCGCTGCAGCGGCCTGCCGGTCGTGCGCTACAGCTCCGAGGGAATCCACGGCCAGTTCGGCGGTGCCTTCCGCAAGGTGTCCGAAGCCTACGAGGTTCATCTCACGCCGTGGGGCAGCGAGCAGGAGTTCGTCTACTGCTACTGCCGGACGGCTGCATAGCACATGCTCCTGCCCCCCGGTACCCGCCTCGGCCCCTGCGAAATCGTCGCCTCGCTCGGCGCCGGCGGCATGGGCGGGGTCCACGGGGCCCGCGCGATCGTGCGCTTCGGATGCAGATCCCCGCGCTTCGAGTCCGAGCTGTTCCTGGTCGAGGGCCTGAAATCGCAGGCCCTTTGCCCGGCATCGTCGGATCGTGGTAGGAATGGGGAGTCCGCTCTCCCCCAGCACGGCAGGTCGCAGCAGTCCCCCCTCTCAACACGAACAGGAGCCCGACCATGACCCGCACTTCGCTCACCGCCCTCGTCCTCGGAGCCGCGCTGATCGTTACCACGCCGGCCACGCTTTCGTTTGCCGCCGACGCTCCGTCGACGACTGCCGCCACCGTCGCCCCGCCGGACCTCGGCGGAATGGACGCCGCAGCCAGCCTGCGCGAGTGGCTCAAGCTCTCCGACGACCAGGTGGCGAAGCTCAAGCCGGTGATCGAGACGCGCGTCACGAAGATGGATGCCGCGCTCGCCACGGTCGAAGACGCCGAGAAGCCCGATGTCCTCGGTTTCGTCGCGGAGTACGGCAAGATCCGCAAGGAGTTCGACGCCGGCGTGACCGGGATCCTGACGCCCGACCAGAACACGCAGTGGGGCGCGTTCAAGAACGAGCTCGAGAAGGAGATGTCCGACGCCGCGGCGCACAAGCAGCTCGCCGCGCTCACCCCGGCCATGTCGCTCACCGCCGACCAGGTGACCAAGCTCCAGCCCGCGATGGCGACCGCCACCCAGGGCAAGATCGACCTGCTGCAGAAGCTGGGCGACGGCGGCCGGATCTCGATGATGGACAAGGTGAAGGCGAAGAAGTCGATGGACGGCATCAATGGCACGCTCGAGAAGTCGATGGCGACGATCGTCTCGCCGGACCAGCTCGCGACCTACAAGGCGGTGATGGCGAAGAAGAAGGAAGACCGCAAGACCAAGAAGTAGGTCCCGCGGCCCGGCCCCGGGGCGACGCGCCCCGGGGCAGGCTGTGCTAGACTGTTCCCGTGCGACTCCTCCGTAGCGCCCTCCTCGTGCTCGCGTTGTTCCTGCCGGTCGCCGGCGTGCTCTGCTGCGTGCCCGACCCGGCCGACGCCTGCTGCAGCGAGGAGACGGCCTGCCCCGTCGGGGTGACCGTCGAATGCACCTTGACGCACGCCGCAACGGCTCCGACGTTCGAGCTCGATCGCTGCGCGGTCGATGCGCCGGCGTTCCTGCCGACCGGGATCGGCCGGGCAGTCGTGGCGCCGCCCACGGCCCTTGTTCGCGCGCCGGTCGATGTGCCGCCGCGAGGATCGACCGACCGCGCGCAGCCGTACCCCCTCCGCAACTGACCCTCGCTCCACGGAAGCACGTCCGACGTCGTCTCGTCGCCTTCCGACCCTGCGAGGATTCGTCATGCATGAACGTCTCATCAGGCCCCGCGTGGGCCTCGTTCTGGCACTTGCCTTCGTCGCAGCAACCGCGCCGGGTTTCGCGTTCGCCGCGGATGCCGACTCGACCATTGTCGACTCAACTGCCGTCGCACCGCCGCCCGCGAAGCGCGCGCGACTGTCCGCACCAACTTGAAGCGGCTGACCCGGCGAGGGTGCGCCGCTCCGGGGGAGCGAGCTTCATACGACATGGGCCACGTCCTTGCGCTGGATCGACACCGAACTCGATCGTCCGCGCTGGCGCACGACGCTGTCGCGGCGAATCATCCCCACGCTGCAGATCGGTTTCGAGGTGAACCCGGCGGCGGGGGAACTCGCCCCGATCGCGACGTGGTTCGTGTTGTCCGAGAAGGGCTGGCGACCGACCGTGTTCCTCGGTACGAGCACCGATCGGATCGGTTCGCCCGAGGGCACGCAGACCTACTACATGACAGCCACGCGGAGCGTGGCGGCGTTGCCCGTATCGCTGTACGGGACCGTCGGCTACTCGGAGTGGGACGACGAATGGAAGGTCCCGTTCGGCGGCTACCTCGAGGTCGCGACGGGGGTGACGATCCAGCCGATGTACGATGGAGAGCGCACGCACTTGCTGGCCAACTACGCGCGCGAGCGCTGGAGCGCGAGTCTCATCTGGGCCTGGCTGGAGACGCCGGGCCTCGCCGTATCGTTCGGGTTCTGAGGAGGGGAGCATGAAGCCGAAGATCATGGCTCGACTGTGGGTCCAGGCGCTCCTTGCGGCGACTTTCGCCACCGGCCCGGCCCTCGCGGCGGAGGGAGCGGCGAAGCCGGGCGTGAGCGCGGAAGCGAAGCGCATGGAAATCTGCGCCGTGTGCGCGGTGCGCGAGGGGTCGACGCATCCCGAGGACGTGGTCGCCGAGCGCACCTACGAGGGCCGGACCTACGCATTCTGCAACCAGAACTGCGCCGCGGAGTTCGATACCGACCCCGCGGCCTACGCGCGCCCGGTGCTGCCGCGGCCGGCGCCGTGGGCGGGGATGGCACTGGTCGACCTTGCGGGGCAGCCGCTGAACTCGGCGCGCTTCGCCGGCGAGATCACGCTCGTCGACTTCTGGGCGACCTGGTGCGTGCCCTGCCGCAAGTCGATGCCGGAGCTGCAGGCGCTGCACGCCCGCTACGCCGATCGCGGGTTCTCCGTGCTCGGCATCTCGATCGACGAACCCGGTGCAGCCGGCGAGAAGAAGGTGCGCAAGTTCGTCGCCGAGAAGAAGATCAAGTATCCGATCGCGATCGACGCGGCCGAGTCGCCGGTGTGGGAGCGTTTCCGCGTGAAGGCGGTTCCGGCGGCATTCCTCGTCGATCGCGAGGGGCGCATCGTCGCGCAGTGGACGGGGGCGGCGCCGGAGATGAAGGAGCTGGAGGGGAGAGTCGCGGCATTGCTCGATTCCATTCAGGTGAAGTAGCGCGCGCCTCAGCCTGCGTGTCCGTGCCGGTGATGCAGGTCTGGGGCATGCGGGTGCACGTGCACGAGCGGTGCATGCTCGTGCGGGTGACTGTGCCGCGTGGCCGCGGCGAGCCCCGGATGC
>JANOEH010000218.1:0-5569 GCA_031413115.1 Candidatus Eiseniibacteriota bacterium | reverse complement strand
ATCCTCCGCTCGCGCCTGGGCGAGATCACGTCGCTGTTCGACATGTCCACCTCGGTCAACATGCAGTTCACCGTGGACTCGATCCTCGACATCATCACGCGCCGGGTGCTGACCTGCCTCGAGGCCGACCAGTCGTCGATCCTCATGCTCGACCCCGAGACGCAGGTGCTGCACGCCCGCGCCGTCCACGGCGTCGACGCCGACTTCGTCCGCGACGCGAAGATCAAGCTGGGCGACGGCGTCGCCGGCTACGTGGCGCAGAACGGCGAGCCAATGGTGCTCAATCCCGAGGACATGAACCGCCGCTTTTCCGCCCACAAGAAGACCGGGCGCAACATCACCTCGGCGCTGTGCATCCCGCTCATGGTCAAGGGACGCGCCATCGGCGTGCTCAACATCAACCGCATCGATCGCGACCGCTCCTTCACCGCGGGGGACGCCCGCGTCCTCGCCGTGTTCGGCGAGCATGCCGCCGTCGCCATCCAGAAGGTCGAGGACTACCACGCGCTCGACAGCCGCGCCTCACTGCTGGAGGATGCCAATCGCCGCCTCTCCGAGGTCAACCGGATGAAGGAGGTCTTCCTGACCACGGTCAGCCACGAGCTCAAGACGCCGCTGACCTGCATCATCGCCTACGCCGAGTTCCTGCGGCAGGACGAGAACTCGATCGAGCCCGAGCAGCGCCGCACGTTCTCGCGCATCCTCTACGATCAGGCGTCCCGCCTGCTCGAGCTGGTCAACGACATCATGGACCTGTCGCGGCTCGAGGGCGGCGCGATCCGCCTCAACCTGGCGACGATGTCGGTCAACGAGGTGATCGAGTCGAGCATGCAGGCGATCGAGACGCTCGCTGTGCGCAAGGGCATCCGCCTGTCGCCGCGACTCGCCGCCGACCTGCCGGACATCCCGGTCGACGCGTCGAAGCTGCGCCAGGTGGTGATCAACCTCCTCAACAACGCCGTCAAGTTCACCGAGAGCGGCGGCTCGATCGAGATCGGCACGCGCGTGCTCGACGGACATGTCGTGGTCGAGGTGTCCGATTCGGGGATCGGGATCCCGGCGCGTGACCTCAACCGCATCTTCGACCTGTTCACCCGCTCGGACACGGCGATCAATCGCCAGTACGAGGGGTTGGGCCTGGGGCTCCACCTGGTGAAGCGCCTGGTCGAGCTGCATGGCGGACGCATCTGGGTCGAGAGCACGCCCGGCAAGGGCAGCCGCTTCTTCTTCAGCCTGCCGATCGCCGAGAGCGCGCTGCCGGTGGCGCCGGCGGCGGTCGACGCAAGCGAGGCCGCAACGGTCGCCGGCGAGGAGTCGCGCGCGGCATAAGCGCGAGCGGAGCGAGCGATTGACCGCAAAGGGGGAGCGACCTAAGGTCCAAGGGTCGCTCCCCCCCGCAATTCCGGTCCCCACAAGGAGGTCCCATGCGTTCCAACCGCCTCATCGCCGCCGTGATCCTGGTCGCCGCCACGACCCTGCCTGCCCGCGTCCACGCCGCGCCGTACGAGCCGATGCGCAATCACATCACTCTCGGACTCGGCGTGGCCCGCCACCTCTCGGACGACTTCGAGGACTCCGGCCTCGAGACCGGCGGCCTGGGCCAGCTGTCGTACCGTTACTCGCTGAACCGGAGCTGGGACCTGTGCATCGACGGGCGCTCGCTGATGAGCGGCGACGAGATCACAGACGACACCGGAGGCTTCCCGATCGAGGTCGACGTCACGCACGACGCCTCGTACTTCGGCCCGGGCGTGCGCTGGTCGAGTGGCGAGGGCTCGGTGCGCCCGTACCTGCAGGCCAACGTGTTCTTCGTCACCGAGACATTGCGCTACGACTTCGGCGACATCAGCACCGATGCGGACGAGGATGGCGCGGGCTTCGGCCTGATGGGCGGGGCGGACATCCGCCTGTCGCGACTCCTGTCGCTGCCTCTCGAGGTGAGCTACCTGTACGGGAAGCCGGAGAACGACGTCTCGTCGCTGGGCATGTCGGTGGGCCTCACGTTCAACTTCACGCCGCTGCGCTAGCCGCTAGAGCGGCCGGTCGGTTTCCTCGTCCGCCAGGACGTCGGCGATCGCCGCGCGCAGCGCGTCGACGCCGACGGACTTGCGGATGATCTCGCTGGCGCCGTGCTCGAGGACATACTGCTCGTCGTAGGCGGGATCGTCGGTGTAGAGCAGCACGGGGATCCACGCCGCGCGGCGCCGCAGCGAGACCAGCAGCGAGACCGCCCGTGCGCCGTCGGCGGCGGGCTCGAGCACGATCACCTCGGGATCGAGGTCCTCCACCGCAGCGAGCGCCTCCTCCACCGTGTCGGCCACGTCGAACATCCACCCCTCGCGCTGGATCATGTCGGCCAGGGTTTCCTTCGTGTGCGCGTCGTCGTCGACCAGCAGGATGCGGGGCCCGTGCGGGCTCATGAGACCTCCACGACGGCGTCAAGGCTCGCCCGCCCCAGGCGGAGCGAGTTGGCCACGACCGAAACCGAGGACAGCGCCATCGCCGCTGCGGCGGCCATGGGGTGCAGCGCGATCCCGAACGCCGGGACGAGGACGCCGGCGGCGAGCGGGATGCCGATCGCATTGTAGACGAAAGCCCAGAACAGGTTCTGCCGCACCGTGGCGCGGGTCTTCCGGGCCAGCACCAGCGCCCGCTCCACGCCTGCCAGGTCGCCGCGCAGGATCGTCAAGTCGGCCGCATCCAGCGCGACGTCCGCGCCGGTCCCGAGCGCGATCCCGAGATCGGCCGCCGCCAGCGCCGGTGCGTCGTTCACCCCGTCGCCCACCATCGCCACGCGCTTGCCCGTGGCCGCGATCGCGGCCACCCGCGCCGCCTTCTCCTCGGGGCGAACGCCGGCCTCGACCTGCGTGATCCCGACCGCGCGGGCCACGGCGCGCGCCGGTCCCTCGCCATCGCCCGTCAGGAGCCACACGTCGATGCCGCGTTTCAGCAGCCGGGCAACGGCCCCAGGCGCGTCGTCCTTCACCGTGTCGGCCAGCGCGATCAACGCGATCGGCACGCGTCCGCGCGCCACGCCGAGCACGGCGCGCCCGCCCTCGGCCAGGGCGGCGATGCGTGCGGCATGCGGAGCGAGGTCGACGCCCTCCTCGGCGAGGAACGCAGGACTGCCGATCCGCAGCGTCGCGCCGGCGACGTCGGCCCGCGCGCCTCGGCCCGGCAGTGCGCGGAACGCGGCAGCCACCGGGAGCGCGAGGTTCGCCGCGTGCGCATGGCGCACGATCGCCCGCGCATACGGGTGTTCGCTCGGCGCCTCGGCGGCAGCGGCGTGCGCCAGCGCGTCATTCACGGCGAAGCCGAACGTCGCGGCCTCGGGCAGCACTTCGAACGCCGTGACGTCGGGCCGTCCGCGCGTCAGCGTGCCGGTCTTGTCGAAGACGATCGAGTCGATCGTGCCCGCGCGCTCGAGGGCCTCGCCATTGCGAATCAGGAGCCCGGCCTCGGCGCCGCGCCCCATCGCCACCGCGATCGCCGTCGGCGTGGCGAGGCCCAGCGCGCACGGGCAGGCGATGATCAGCACGGCGACGGTGCGCACCAGCGCCTGCGTCGGCTCGAACACGAGCCACACGACCGCGGTCACGGCAGCGACCCCGAGCACGACCGGGACGAACACGGCGGCGACACGGTCGGCCAGCGCCTGCATCGGCGCGCGCGATCCCTGTGCCTCGCGGACGTGGCGGATGACGCGCGCCAGGGCGGTCTCGCGCCCCACGCGCAACGCCCGCGCCCGGAGCGCGCCGTCGAGGTTGGTGCTCCCGCCGAGCAGCGCATCGCCTTCGGCCCGGACCACCGGCAGGCTCTCGCCCGTCAGCCACGACTCGTCGAGCGTGGAGGCGCCGGTGAGGACGACGCCGTCGACGGGCACGCGGTCGCCCGGCCGCAGGACGAATACGTCGCCGGCGCGCACCTCGGCGGCGGTCACTTCGACCGGCACCCCGTCGCGCTCGACGCGCGCCATCGCCGGGCGGAACGCGAGCAGTGCACGCAATGCGTCGCCCGTGCGCACCTTCGCCTGCGCCTCGAGCCAGCGACCCAGCAGCACGAGCACGACGATCGAGGTCGCCGTGTCGAAGTACGTGTGGTGACCCGTCCCCAGGCGCTGGGCCACGGCCGGCGCGAGCGTGACCACCGCACTGGCCGCGAACGCCGCCGTCGTCCCGATCGCGATCAGGGTGTTCATGTCCGAGCGGCCGTGGCGCAGGGCGGCCCACGCGCCGCGATAGAAGCGCGCACCGGCGATGAACTGCACCGGCAGGGCGAGCAGGAGCTGCAGGCCGTCGAGCGGCGGCGTGGCGAACGCCATCGCGCCCATCGACAGCGCGAGCACGGCCAGCGCGAGGGGCGCGGACCACGCGAGCGTGCGCACGAGCGCGCGCTCCTCGCGTCGGCGCGCCTCGTCGACGGCGGACTCGGCGCCGGGTGCATCGTCGGTCAGCGGGGCGAGCGCCTCGTAGCCGGCGTCCTGGACGGCTTTGCGCAGCGCGTCGGCCGCGACCGCGGGTGCGGCGACGACGGTCGCCTCCTCGGTCGCCAGGTTGACGTCGGCGCGGCGCACCCCGGGCACGGCGGCGAGCGCTTCGCGCACGCTGCCCACGCAGGCCGCGCAGGTCATGCCGCGGATGGGCAGGACGAGGGTGGCGTCGCCGGGCTCGGCGGCCGGGGGCGGGCCCGTGGGGGGCTGCGTCGGCGCGGCAGGAGACGTGGAAAGGCTCAGCGGAATGGATCGACCCATGCGGGGTTGGATGCGGTCACCTCCCGCCGGCGTGCCGGTCAAGTGCCCGGCGGTGCCGGGGTCAACTCGAGCGGCTCGTCGCAGGCCAGGCGGACCACGTCGGCGGTGGTTTCGCCACGGCGGATCCGGCGGGCTCGCCCACCCTCGACCAGCACCTCGGGCAGCCGGCCCCGGGCGTTGTAGTTCGAGCTCATGGCGTAGCCGTACGCGCCGGCGTCGAGGATGGCCACGCCATCCCCGGGCGACAGCGGCGCGAGCGTGCGGCTGCGCGCGAACGTGTCACCGCTCTCGCACACCGGACCCACGACGTCGGCGACCAGCGGTGGCGCACCGGCGACGGGTTCGCGCAGCGGCACGATGCGGTGGTGCGCGTCGTACAGCGCCGGGCGCAGCAGGTCGTTCATCGCCACGTCGAGGACGACGAACGTGCGCGCCGGGGCACGCTTGACGTCGAGCACGCGCGAGACGAGCGCGCCCGCGTCGCCGACGACATAGCGCCCGGGCTCGACGAGCACGTGGATCCCGCGCGCCGCGCCGGCGGCGCACAGCGTCCGGCCCCAGTCCTCGAGCGGGAAGGTGACGCCGTCGCCGGCGTAGTCGATGCCGAAGCCGCCGCCCAGGTCGAGCGTCGTCAACGGAGCGCCGGCGCCGCGGCCCGCGTCGAGGATCTTGAGCGCCTCGGCCAGCGCGTCCTCGAGCGGGCGCAGCTCGAGCGGGTTCGGCGCGTTCAGTTTCATGTTCAGCGCCGACCCGCTGTTCGTGCAGGCGTTTTTCGACAAGGACCAGACCGGCTTTTACATCGCGGCGGGCACGCTGTCG
>JANOEH010000217.1:0-13779 GCA_031413115.1 Candidatus Eiseniibacteriota bacterium | reverse complement strand
GCACCGGCGCGCCGGTCTCGGCGTGCGTCCAGTCCTTGAAGCCGATCGAGTCGTAGTAGGCGTAGATCTGCTCGACGCGCAGCCCGAACATCCAGGGGTAGGTGAGCCGCTTCTCGGGCCCCTTGAAGTGGTACTCCACATGGCACTGGCCGCAGACGAACGAGCGCATCTCCTGACGGGTCGCATTCTCGTTCACGTCGTAGTCCGCGACGCCCTGCCGGGCCTTCAGCGCGCGCATTCCTTCCATGAACGCCGGGCGCGTCACGCGCAGCTGCATCGAGGCCGGATCGTGGCAGTCGATGCACGAGACCGGGTGGGTCACGTGCTCGCGCGCCTCGGCGTAAGGCATCGCGTTCAGCTTCTCGAAGCCTGCGAACAGGTCCCCGCCGCCGGCCTTCCGGTACGGGACGACGACCGAGGCGTGGCAGTGCAGGCACGTGCCGGGTTGCTTCGCCACCTTCTGCCGCTCGGTATAGACCTGATCCTCGAGCATGTAGGCGTGGCCGCGCTCCTCGCGGAAGTCCTTCGCGAACGCGTAGCCCGCCCACATCGTCATGAGGCGCGGATCCTCCTCGAGCCGCGACTGGGCGACGACCGAGCGCGGGTCCGCCGAGGTCGGAGTGCGCGGCACGGCCTCGCTGCCGCCGAAACGGGTGCGCACCTGGTCGACGGTGCGCCGGTACGCATCGTATTGCTGCGGGAAGTTCTTCCCCCACACCGCCGGATCCTCGGTCTCGTCGGTGATCTCGACGACCTGCACGTACGGCTTCCGCGCCTCCTGCTTGCGCTCGACGATGCTGACCAGCAGCGCGCTCACCCCCGCGCCCACCAGTGCTGCGACGACAACGGCGACGAGCGCGCCGCGCCCGGTCATGCGATTGCGATCGGACGACGGGTTCATCGACGACCTCCCTGGCTGGATGCGGACGTGGTCAGGTCCGGATGGCCGACCTTGCCGTGGCAGCGCACGCAGGATAAGGCATCGCGGCCGGCGGCGCCGTGTCCCCCGCCCTCCATCGCGGCAACGACGTCGCCGTGGCAGTGGCGGCACGATGCCTCGGTCACGACGCGATTGAAGCCCTTGATGCGGATGGGTTCGTGGAAGCGACCGGTGGTGAATGCGAGCGAGTGGTTGAAGCCGTTGAGCGCCTTGACCGCGTACTTGGGGATGAACTCGTGCGGCGTGTGGCAGTCGTTGCACTCGGCGACCGCGCGATGGCTCGACTTGAGCCAGGCGTCGTATTGCTCGTTCATGACGTGGCAGTTCGCGCAGGCCGCCGAATCATGGCCCAGGTACGATGCGCCCTTCGCGTAGAGGAAAGTGAATCCGCCCACGCCGGCCGCGAGCCCGGCGACGATGCCGAGCAACCACGACAGGGCGAAGAAGCGGGTGGGGCGCATGGGATCAGGTCCTTTGGGGATGCAGCTTCCGCAGAAATGCCTCCCACCGCGAATCGGTCTGGAGCGCGCTGACGTACGGCTCGGCCAGCGCGTAGGTCAGACCCGAATCGCGAGTCGCGATCGCCCGGTGCAACCACTCGAACGCGGCATCGGTCTCGCCGCGGAAGGCGTGGAGAACGGCGATCTGCCACGAAGAGTCCGTCGCATGATCGCGCTCGAGCTCGGCGAGCGCGGCAGCGGACTCGGCATGGCGGCCCGCGGCGTGATGGATCGCGACCACGGCCGTGAGTCGAGACCAGTCCGTCGACTCGCGCGCGGCCTCGAGCATCGCCTCATCCAATCGCCCCTGCTCCGTGAGCACGAGCGCGAGCATGGCCCGCCCCGACACTCCGTGGGGGTTCAGCTCGAGCCGTCGGCGGTAGGCCGCCTCGGATTCGACGAGGCGCCCGGCCGAGCGCAGTGCGAATCCGTAGAATCCGTAGGCGATCGTGCTCAGGGGATCGATCTCGAACATGTGCTCGAGTTGCCGGATCGATTCCTCGATCCGGCCCTCGAACAGGGCGAGGGCGCCCGACGCCAGGAGCGCATCGGGGCTCCCGGGCGCCAGCGCGAGAGCGCGGTTGATCGACGCGCGGGCGCGGGGGAAGTCGCGATCGAAGTACGCCTCGATGCGGCCCCGCGCGACCAGCGCCTCGGGCAGGTCGAGCTCGAGCGCGAGTGCGTGATCCACCGCCTTTCGCGCCGTCTCGTAGGCCTCGACGACGGGGGCCCAACCCCATCCGCCGCGATAGATGCTCCCGATCGCCACCGCGACCCAGGCGAGCGCGAACCCGGGATCGAGCTCGATCGCCTTGTGCACCAGCGCGAGCCCGTTCGCGATGTCCCCCTCGGTGAGCCGGTCGAGCATGTGTCGTCCCTGCAGGTAGAGCCGGAGCGCCTCGGGATTCGAGCTGCGTCCCCGGCCCGCCGCCGCCACCTCGGCCTTTACCTCGCGACTGGCGTCGGAGTCGGGCGCCTCGCCGAGAAGGCGCTGGCGCAGTTCCTTCACCACCGCCTGCGCGATGTCATCCTGCACGGCGAACACATCGTCGAGGGTGCGGTCGTAGGTCTCGGACCACAGCGGGAATCCGTCGGCCACGTTCACGAGCTGGACGGCGATGCGCACGCGGTTTCCCGACTTGCGCACGCTGCCCTCGAGCACGGACGCGACTCCGAGCGCCTGACCCACCTCGGCGATCGGGAGAGACTTGCCCTTGAAGGTCGACGACGACGTGCGCGCCGCTACCCTGAGGCCGCGGATCTTCGCCAGGACGTTCAGGAGTTCGTCGGCGAGGCCGTCGGAGAAATACTCGTCGTCGGCGCTGGCGCTGCGGTTGGCGAACGGGAGCACGGCGACGGAGGGGGTCTCGCGCGACGGGGCCACAGCGGCGGCGGGCGCGGCCGAGGACGTGCCCAGGGCCAGCTCGCGGCGTACCAGCTCCAGCTCGTTGCGCACGTCGCGCGCGGTCTGGAAGCGGCGGTCGCGATCCTTGTCGAGGCAGCGCAGCACGATGCGTTCGAGGTCGCGCGGCAAGTCGTTCTGGATCGAGAAGATCGGCGGCGGCGCGTCGCGCAGGATGGCCGAGCTCACGTCGGCCCAGGTCTTCCCCGCGAACGGGCGACGGCCCGTGACGAGTTCGTAGAGCAGGATGCCGAACGAGAAGAGATCCGCGCGCGCGTCGACGGCTTCGCCGCGGATCTGCTCGGGCGCCATGTAGGGCACGGTACCCATCGCCACGCCGGGGGTCGACAGCGGCGCGGCCATGGTCGCGCCGACGGTCCGCAGGTCGTCCCCGTCCCCGCCCGCCTCGTGCTTGGCCAGGCCGAAGTCGAGCACCTTGAGCCGTCCATCGCGGGTCACCATCACGTTCGCGGGCTTGAGGTCGCGATGCACGATGCCGCGATCGTGCGCGGCCGACAGCGCGTCGGCGAGCGCGATCGCCCAGTCGAGCGCACGCGGGATTCCCGGCTGCGCGGCGGCGGCGCGATCGAGCGTGTCGCCCTCGAGCAGTTCCATGGTCAGGAAGCGGACGCCGTCGGCTTCCTCGATCGAGTGGATGGTGACGATGTTCGGATGGTTGAGCGCGGCGACGGTTTTCGCCTCGCGCTCGAAGCGCGCCAGGCGATCGGGGTTCGCGGCGACGTCCCGGGGCAGCAGCTTGATCGCCACGTCGCGCCCCAGGCGCGGGTCGCGCGCGCGATACACCTCGCCCATGCCGCCCGCGCCGAGCGGCGCGACGATCGCATACGGACCGAGGGATGAGCCGGGAGCAAAGCGTGCCATGAGCGTCGCAGTCTAGCCGGTAGTTTCACCGGTGACGAGGACCATCGCGAAGCCGTCGTAGCCCTTCGCACCGACGGTCTGGATCGCGGTCGCCGTGACGCGCGGCTCGCGGGCGACGAGGTCGTTGAACGCGCGCACGCCCTTCACCGCGTCATCGCCGTCGGCGTCGATCACGGCGCCGCTGCGGATCACGTTGTCGACGACGATCAGGCCGCCGCGACGGGTCATGGCCAGCGACTTCGCGAAGTAGCCGGGGATGTTTGCCTTGTCCGCGTCGATGAACACGAGGTCGAACGGCGCGTCACGGCGCGCGTCGACCTGGGGCAGAGTTTCGAGCGCCTTTCCCAGCACGACCTCGCTGCGATCGGCGAGCCCCGCGCGCGCCAGGTTGCCGAGCGCCACCTCGGCGTGCTTGGGGTCGGCCTCGAGCGTGACCAGTTTCCCGCCCGGGGCGAGACCCCGTGCCATCCAGATCGCGCTGTAGCCGCCGAGCGTGCCGATCTCGAGGATGCGCGTCGCGCCCAGCATGCGCGCGAACAGGTGGAGCATCTTCCCCTGCGGCGCCGACACGGCGATCGCGGGGAGGCCGGCGGTCTCGCTCGCGGCGAGCGCGGACTCGAGCGCGCGATCGGGCATGACAAGCAGGTCGGTGAGATACGTGTCGACGGCGTTCCAGCGGTCTTCGGTCAAGCGTTGCCTCCTTCGAGCAGAGATTTCGGCGCCCGGATCCGCCACGCCTCGAGCAGGGCGCGTCGCACCTCGGGGCGCCGTGCCGGCTTCAGTTCCACGCGTGTCGAGCCGCGCTTGCCCCAACCGCCTGCCACCGGCGCGAACGCCAAAGGCGCCGCGGCGACGATGTCGGCCTGCACGTCGGGGGTGAGCAGGACGACACCGTACGCCTCGTCCGGCCCCAGCGTGGCGAAGATCTTCCCGCCGACACGGAAGTCGGGGTGACCCATGTGCGCGCCCTCGATCGCGCCGGGCAGTTCGAGCGCCAGGGCGCGGAAGTCGTTCGCGGTCACGCGGCGTCCCCTACAGGTACGGCCGGGTCAGGCGGCGAGCGAAGTACACGCCGGCTGCGGTACCCACGACGCTGAGGAAGAACGCGGTCATCGTCCCGATGAACGCGCCGAGCCACCAGCCGAGCGCGCCGCCGATCGAGGCGCCGACGAACATCGCGAGCTTAAGCATCGATCGCCGGCAACTCGCCGAGCG
Source organism: Candidatus Eiseniibacteriota bacterium (assembly GCA_031413115.1). Taxonomy (GTDB): domain Bacteria; phylum Eisenbacteria; class RBG-16-71-46; order RBG-16-71-46; family DASYSL01; genus JANPEF01. The sequence goes on along the minus strand of JANOEH010000217.1, from coordinate 8,840 downwards.
AGACCGCACCTGCGCCGGCGCGATCGCCGGTGACGGCGCGTCGGTGATAATCGAGCTGCCCCAGGTGGAACGCGAGGTGGGCGACGAGGTGCCCGAGGAACATCTCGGTCGCGATTCGCCGCTCGCCGAACACTTCGGGATACGGTCCGGCGAGCGCCTCCGCTCGGGCGAGCGCGAGCCCGCGCGCGACGGCGTCGAGCGCGGCATCGATTCCGGCGAGGAGCTCCGCCCGCGTTCCCGCGCGGCGGGCGAACTCGGCATCGCGGTCACGGACGTAATCGATCCCGCCGAGGTGCTTCCCGACGAACAGGCGCAGGTTCCCGGCGACATGGAGCGCGAGGTTGCCCCCGGTGTTCGGCATCCCGGGAACCTCGATCCACGGAGAGGCGTCGTCCGGGTAGGCCTCGATCTCGTGTCGCACCGCCCGCAGCTCCCGCAGGAGCAGCGTCTCGACCATCGTCACGTACGGCGGGCGCTCAGCCACGACGGGCCGTGATCGTCCGCCCGTCGGCGGTGCGCAGGACGAGCGTGGTGTCGGGATTGATCGTGAACGCGCGAACCTCGCCGAGCAGCGCGAGGAACCGCGTCTCCTGCTCCATGAGGGACGTCTCGACGCAGGCGCGGAGCGTCCCCATCGTCGGGCCGATCTTCAGGCTGTCGCCCGACGCCTCGTAGGGCCCGCTGAAGCTGTTGCACGTCGAGTTCCCCGACACGCGGCCGTCGGCACCGAACGTGAGCGTGACGCCGGAGTTCTCGACGACGGGCGCCTGGGCGATGTCGACGACCCGCCATTCGGCGCCGGCGAGCGGGACCATCGTGGCCGGGATCGACGACGCCCCCGGCCCCGCTGGCGGCGTGTTCTTCGACGGCTCGCTGGCGCATCCGAATGCGAGAACGGCGACGAGCGCGACAGCGGACGTCGCGACGAGCTTTCGTGACACGGGTGCCTCCTTTCGCGGGCCCACGGCTACGGGGTTCAGACCCGATCCAGTCCCACGCGCTTCAACATCGCGTTGTAGCGCAGATCCCCGCGCAGCGTGTCGATCCGCGGGTGGACCCGCAGGAAGATGAGCCCGGTCGCCTTCTCCTCGACCGCGATGTCGAGCCAGCGGAACGCTTCGTCGATGTCACCGAGGCTCGCGTGCAGCGCGGCGATCCCCCACGCGGAGACGACGCGCGTGCTGCGCGCCGCGGTCAACTCCGCGAGGATGCGCCGCACCGCGGCCACGTTGCCCACGCTCGCCTCGAGGTGCGCGATCCCGAAGTTGGGGCCGGCCACGCCACCGGCCAGCCGCAGGCCCTCCAGGTATTCCGCGCGCGCCTCGTCGAAGCGGCCCACCGCTTCGAGCGAGCGTGCGTAGTCCGTGTGCGCGCCATCGAAGCGCGGATCGAGGTCGATCGCCTTCCTGTAGTAGACGAGCGAGTCCTCGAACCGGCGGGCGTAGTAGTAGACGTCGCCGACGCACGTGTGGTCGATCATCGACAGCGGGTTGAGGCTGATCGCCTTGAGCACGGAAGCCTCGGCTTCGGCGTGGCGTTCGGAGCACATGCAGGCGCGGCTCAGTCCGATGTAGGGATTGGAGTTTCCCGGCTCGACCTCAATCGCCCGGTGGAACTCCGCGATCGCGCCGGGCATGTCCATCTCGCGGAAGCGCAACCCGGCAAGGATCACGTGTGCGGCGGATCCCTCGGGGTCGAGCGACAGCGCCCGACGAGCCGCGCTCTCCGCCTCGGCCAACGCCTCCGCCGGAGGCGCCATCCCCCGCTGCGCCCGCGTGACATGGCACGCCGCGATCCCCTGCCACGCACCCGCCAGGTCCGGGTCGAGCTCGAGGGCGCGACGGAAGTGCTTGAGCGCGAGCTCGATCGCCTGCGGCGACGTCGCTTCCTGCTCGTGTCGACCGCGCATCAGCTCCAGGTGGGCCGCGGCATTCACGGGGCGCTGTCGCGCGAGACGGGTCGCCTCCTGCGGGGTCACCTGGATCGCGATCTTCTTCGCCACCGTGGCGGCGACGCGGCTCTGCACGTCGAGCACGTCCTCGAGCTGATCGTCGTAGCGATCGGACCAGATCGTCTCGTCCGTGCGCGCCTCGACCAGCCGAACGCTGATCCGCACACGGTTCCCAAGGAGCAGGGCCGAACCTTCCAGAATCGCATCCACCGACAGCTCCTGCGCAATGTCCGGCAACGACTTGGAGGTGCCCTTGTACTTCATGGCCGAGGTCCGCGAAATGACCCGCAGGGCCCCGATTCCGGCCAGGTCCGAGATCAGCGCCTCGGTCATCCCGTCGGCGAAGTACTCCTGCGCCGGATCGCGCGAGACGTTGTCGAGCGGCAACACCGCGAGCGAGCGGATCTTCGGTGGAGCGCCGACATCGGCTCCCGACGACGACCCCAGCCGACCAGCCTCGCGGATCGACCGCAGTTCCAGCCCCACCGCCCCCGCCGAGCCCGGACGCAATCCGGCGCTGCGTGTGAGGCAGCTCGCCACGAGGCGCTCGAGCGCGGGCGGCACGTCGGGCCGTAGCGCGCGTAGCGACGGCGGCATCCCATTGAGGATCTCGTGCATGAGCGGCGCCGGCTGCCCCTGGTCGAACGGTCGCCGCCCCGCGAGCATCTCGTACAGCAGGACGCCGAGCGCCCAGACGTCGGTGCGCGCGTCGCTCGCCTCGCCGCGGATCTGCTCGGGCGCCATGTACGGCAGCGAGCCGAACGTCTCGCCGTCCTGGGTCAGCGCCTGGTGCGTGTGCGGAGAGTGAAGCAGCGCCGCAAGCCCGAAGTCGAGGAGCTTGGGCGTGCCCGATGCGGTGAGCACGATGTTCCCGGGCTTGAGATCGCGGTGCAGGATGCCGCGTGCGTGCGCATCGGCGAGCGCCTCGGCGACGTCCGCGCCGAGCCGTAACACCTCGTCGACCTCGAGTCGCCCGGCACGCAGCCGCGCCTCGAGCGTGCCGCCCGGGACGAACTCCATGACCAGGAAGTCGACGTCGTCCTGCGTGTCGAAGTCGAAGATCGTCGCGACGCCGGGATGCGAGAGGCGAGACAGCGCATGCGCCTCGCGGCGGAACCGGTCGCGCGACGTCGGATCGACCAGCGCGCCCTTGAGCAGCACCTTGACCGCGACATCCCGGTCGAGGTGCGTATCGTGCGCGCGATAGACCTCGCCCATGCCGCCGGCGCCGAGCAATTCGAGAAGTCGATAGTGGGAGAGCGTGCGACCGATCATGCCCGGAGGATACTCGATGCGTGGGCGGCGCGGAAACGCGCGCTCAGCGGCGACGCGATCGGCCGAACGGAACCACGATCAGCCCCAGAAACACGCCGTAGGGCCCGAGGATCCACGCCCCGATCGCCGAGAGCAACAGCGAGCCCCCGGCCCAGGCGAGCGGCCGGATCCTGAGGCCGAGACCGAGGCCGATGAGCACGATCCCGAGTCCGCCGGCGATCGTGAATGCCGTGACGACGGTCGATCCCATGCTCTCCTCAGCCCCGAATGCTCGATCGACTTGCTGCGCAGCAAGTCGACCTCACCGCTCCGCCTTCCCGCCCCACTCCCTCACGACCCGCGCCCGCTCGATCCGGTCGAGCCCCGGAAACGCACGATCCAGGAACGTGCGGCCGTACAGGGCCACCGAGTCCCACTGCGCGAACACTTCGTTCCCGTACTGCCGGTTCAACGAGTCGAGTGCGGCGATCCCCCCGACGACCTCGCCGACCGGCGGGAAGCCCACGACGCCCTCGTAACGCACCGTGTCGAGCGGGCTGTTCGGCGTGAGGTCGAGCGCGAGCTCGATCGAGCGCGACTTCGGCCCGCCGCGCGCGAAGTATATCTTCCCTCGCCCGTGCGGCACGCGGACCGGCTCGTCGTCGATCCCCGCCTGCTCCCACGCGCGGTTCGCCGTCGAATCGTTGCCGATCCCGAACTGGACGACGAACCCGCCCTTGTAGCTCGCCGTCGGCCCCACTCGGTAGATGACGACGCCGTCGTAGTACGCGCCGCGCGCCAGGTGATAGAGCCGGTCGGCGCCCAGCGGCGACCACGCGCGATGCGCCTTCACCGTGAACGGCCCCTTCGTGGTCGTGAACTCGACGAGGAAGCTGTCGGGTCCGGCGCTGGAGAGCGGGAGCGCGGACGGAAGCGGCTGCGTGGTCGCCAGCGCGGCGACGAGCAGGCTCGCCCATGCGAGCTTCATTCCCGCCCCCTGCCGGAAATCGAGATCGAGTGAATCGCTGCGCCGGGACCGTACTTCGTGGTCTCCCGGCTCCCCTCCGGAAAGGCGCCCTTCTCGTTCAGCCGGTAGATGTAGGCCAGGGGGGAGTGCTCGAACTCGATGAACTGGCGCGACTCGATCTCGGAGCGGACGATCCGCACGGTGCGCCCGTAGGTGCGCTCGACGTCCGGGATCAGGGCGCCGGGGTGGATGTCCTCGGGCGTGCGGAACGCGGGGCCGTGCGCCTCAATGAACTCGATCCGCTTCGACTCGTCGATCGGCGCCGCAGGATCTCCCTCGCCGGCGAAGAGCGTGAGCGCCTCGCCGTGGCCGAGCGTCACCGCCACGAGCGCCGCACCCTCGCCGTCCGACGTTCGCTCGAACGTCGCCGAGGGAATCGCTCCCCGCGCCTGCGCGATCGTCATGCCGAGTTCGATCCGGCCGATCCGGCCCGGAAGGATCAATAGCGAGTCGGGGATCCCTGCGACGGTGGCGATCTTGGCGGACACGGCGCTGGAATCCCCTGCGCCGGGCCGTTCCGCGGATCGGCTCGTGCAACCCGCAGCGGCGAGCAGCGCCACCGCAACGAGGCCTGCGGCCAGTACGGAACGATGCTTCACGGAGCCCCCCTTCTCACTTCACGAACATCGCGTCGCCGTACGAGTAGAAGCGGAAACCCTCGTCCACCGCGCGCTGGTAGGCTGCGAGCACGTGTTCGCGACCGGCCAGCGCCGACACCAGGAACAGCAGCGACGAGCGGGGCAGGTGAAAGTTCGTCACCAGCGCGTCGACGGCGCCGAAGGTGTAGGGCGGCGCGATGAGGCGCCCGGTCCAGCCGCTGCCGGCGGCGACGACGTCTCCGGAAGCGCGAGCACCGGCATCGAGCAAAGCCGCCCCGGTCTCGAGCGTCCGCGTCACCGTCGTGCCGACGGCGATCACGCGCCCACCCTTGCCGCGCGCAACGCGCAATACCGCCGCCGCTTCCTCCGGGATCTCGTACCACTCGGGATCGAGCGCGTGCGCGTGCGGATCCTCGACCGAGACCGGCTTGAAGGTGCCCGGCCCCACGTGCAGCACGATGCGCGCGGTCGTTACGCCCTTCGCAGCGGCAGCGGCCAGCAGCTCGGGCGTGAAGTGGAGCCCCGCCGTCGGCGCGGCGATCGCCCCGGGCACGCGGGCGAACACGGTCTGGTAGCGCTCGCGATCGGTCACCGTGTCGGTGCGGCGGATGTATGGCGGCAGGGGCACGTGCCCGTTCGCCTCGAGCAATCCGTTCCAGTCGTCGGCACCCGAGGCGATCGCGAGCGCGTACAGCCCGCCCTCGGCCGCGCGCACGGTCAGGAGCGCGCCGCCGGGCACGACGCGCACGTTGCGCCCGGGTTGCAGCGACCGTCCCGGCCGCGCCATTGCCCACCAGGCGCCGTCGTCGCCGGGGCGCACCAGCAGGATCTCGATCCTGCCGCCGGTCTCGGGGCGCTCGGCGAAGAGGCGCGCGGGGATCACCCGCGTCTCGTTGAGCGCGAGCACGTCGCCCTCGCGCAGCAGGCCGATGAGATCGGGAAAGCGCCCGATCGTGGTCGCCCCCGTGCGTCGGTCGAGCACCATGAGGCGCGCGTCCTCGCGATGCTCCGGGGGCGACTGGGCGATCAGGCGCTCGGGGAGCGTGAAGTCGAAGTCGGAGGTGCGAAGTGCCGGGTCCGTCAGGCTTCCTCCCGCCCGAGGAAGCGGTGGATGCCCGCGCCCAGCAGCGCGCCGACGATCGGGGCGACCCAGAACATCCACAGCTGCTCGATCGCCCACCCGCCGACGAACACCGCCACGCCCGTGCTGCGCGCCGGGTTCACCGAGGTCTGCGTCACCGGAATGCTGATCAGGTGGATGAGCGTGAGGCACAGGCCGATCGCCAGCGGCGCGAAGCCGGCAGGCGCGCCCTTCGAGGTGACGCCGAGGATGACGACGAGGAACATCGCGGTCATCACGATCTCGCACACGAGGCCGGCCATCATCGAGTAGCCGCCCAGCGAATGCGCGCCGTAGCCGTTCGAGCCGAAGCCCTTCGACACGTCGAAGCCCGCCGCGCCGCTGGCGATGACGAACAGCACGCCGCCGGCGGCGATGGCGCCGAGGACCTGGGCGATCACGTACGGCCCGATCTTTCCGACGGGAAAGCGGCCGCCGGCCCACAGGCCGACCGTCACCGCGGGGTTGAAGTGCCCGCCGGAAATGTGTCCCACGGCATACGCCATGGTGAGCACGGTGAGGCCGAATGCGAGCGACACGCCGAGGAGGCCGATCCCGAGTTCGGGAAATGCGCCCGCGATCACCGCGCTGCCGACGCCGCCGAGAACCAGCCAGAACGTGCCGAAGAATTCCGCGCCCAGTGCCTTCATCGTGTTCCTCCGTGAGATGGGAGCTGCGAGGACTAGAACAGTTTGCCCTGGTCCGTGGGCGGCGTGAGCCCGAGGTGCGCGTACGCGAGGGGCGTGGCCACGCGGCCGCGTTGCGTGCGCTTGAGAAAGCCCTCCATGATGAGGAATGGCTCGTAGACGTCCTCGAGCGTGTCGGGTTCCTCGCCGACGACGACCGCGAGCGTGGACATGCCCACCGGTCCGCCGTCGTACTTCTCGATCAGCGCCAGCAGCAGGCGCCGATCCATGTCGTCGAGCCCGCGCTCGTCGACGTCGAGCAGGCGCAATGCGCCGGAGACGGCGACGGCATCGAGCCGGCCGTCGTTCTTCACCTGTGCGAAGTCGCGCACGCGGCGCAGGAGGCGGTTCGCCACGCGCGGCGTCCCGCGCGAACGCCGCGCCAGCTCCATCGCGCCGGCGTCGTCGATCTGCACACCGAGGATGGTCGCCGAGCGGCGGACGATCTTCGTCAGCTCGGGCACCGCGTAGTAGTCGAGACGGAGCGTGAGGCCAAAGCGCGCGCGCAGCGGAGCGGTGATCAGCCCCGCCCGCGTGGTCGCGCCGACCAGCGTGAACGGCGGAAGGTGCAGCCGCACCGAGCGCGCCGAAGGGCCGCGGTAGAGCTGGATGTCGAGCGCCAGGTCCTCCATCGCCGGGTACATGTACTCCTCGACGACGGGATTCAGGCGATGGATCTCGTCGATGAACAGGACGTCGCGCTCGGCAAGGTTGGTGAGCAGGCCGGCGAGGTCGGCTGGCCGCTCGACGACCGGGCCCGAGGTGTGCGTGATCTTCACGCCCAACTCGTGCGCGAGGATGCCGGCGAGCGTCGTCTTCCCGAGCCCCGGGGGGCCGACCAGCAGCACGTGGTCGGCCGCCTCGTTGCGTCCCTTCGCCGCGGCCAGGAACACGCCGAGCGACTCGCGCGCCGTCGGCTGCCCGACGAAGTCGGCCAGCTCGAGCGGGCGCAGGCTCGTCTCGAGGACGGCCTCCTCGGCGTGCAGTTCGGGATCGCTCAGTCGATTCGATGGGTCGACCAGGGGCTTCTCGTCGCTCATTGGCGCATCCTAGCCTAGAGCCGGGACGCGGCGGCGGGTTTCGGGACACTGAAGGCGAGCGCCCGGCGCACCAGGTCCTCGACCGAGGTCGCGGGCCCCTGCTCCATCGCACGGCGCACCTGGTCGATTGCGCCGGCGCGGGTGACGCCGAGCACGACGAGCGCCTCGCACGCATCCTCGAACAGGCGCCCGGGCAGCGGGCCGACGGCGGGCCCGTCCTCCGCTGCCGCGGCGCCCTTGCGTCGCCCGCGCGGCGCGCTGTCCTCCCTCGTCGCCGCTCCTGCCCCACCCGCACTCGCGACCAGCGCCGGCGGCATCTTGTCGCGCAGGTCGATCACGATGCGCTCCGCCGTCTTCCGGCCGACTCCGGCGATGCGCGTGAGCGCGCCCAGGTTTTCGTCGACGATCGCGCGCGCGAACGACGCTGGCGCGAGCCCCTGACAGCACCGCGAGCGCCACCTTCGGCCCCACGCCCGACACGCCGAGCAGCAACTCGAACAACCGCTTCTCGTCCGCCGTCGAGAATCCGAACAACAGCAGCGCATCCTCGCGCACGTGCAGGTGCGTGAGCAGCGTCACCGGCTGGCCGGCCGGGGGCAGATCCGAGTAGGTGTGAAGCGAGTGCGCCACCGCGTAGCCCACGCCGTTCACGTCGACGATCGATGCCTCGGGCTCGCGCGTGACGAGCGTGCCGGCGAGCCGCGCGATCATCGCGCCCGCCGCACGCGCGCGAAGGCGCGGGAGAGGTCGATGACGTCGCCGCTGATGCTGCGCACTGTGCGCTTCGGTGCCGAGCCTTCGGCAAGAGACCCCGCCGCGCCCCTTTGGGCCGCGGCGGATGCCCCACGCCGCACGCCGCACAGCGCAACCGCGAGCGCATCCGCGGCGTCGGCCGCCGGGATCGTGGGCAGCGCGAGCAGACGCTGCACCATCGCGGCGACCTGCGGCTTCGACGCAGCGCCGTTGCCGGTGACCGCCAACTTGACCGCGCGGGGCGCGTACTCGCCGATGGCGATGCCGCGTCCCGCCGCGAGCCATAGCACGAGGCCGCGCACGTGGCCCAGCACCAGCGTCGAGCGCACGTTCTTGGCGTGGAATGCCAGCTCGACGCCGACCAGAGCCGGCGCGTGCTCGTCGAGCACCGCCGAGATCCCGCGGCCCAG
>JANOEH010000216.1:0-2017 GCA_031413115.1 Candidatus Eiseniibacteriota bacterium | reverse complement strand
GGTCCTCGAGCGCGCCGCGCAGGCGGGGCTGGCGCGCGTTCACCCGGTCGCGGCGATCACGCCCGGCCTCCTCGGCGAGCGCCTGAGCGACATGGCGGCACTGGTCGAGGCCGGCGCGATCGCGTTCTCCGACGACGGCCGCCCGGTGATGCACGGGGGCCTCATGCGCCACGCGCTCGAGTATGCGCGCGACCTCGGAGTCCCTGTGATCACCCACGCCGAGGACCTGTCGCTGCGCGGGGATGGCGTGATGAACGAGGGCGCGGTCGCCAGCCGCCTGGGCCTGCCGGGGATCCCGAACGCATGCGAGGTCACCGCCGTCGCGCGCGATCTGGAGCTGGCCGCGCTGACCGGCGGGCGCCTGCACGTCGCGCACGTGTCGACGGCGGGCGCCGTCGAGGCGCTCAGGCGCGCCCGCGCGCTGGGTGCGACCGTGACCGGCGAGACCGCGCCGCACTACGTGGCCCTCACCGACCAGGCGTGCGACGGCTACGAGACGAACGCCAAGATGAATCCGCCGCTGCGTTCGGTCGCCGACCGGGAGGCGGTGATCGCGGGGCTCGTCGACGGCGCGCTCACGATCCTCGCCACCGATCACGCGCCGCACACGCCGCAGGAGAAGGAGCGCGAGTTCGCGGCCGCGCCGTTCGGCATCGTCGGCCTCGAGACCGCGCTCGGCATCACGCTGACGCACCTGGTCCACGCCGGGCGCATGCCGCTGCTCGCCGTGCTGGCCGCGTGGACGACCGCGCCCCGCGCGCTGCTCGGGCTGCCCGACCCGCTCGGGATCGGCGCCGAGGCCGACCTCGTGCTGCTCGATCCCGAGCGGACGTGGACCGTGGATCGCGATGCATTCAAGAGCAAGGGCCGCAATACGCCGTTCCACGGACGTGTGCTCACGGGCCGCGCGCTCGGGACCTGGGTCGCCGGACGGCGGGTGTTCGAACTGCCGGCTGCAGCGCCGGTGCCGACCGTCACCACCGGAGGTGCGCGATGAAGCCGTGGATGAACGCCGACGCGTGCCTGGCACTCGAGGACGGGCGCATGTTCTACGGCCGCTCGTTCGGCGCGAAGGGTGCGTGCGCGGGAGAGGTGGTGTTCAACACCGCCATGTCGGGCTACCAGGAGATCTACTCGGACCCGTCGTACGCCGGGCAGATCGTGTGCCTGACGTACCCGCTGATCGGCAACTACGGCGTGACCGACGCCGACTTCGAGTCGCCGCGCTTCCACGCCGAGGGCGTGATCGTGCGCGAGCACTGCGAGCACCCGTCGTCGTGGCGGCTCGAGGCGCGCCTCGGCGACTGGCTCACCGAGCGGGGAATCGTCGCCATCTCCGAGGTCGACACGCGCGCTCTGACCCGTCACATCCGCCAGGCCGGCGAGCTGCGCGGCGTCCTCTCGACCGACGACCTCGACCCGGGCCGCCTGGTCGAGCGGGCGCGGGCCAGCGCGGGCCTCATGGGCGCCGACCTGGCGAGCCGGGTGACCTGTGCGGCGCCGTACTCGTTCGCACCGGGAGAACGGGGCCGGGTCGTGGTGTACGACTTCGGGGTGAAGCGCACCATCCTCACCGAGGTCGCGCGGCGCGGGTTCGCGGTCGAGGTGGTGCCCGCCCACACGCCGGCGGCCGAGGTGCTGGCCCGGAATCCGGTCGGAGTCGTGCTGTCGAACGGCCCCGGCGATCCGGCCGCGGTCAAGGGCGCGCCCGAGGCCGTCGCGGCATTGCTGGGCAAGGTGCCCGTGCTCGCCATCTGCCTCGGCCACCAGATCATGGGGCTGGCGCTGGGCGCGACCACGTCGAAGCTCAAGTTCGGGCATCACGGCGCGAACCACCCGGTGATGGACCTCGCCAGCGGCAAGGTTGCGGTGACGAGCCAGAACCACGGCTTCGTGGTCGACGAGAGGTCCCTGCCGGCGGGTTGCCGGGTGAGTCACCGTTCGCTCAACGACGGCGCGGTCGAGGGAATCGCCCACGACGCGCTGGCCCTGGTCTCGGTGCAGTACCACCCCGAAA
>JANOEH010000215.1:0-2724 GCA_031413115.1 Candidatus Eiseniibacteriota bacterium | reverse complement strand
CTCTTCGGCGACCCGGGCAACGGCAAGACGTCGATCGCCGAGAGCCTGAGCGAGCTGATGCACGGCGGCATCTACGTGCCCTACGCGATCGTGATCGGCAACCAGATCGTCAAGGTGTTCGACCCGGTGCACCACATGCCGATCGACATCCCCAAGCCCCGCACCGTCAGCGGCGACACCGACATCACGCAGGGCGGAATGGCCTACGACCAGCGCTGGGTGTTCTGCCGCCGGCCGGTCGTCGAGGTGGGCGGCGAGCTCACGCTCGAGATGCTCGACCTGCGGTACGAGACCTCGTCGAAGTTCTACGAGGCCCCGCTGCAGGTGAAGGCCAACGGCGGGCTGTTCATCATCGACGACTTCGGCCGCCAGCAGGTGTCGCCCCGTGACCTGCTCAACCGCTGGATCCTGCCGCTCGAGAAGCGCATCGACTTCCTGACGCTGCACACGGGGCAGAAGTTCTCGGTGCCGTTCGACCAGCTCCTCATCTTTGCCACCAACATCGATCCGGTGAACCTGGTCGACGAGGCGTTCCTGCGCCGTATCCGCTACAAGATCCACGTCGACGACCCGACCGAGTCGCAGTTCTACGAGATCTTCCAGCTCGTCTGCGAGCAGAAGGGCGTGCGCTTCGAGAGCGAGACGGTGGATTACCTGATCCGCGAGTACTACCAGCGCCACCGCCGACCGCTCCGCGCCTGCCACCCGCGCGACCTGGTCGAGCACGTGATCGACCTCGCCCGCTTCAACGAGCTTCCGCCGCAGCTCACGCCGCAGGCGCTGGATCACATCTGCCGGACGTACTTCATTGATGGTTGATGTCTGGCGAAGCCAGACAGGCTTTGGCTGTTGACTTCGACTTCGGGGCCCTGCGCGAAATCCTGCGCCGGGCCCTTCGGTTTTGTTGATCTTTAACTAGTTTATTCACAAGTATTTACAAGCCAACCCTGCACTCCGCGCAATATCTTGCGCTAGTCTCCCGGGGTCATGACCCCTCCGACCCTCCTCGCCGGCCGCTACCACGTCGTCCGCCCCCTCGGGCGCGGCGGCATGGGCGAGGTCCTGCTCGTCCACGACGGCGGGCCGGGCGGGCCGGAGCGGGCCCTCAAGCGCCTGCACCTGGCGGGTGACGAGGCCATTGCCCGCTTCCGCGACGAGTTCGCGACTCTGGCCCGGATCGTCCACCCGAACATCGTGCGGGTCTTCGACTACGGCCTCCTGCCCGAGGCCGAGGGCGGCGGCGCCTGGTTCACCATGGAGTTCCTCGACGGCCCGCCCATCGACGAGGCGATCGCTCCCGGGGACGTGCCCGCCGCGCTGCGCGCCGCGCTCGAGATCCTCGCCGGCCTCGACGCCCTGGGCGCCGCCGGAATCGTCCACTGCGACCTCAAGCCATCGAACGTGCTGCTCGTCCGCGACCCCGCGTCGCCGGACGCGCCGCCTCGCGCCCACCTGCTCGACTTCGGCTTTGCGGGCCGCCTGGACGCGGGGGCGGATGAGCTGGTGCGCGGCACGCCCGGCTACGTCGCGCCCGAGGTGCTGGAACACGCACGATTCTCGCGCGCCTCGGACGCCTACGCGCTCGGCGCGACGCTGTACCGGGTTCTCGCCGGCCGAGTCGCCTTCCCGGGCCGCGACGCCGTCGAGGTGCTCGCCGCCCAGCGCCGCGGACGTCCCTCGGCGTTGCCACTGCGCGCCGCCGGCGTTCCGCATGCGCTCGAGGTTGCGGTGCTTGGGTTGATGGACGAGGACCCGATTCGCCGCCTCGTCCACCTGGAAACGCTCCGCACGCTCGCCGAGACCCACGCCGGCCCCGCCGGCGTCCCGGGCGTCGGCGCCCGTGGCACGTTCGTCGGCCGCGCGGCCGAGCTCGAGACGCTGCGCGCGCACCTCTTCCGCGGTCACATCCAGCTCGCGGTCGTGCGCGGTCGGCGAGGCAGCGGACGGACGCGGCTGGCGCGGGAGATCGCGGTCGAGGCGGAGCTTGCGGGGTGGAGCGTGGCCTGGCTGGATGGGGAGACGTCGGCCGAGGTGGCGGAGGCGGAGATCGAGCGGGTGGCGGCGGCCTCCAGGACGTCAGGCGTCGATGCGGGCGTCCTTCTCGTGTTCGACGATGTCGATCGCTGGCAGGGCCCTGGCCTGAGTTCTCTCGACATGAGCGAGCTCGACTCTCCCCTCGGGATTGTCGCCACCGTCGACAGCTCGCTTCCCGGTGAGTCGTGGAGCGCCGGCCTCCTCGGGCTCCCGGAGGACCCAAGGCGAGCCGATGCCGAGCTCGGCGATCTCGCTCCGGAGGAGATTCGAGCGCTCGTCGCCTCGCGGCTAGGCGCGGGTGTGCCCGGACAGATTGCGGACTTCCTGCGCCGGCAAGCCGGGGATTCGCCGGGCTCGCTGCATCGGGCGATTGATGTGCTGCTGCTGGCGGGGGCTTTGAGGGTCGAGTCGGGGCAGGCCGAGTTGGAGGAAACGGATGCCCTGCGCGCTCTGGAAACAGCGGGTAGCGACGAGTTTGGGGAGTCCCTGCAGAGTCTCCCCGCCGAATTGCGTTCGAGCTTGCTCCGGCTCGCCTTCGAACTCGACCCCGGTGAGGTTGGCCCGCAGCTCGAACGGGAACTCTCCCATCTCGACGTGATCCGCCGCGACGATGGTCGTCTACATCTGCGCTCGGTGGGATGGGCCGATAGGATCCGCGCCTTGCTCCTGCCTTGCACAGACGCAGCGGAG
>JANOEH010000214.1:0-14005 GCA_031413115.1 Candidatus Eiseniibacteriota bacterium | reverse complement strand
GCAGGAACCGAATGTCTGAGCCGCCGGCCCCTGCCCCGACCCGCCCGTCGAAAGCCCGCATCGTCCGTGCATCAGCGGACCGACAGGCGCACGAGCTCACCGGGAGTGCGCGCACGGCCCAGCAGCTCCATCGCCTTCGCCAGCTGCACGTCGCCTTCGATCGCGACCTTGAATGCCGCCTCGTCGCCGCGCGCTCCACCCAGGCGGCGCGACAGCTCGCGGCGGATGCCGCGCTCGAGGTAGGCGCGCTCGCCCGCGAGTTGCGTCGGCGTGTAGGGCGTCTTCGTCTCGGCGAGCAGGCCGACGAATCCGTTCCACATCGCCGGCGGCACCGAGCCCGGGGACGTGGCGCCCGGGTTCGCCGCCGCCCAGCGCACCGCGTGCTTGAAGAACAGCCCGCGGCGCTCGACCTCGCGCGACAGTGCCTGCAGCGTGTCGGCGCGCACGACCTCGTCGGGCGTGATCCCGCCGCCGCCGTAGACCAGGCGTCCCGCGCGCGTCTTGAACGTCGGCCGTGCCACGGAGTCGGCGGCGGCCGAGTCGGCGTGGGCTCCGCCCGGCGCGTCGGGATCGGCCAGCGTATCGAGCGAGCCATCCTCGGCCGCGCGCTCGAGATCGCGCGTGCTCTTGTTCCACGTGTCGCGGTGGATCGAGCGGCCGCTCGGCGTATAGTACTTCGCCGTCGTCAGCTTGAGCGCCGTGCCGCGGTCCTGCAGCTCGATCAGGCTCTGGACCGAACCCTTGCCGAAGGACGTCGTGCCCACGACGAGCCCACGATCGAGGTCCTGCAGCGCCCCGGCCACGATCTCCGACGCCGACGCGCTACCGCCGTTCGACAGGACGATGAGCGGCTGCTCGGTGTGCGGGTCCGCGCCCTCGGCGAACGCCTTCACCTCGGAGCCCGCCGAGCGGCCCTTCGTGTAGACGACGAGGCTGCCCTTGGGCACGAACGACTCGGTCACGTCCACGGCCTGCGACAGGAGGCCGCCGGGATTGTCGCGCAGGTCGAGCACGAGCGAATGCGCGCCGGCCTTCTCCAGCCGGTCGATCGCGGCGCGCACCTCCTCGCCGGTCGTCTCGGCAAAGGTCGAGACGCGGATGTACCCCACGCCCGGCGCGACCTCGAACGCGTAGGGCACGCTCTTCACGCGGATCTCCTCGCGCTTGATCGTGTAGTCGCGCTCCTCCTCCCCCGCCCGCGCGATCGTGATCGTCACGTCGGTGCCCTCGGGGCCGCGCAGCTTCTGCACCGCCTCCTCGTTCGACCAGCCGCGCGTCGAGGAGCCGGCGATCCTGACGATGACGTCGCCGCTCTGGATCCCCTGCGAGTAGGCCGGCGTTCCCTCGAGGGGGGAGATCACGGTCGGATACTCGTCGCGGATCGAGATGACGATGCCGAGCCCGCCGAAGTGGCCCTGGGTCATGCTCTTGAGCTCGGCGTAGTCGGCAAGGTCCATGTACTGCGAGAACGGATCGAGGTCCTTCATCATCCCGTCGATGGCGCCGCGCACCAGCTTCTTCGTGTCCACCGGCTCGACGTAGTCGCGCTGGATCTTGCCCAGCACCTCGACGAAGGCGTCGAGCTCGCGGTACGAACGCTCGGCCCCGGCCGGGCTCTTGCCGACGATGAATCCGGCGCCGAAGAGGGCGACGAGGAAGGCGGCGATTCCCAGGTGGCGCGGGCGCATGGAGTTGTCCTCGGGACCGATCGGAACCCGCTGTCAGCGGGCCGGAAACGCGTTTTCGTCGTTCAGGATAGCACAGCGTCGACGAGCCCCCGGGCGGGCCCCGCGAGGGCCTCCGACGGCACCGAGGCATCGATCACCTTGATGCGCGCGGGCTCGCTGCGCGCCAGCTCCAGGTAGGCGGCTCGGACGCGGTGATGGAACGCCACCGTCTCGGCCTCGAAGCGATCGAGCGGCTTGTCGGCCGCACGGGCGCGCACGCGCGCGATCCCGACCTCGGGATCGAGGTCGAGCAGCAGCGTGAGGTCGGGGCGGGTCTCCCCGATCGCCAGCGCATTCATCCGCGCCAGCTCGGCCATGGGCAGGCCCAGTCCGCCACCCTGGTAGGCCAGCGTCGAATCGGCGAAGCGGTCGCACAGCACGACCTGGCCGCGGGCCAGCGCCGGCGCGATGACTCGCGCGACGTGCTCGTGACGGTCCAGCAGCATGTAGAATGCCCACGACAGCGGGCGCATTCCGGAGTCGGCGAGTAACAGGTCGCGCACCGCGGCGCTCGTCCCCTCGCCGGGTTCGCGGGTCACGCACACGTCGCGCCCGGCGGCCCGCAGCCCCGCCGCCAGTACGGCGATCAGCGAGCTCTTGCCGGCGCCCTCGACGCCCTCGAACGTGATGAACGTCCCGCGCATGTCCCCTCCTCACTCCAGTGCAAACGGGCGCGGGCCCGGGGGGTCCACCCCGAGCCCGGCGATCCCGGAACTGCGACCTCCCCGCCGGTTCTACTTCTTCTTCCGCACCTTCGTCACAGGCTTCGCCGTCGTGGCGGGCCTTGCCTTCTTCGCCGGCGCCGCGACACGGCCGGCTTTCGCCGCCTTCGCGGGCTTCGCGGCCTTCGCCGCCTTCGCGGGCTTCGCCGACATCTTGCGGGCGCCCTTCTTCCCGTACTTGGTGATGAAGTCCTCGACCATCCGGCGCGCCTGATCGTCGGGATACTGCACCGGCGGCGACTTCTTGAAGTACGACGACGGTCCGATCAGCGCGCCCTTGAGGCCATGGTCGAGCGCCAGCTTGGCGCAGCGCACCGCGTCGATGACGACGCCGGCCGAGTTGGGCGAGTCCCACACCTCGAGCTTCATGTCGAGGTTGAGCGGCACGTCGCCGAACGTCGTGCCCTCCATGCGGATGTGGCACCACTTGCGATCGAGCAGCCACGGGACGTAGTCCGACGGACCGACATGCACGTTCGTCTCGTCCATCTCGTACGGGATCATGCTCGTCACCGCGTTCGTCTTCGAGATCTTCTTCGACTCGAGGCGCTCGCGCTCGAGCATGTTCAGGAAGTCGGTGTTGCCGCCAAAGTTCAGCTGGTACGTGCGATCGATGCGCACGCCGCGATCGACGAACAGGCTGGTGAGCACGCGGTGCGTGATGGTCGCGCCGACCTGCGACTTGATGTCGTCGCCGATGACCGGCAGGCCCTTCGCCTCGAAGCGCCGCTGCCAGTAGGGCTCGCGGGCGATGAACACCGGGATGCAGTTGACGAACGCGCAGCCGGCCTCGAGGATCTGCTCGACGTACCACTTGGTCGCCTCTTCCGAGCCGACCGGAAGGTACGACACGACCACGTCGGTCTTGCTGTCCTTGAGCAGCTTGACGATGTCGACCGTCGAGCCCGGCGCCTTCTGGATGATCTTCGACAGGTACTTGCCGAGGCCGTCGTGCGTCATGCCGCGCTGGACGGTGAGGCCCGTCTTCGGCACCGGCGAGAACTTGAGCGTGTTGTTCGGCTTGGTGAAGATCGCCTCGGCGAGGTCCTTGCCGACCTTGTTCTTGTCGATGTCGATGGCGGCCGAGAACTCGATGTCCCGGATGTGGTAGCCGCCCAGGTTCACGTGCATGAGGCCCGGCACGCGGTCCTCGTCCCTGGCATTCTGGTAGTACTGCACGCCCTGGACGAAGGACGATGCGCAGTTGCCGACGCCGATGATCGCAACCCGAACCTTACCCATCTTGGACAGCCTCCCTGGGGAACCGGTTCCGCCTCAGGCAGAACCCGAAAGCCGCGACCGCGCGTACGCGACGCGCTGGATCACGGTGATTGAAGACAACACGACCAGAGCCGCGAGCGCCCACGGCATCACCGGGGACGCCGCGCCGAACAGGGCGGCTCCGAGCAGGACCACCAGGCGCTCGGGCCGCTCGAACCAGCCGGCCTGGCACTCCACTCCCACGCCTTCCATGCGGGCGCGGGTGTACGACACGATCAGCGCGGCCACCATCGCCAGCAGCGCCAGCAGCGCGTAGCACATCGCCTCGGCCGCGCCGTCACGCACCAGCGCCGTCGCCAGGGGCGGACCGAGCAGCAGGTCGGTCAGCCGATCCTCGTCGCCCAGCAGCAACAGCGGGTGCTGTGCGTAGTGCGCCGCGATCCCGAGGAACAGCGCCGCATCGGCGATGCGGTCCGTCGTCGAGTCGAGGAACGCGCCCCAGCGGGTGACGCCGTTCTTCGCCCGCGCCAGGCCGCCGTCGAGCGCATCCATCAGGCAACCGACGAGCGCCACCAGCGCGCCCGCGCGAAACCGTCCGACCGCGAACAGCGCGCCGCCGCCGCAGGTGACGAGCAGGCCGGTCCACGTCACGTGGTCGGGCTCGACGCCGATCCGGGCGAGGAGCGCCACCACGGGATCGAGCAGGCCGCGCACCACGCGCCGCCCGCCGTCCTTCAGCCGATCGATCGCCGCGGTTCCGGCGTTCATGCGCGTTCCTTCCCGCGGCGGCGCCGCTCCGGGCCGAGCACGAACTCGGCGCGCCGCCGCGCCTCGTCGGGGCTCGCGCCGCTGGCGACCTGGGCCGCGACGAAACGCGCGCGCGGATCAATGTCGGCGCCGCCGGCGCCAGCGGCAACATCGTCCGCATCCGTCGCGTCGGCTGGATGAACCTCATCCTTGCCGGGCCCCGCGATCACCAGAACCCATTCGCCGCGCTCACGTTCCGCGGTCAGTTGCTCAAGGACGGCGGCCGCGTCACCGCGAAGCGTCTCTTCGTGCAGCTTGGTCAACTCGCGACAGGCCGCCATCGGGCGGCCCGGCGCCAGCCGCGCCAGCGCCTCGAGGGTGGCCCGCACGCGGTGCGGGGCCTCGTAGACGACCACCGTCTCGCTCCGAGCGAGCAGGGCGCGCAACTTCGTGTCCCGCGCTGCATCCTTCGGCGGCAAGAAGCCGCCGAAGGTAAATGCGTCGGCGGAGAATCCCGACAGCGAAAGCGCGGCGATGACCGCGCTCGGGCCCGGCACGACCCGCACCGGAAGCCCGGCCTCGGCCACCCGGCGCACGATGCGTGCGCCCGGATCGCTGATGCCCGGGCTACCGGCGTCGACGATCAGCGCGCCGATCGATCCGGCCGCCAGCCGCGCCACCAGGTCCTCGGCCCGCCCCCGCTCGTTGTGGGCGTGGGCCGAGATCAGCGGGACCGCGATCGCGAAGCGCGTCAGCAACCCGCCGCTGTGCCGCGTGTCCTCGGCGGCGATCCAGTCGACGGCGCGCAGCACCGCGAGCGCCCGCGGGGACAGGTCCCCGAGGTTGCCGATCGGCGTCGCCACCACGTAGAGCGCGCCCCGTTCGAGCGGGCCCTCGCTCACCACCGCCTCACGCCAGCGCGACGGGCAGCGGGCTGTCGCGACGCCGGTCGAGCCGCGCCTGCACCCGCTCCACGACCTCTGCGGGATAGCCGAGACTCACCACCTTCTCGGGCGTCCCCTTGTGATCGAGCAACCACTCGAGCACCGGATCGATGGTCTCGTAGCTGGCGCCCAGTTCGGACTCGTCGGCTTGCCCCGGATACGAGTCGAGCGAGGGACGGCGATCAAGCACCACTTGCGGGATCTCGAGCGACTGCCCGAGCAGGCGGAGCTGCGACTTGTAGACGCCCTCGAACGGACGCACGGCCAACGCCGGCAAGCGGGGCTCGGGCCCGAAATCGAGCGCCAGGTCCGAGCGGTTGACGATCTGCAGGATCATGCCGCCATAGTGGGCGCCAAAGTCGTGCAGGATCGCCAGCCGCTCCCAGGCCAGACGCGCGGCGCGCCGCTCGCGGCTGGCATCCGGGAAGTTCGCGAAGTACGCGTCGACCATCGGGCTCACGTTGACGCGTCGGGTGGTGATGCCCAGCGTGTTGACGATGCCCTGGGCGGACGACAGTGCCTGCGTGTCGGAGGACCGGTGCGGGAGCAGGACGCCGAGCACGTTTGGCGCGCCAAGCGCATCGACGCAGAGCGTGACGGCAACGGTGGAATCGAGACCGCCCGAGAGACCGAGCACGACGCGCGACTGCCCGCGCAGCGTGAGCTCCCGCTGCAGCAGGTCCGCAATCTGTGCGCGTAGGTCCGGCGTCCGGGTGCGCCAACGGGCCCACACGCCGGTGGGATCCGACGCCGTCCAATCCATACGAGCCGGAAACTAGCACACCGGGCGGGGGGTCACAAGCCGCATGCACCCCTCGCTCCGTGCGCGCAAGTGATTGTCACATTGGGGCTTGGATGCCATCGACCGCGAGCCGGGCGAAGCCCTCGCCCGCCCGCTCGATGGCCGTGTCGTCGATGTCGAGGTGGGTCACCGCCCGGACCGTCCGCGGTCCGAAGGTGGCCACCCGGACCCCGAGGGCCGCGAGCGCCGCCACGACTGCCGCCCCGTCCCACGCCGGGTCGGTGACCTCGATGAGCACGATGTTGGTCTCGACCGAGGCGGGATCGCAGGCCAGGCCCGGCGTCGTGGCGATCAGTTCGGCCAGCCGACGCGCCCGGCGATGATCGTCGGCCAGGCGCTCGACGTGATGGTCGAGCCCGTAGAGGCAGGCCGCGGCGAGCATCCCCGCCTGCCGCATCCCCCCGCCCAGCCGCTTGCGGACGCGCCGGGCGCGCGCGATGGTCGCCGCATCGCCCAGCAGGATCGAGCCCACCGGGGCGCCGAGTCCCTTCGAGAAGCACATCATCACGGTGTCGAACGGCGCCGACCAGCGCGGGATCGGCACGCCGGTGGCGGCCACGGCGTTCCACAGCCGGGCGCCATCGAGGTGTACGCGCAGCCCGCGCCCGCGCGCCGCCTCGGCGGTGGCGACCAGCGTCGCCAGGGGGACGATCGCGCCCCCGGCGCGGTTATGCGTGTTCTCGAGGCAGAGCAGGCGGGCCGGCGGGGCGTGCACGTCGGAGTCGCGCACGGCGGCCAGCACGCTCGCCGGATCGAGCGCGCCGCGGACGCCCGCGAGAGGATGAAGCTGCACGCCCGAGAGCGAGGCAGCGCCGCCCGACTCGTAGTTGAAGATGTGACTGCCGCGCTCGAGCAGGACCTCGTCGCCGGGCTCCGTCTGGACGTGCACCGCGATCTGATTCCCCATCGTGCCGCTGGGAACGAACAGCCCCGCGGCCTTGCCGGCCAGCCCGGCGACCCGATCCTGCAGCGCATGAATCGTCGGATCGTCGTCGTAGACGTCGTCACCCACGACCGCCTCGGCGATCGCCGCCCGCATCCCCGGGGTCGGGCGGGTGACGGTGTCGGAGCGCAGGTCGATGGCCGAGGCAGCGGCGGATGGGGACACGGCAAGCTCCGGGAGCGCGAGGTTGACCGCACAGGGAGGGCGCGGGTAGCGTCCAAGGGGATGTTGGCGCGCACGACGCGCGCCCGCGTCACAGTACGTTCTGCACCCCGAGGTCGTCAGCCATGTTCTTCGATCCGACAATGCTCCTGCTCATCCCCGGCATGCTGTTCGCGTTCTTCGCCCAGTGGAAGGTGACGTCCACGTTCAAGAAGTACGCGCAGGTCCGCTCTTCGGGCGGTCGCACGGGGCACGACGCGGCGCGCGCGTTGCTCAACGCCTTCGGCGCGGGGGACGTCCAGGTCGAGCACGTGCCCGGCAGACTGACCGACCACTACGACCCGACCAAGCGCGTCGTGCGCCTGTCCGACGACGTCTACGGCTCGGACTCGATCGCCGCGCTCGGGGTGGCCGCTCACGAGGTCGGCCACGCACTGCAGCACGCCAAGGGCTACATGCCGATGCGCTGGCGCTGGTCGCTGCTCGGCCCCGCGAACCTGGGCTCGATGCTGGCGATGCCGTTGGCGTTCATCGGCATCATCCTGGGAAGCGGCGGGCTGTGGCTGATCGACCTGGGGATCATCCTGTTCACGGGCGTGGTGCTGTTCCACGTCGTGACGCTGCCGGTCGAGTTCAATGCCAGCTCCCGCGCCTACACGCACCTGACGTCGGCCGGGATCGCGACCCCGGACGAGGCGGCCATGGCAAAGAAGGTGCTCGATGCGGCTGCGCTCACCTACCTCGCCGGCGCGGCGATGGCCCTGCTCGGCCTGCTGCGCCTCGTGCTGTTGCGCAACTCCAGAAACTGAGTCCCGCGCAGCGGGACGAAGGAAAATGCCCGCGCTCGAGGGAGGTCCGGGCGCGGGCAAGTCGTAACACAGGCATAGGATGCTGCGAACGCACTGCGAATCCGATCGAATCTCTCCGGCAGCGCGGGCGTCAGCCCTGCGCGACCATGTCCTTCAATTCCTTGCTCACCTTGAAGACGGGCACCTTGCGCGGCGGCACCGGGACAGCCTCACCCGTGCGCGGGTTCCGGGCCAGTCGCGACTTGCGGTCCTTGACCTTGAACGTGCCGAAGCCGCGGATCTCGATGTGGTGGCCATTGGCGAGCGCGCGGCTCACGGCCTCGAGGAATCCGTCCACGGTGTCGGCCACGTCCTTCTTGGTCAACCCCGTCCGTTCGGCGATCTGGTCGACGATGTCGGCCTTGGTCATCTTGAGCCTCCGCGCCACCGGTCGTTCCCTTGGGAAGGCCCCCCTCCCGGGAGCCGTGAGGCAGCGTAAGGTCTACCTGAAATCTGTCAATCAGTTTTTGCGCAACGGATTAGAGCGACGAGGGGTCGGCTGCGGAGGACCCGTCCGCCGGCCCGCCGTCTCCGGCCAGGGCCCGGGTGCGGGCGGCGGTCAGCCCCCGGGCCCGGGCCGCCTCCCGCAGCGCCGCCTGCCGGGGGCTCCCCGCGGCGAGGTCGGCCGCCCGCTCGGCGGCGAACGCGCCGGTCTCGATCTCCCCGAGCAGGTTGACCATGGCCGCGCGTGAGACCGCGTTGATCACCCGCGGCCCGCGGGTCAGCGACCCGTACAGGGCCGTCCCCGAGATGCGGTCCCGCAGCGCGTCGGGCCCCTCGGCGTGAATCACGTCGACCAGGTGCTTGAGCTGGTGGACGACCTCGAGGTAGGCGACGCGTTCGTCGTAGCCGGCCTCGACGAGCGTGAGGTACGCGGCCTCGACCAGCTCGGTGACACCACCGACGACCACGGCCTGCTCACCGAACAGGTCGATGACGGTCTCGCTCTCGACGTCGGTCTCGAGCAGCGTGCCGCCGGGGCGCCCGGCCCCGAGGGCGCGCGCCCACGCGAATGCCCGCGCGCGAGCGCGTTCCGGATCGGCCGCGCCGGGCGCCACCGCGACGTAGGTGGGAACGCCACGGCCGGCCTCGAACGCGGAGCGGACGACCGCACCCGGCGCGGCCGGCGCGACGAGGGCCAGGTCGCAGCCCGGCGGCGCGACCAGTCCGCCGTAGACGATGGCCGAGCCGTGCGCGAGCAGCAGCGTCGTGCCCGGGGCGACGACCGGGGCGACCTCGTCGCGCACCAGCGCCGGCATCAGGTCGTCGGGCAGCAGCAACGCGATCACGCCCGAGCCGCCCGGAGTCCCCGCGGAGGCGGCTGCCGCGGCGCCGGAAAGCGGAAGCGGGGCGAAGCCGTCCGCGATTGCTCGCGTCGCCCCCGCCCCGCCCGGGCGCGCGCCGACGACGACGCGCAGCCCTTGATCGCGCAGGTTCAGCGCCTGCGCCCGCCCCTGGTGACCGTAGCCGAGGACGGCGACGGTCCCGTCGAGCACGATCGGCTCTACTTCTTGCCGCCGGCCTTCGTCGCCGGCTTCGCCGTCGGGGCGTCGGGCGCAAACTCACCGAAGTTCGACTCGCCGACCTTGCGCCCACCGGTGAACGCGATGCAGCGTTTCTTCGTCCACCAGTACCAGACGTCCACCTTCATGTCGCCGCTGTTGAACTGGCGGACTTCGTCGGGCGCGCCGTGCTCGGCCAGCGCCTTGCCCGCCTCGCTCGTCTTGCCGACCGTCGCAAGGAACGCGGGCAGATCGGCGACCGGCGTCGCCGTGTCGCCGAGGCCGAGGATGGCCCAGACCTCGTCGGCGGCCTTGTCCACGGCGCCCATCTTGTCGTAGGCCGAGCGCAGCAGCCGGTGGTAGGTGACGTCCTTCGGGTCGATCTGCACGAGGTCGAAGGAGACCCTGGCCGCGGTCTTCGGGTCGCCGGCGGCCTGGCTGGCCACGACCTGGTTGTACATCATGTCCTTCTTGTTCGTCTCGTCGGGCGCGGCCGGAACGGCGCGGCCGAAGTAACCGGCTGCCTGCGCGTACGCGGCCTTCGCCCCGGCCTCGTCCTTGGCTTCCTCGGCCTTCTTGGCTTTTTCGAACGAGGTCTGTGCGGCCCGCGTCAGCACGTTGAAATCGTTCGGGTTCTTGACCAGGATGCCGTCGAGCAGCGCGATCGCGCCGTCGTAGTCGTTGGCCTTCAGGCGCTCGACCACGGCGTTGTTGTAGAGCGAGTCCTTGCGGTTCTTGAGGCGCTCGTACTCGGGGCCGTCCTTGGGATCGGAGTTGGCCAGGCCCGCATCGACGACCGCGCCGGCCTGGTCGAACTTGCCCTGCAGCGCCAGCATGATCGCCATGTTGTCGTAGGCGATGGCGCGCGTGCCGTTGATGTCGATCGCCTTCTGGAACGATACCTGCGCCTCGGCCAGCCTGGCCTTGGCCTCGGCGGCCTTGGGGTCGGTCGAGTTCGGGATCTCCTCGGCCGGCATGATGATGTTGGTCGCGTCCTTGTACTTTTTCAGGCCGTCGTTGTACGCGGCATTGAAGAAGTAGTCGCGGTTGTCGGTCGCACGCTTGAGCATCTTGGGATCGCCCTGCAGGCGGCGAACGGCCTCGCCGAACGCGTCACCGCACTGCTTCGAGCTGTCGAGCTCGCCGAACGCCTGGCCCAGGTAGAGCCACGCCTCGTTGTCCTTCGGATCGTTCTCGACGCCCATCTTCAGGTTGGTGACGGCCTTGCCGAAGATGCGCTGCGCATCCTCCAGGTTGCCCTTCTCCTTCTCCTTGGTGCCCTGGATCACGTACTGGATGCCGCCAGCGACGCGGAAGTCGCGCGCAGCGGCCTGCGGCGCCATGACCAGGGTGGCGGCGAAGGCGACAAGGACCGTTCCGAAAATCGACGTCTTCACGTTGAGGCACTCCTTTCGTTGCGCTCGCCCTGAGCGAAGCGACTCACTTGGTGTAGCGCAAAGCGCGTGCCCGGAGAAGGACGGGTTCGCTCGCGGCGATCGCGCGCCGCGTCACCCGCAGCAAGGCGGGATGGAACTTCCGAAAGCGCTTACGGTTAGGAGGCTAGCCGCGGGGACAAATGGGTGTCAAGGCGGATGGCCGCCGCCCGGGGCGCGGTCTCGGCCCCCTCGTCCCCGCCCCGGGCGCCGCCGAGTGCGGCGGAAGCGCCGCAGGCGAGGCGGGTGCCAAGCGAGCCCTCGCCTTCACAACAGGTCGTACGGGTCGACATCCACGGTCAGCGCCACCCCGGCGGGCAGGCGATCCGCCGCCGTCGCCGGGTGCTCGAGCCCGTCCAGGGTGGCGCGCGCAGCGGCGTGGAGCGGCGCCGCGGCGGCGGCCTTGAGCGTCACCCGCCAGCGGTGCTTGCTGCGCAGGCGGGCCAACGGCGCCGGCGCCGGGCCGAGCACCTGCACCTCGCCGGCGGTCCCGGCAACGCCGGTCGGCGATCCTTCGCTCGCCGCAATCCGCGCCCGCGCGGCCACGCGCGTCGCGGCGTCGATGACCCGCTCCTCGTCGGCGCCGGCGATCCCGAAGGCGACCAGCCGCCCGTAGGGCGGATAGCCGAAGTCGCGGCGATGGATGCTTTCGCGGGCCACGAACGCGGCGAAGTCGTGCTGCTGCGCGGCCACCAGCGCGTAGTGCTCGGCGGCGCGGGTCTGCGCGACGACGCGCCCCGGGCGCGTGCCGCGGCCCGCGCGACCGGCGACCTGGACCAGCGTCTGGAAGGTGCGCTCGGCGGCGCGGAAATCGGGCATGTGCAGCGAGCCGTCGGCCGAGACGACGCCGACCAGCGTCACACCATGGAAGTCGAGCCCCTTGGCAATCATCTGCGTGCCCAACAGAATTTCGGCCTCGCCGCGACCGAACGCGCCGAGGATGCGCGCCTGCTCGCCGCGCGGCCGGGCGCTGTCCGAATCGAGGCGCAGGACGCGCGCCTGTGGGAAGTGCGCGGCGAGTTCCTTCTCGGCGCGCTGCGTCCCCGAGCCCTTGTGGCGGAAGAACGGGCTCGCACACTTCGGGCACGCGCCGGTCGCCGGTCGCTCGAACGCGCAGTAGTGGCAGCGGAATCGCTCGTCGCTGCGATGGTAGGTGAGCGCCACGTCGCACGCCGGGCAGGACTCGACGTGGCCGCAGTCCTCGCACTCGACGATGCGCGTGTGCCCGCGCCGGTTGAGGAAGACGAGCGCCTGCTCCTTGCGCGAGAGCGTCGCGGCGAGCGCATCGAGCAACGGCGGCGTGAACAGGCCCGGCGCACGGCGCGGCTTGCGCGGCGCGGCCTGTGCGGCGACACCGGCCGCGGCGCCCGGCGCGGCCTCGCGCGCCGTCTCGTTGAGGTCGACGAGCTCGATCACCGGGAGCGGGCGGGCGTCGACGCGTTCGGGCAACTCGAGGCGGCGGTACTTGCCGCGCTCGACGTTGGCAAACGACTCGAGGCTTGGCGTCGCCGATCCGAGCACCGCGACCGCGTTGGCCAGCCGCGCGCGCACCAGCGCCGTGTCGCGACCGTGGTAGCGGATCTGCTCGCTCTGCTTGTAGGTCGAGTCGTGCTCCTCGTCGACCAGCACCAGACCCAGGCCGGGCAGCGGCGCGAACACGGCCGAGCGCGCGCCGACGACGACGTCGAGCCCGCCGCGGCGGGCGCGCTCCCACGTGGCCCGGCGCTCGCCGAGCGCCAGGTACGAGTGGAGCACGCCGACGCGGTCGCCGAAGCGGGCGCGGAAGGCGTGCACGATCTGGTGGGCGAGCGCGACCTCGGGCACGAGCACGAGCACGCGACGGCCGCCGGCGATCGTGGCGCGCGCGGCGGCGAGGTACACCTCGGTCTTCCCGCTGCCGGTGACGCCGTGGAGCAGGAAGGCGGCGTAGGCGCGGGCGTCGAGCGCGCGGGCGATCGCCTCGCCGGCGGCGTGCTGGTCCGCAGTGAGCTTGTGCGTCCCGGTCCCACCCGGATCACCGACGGGGGCGATCTCGCCGGGCGCGACGAGCGCGGTGTGCGCACCGCCGCCAGCCCCCGCCTGCTTGCGCGCACGACTGCCGCCAAAGCCCTCGAGCCCGCCGGGCAGCGCCGCGGCCAGCACGCGGCCGACCGGCGCCAGGTAGTAGTCGGCGATCCACGTGCACAGGCGCAGCAGGTCGGGCGGGAAGACGACGTCGTCGCCGACCACGCCGAGGATCGCCTTCACGCCGTGGCGATCGGCCTCGCGCGCGGGCTCGACGACGAATCCCCGACGCTCGCGCGCGCCGAACGGGCAGCGCACTTCGGCGCCGGGTCGCGCCCGCGACTCGAGCTCGGGTGGAACGGAATAGAGGAAGGTCTGGCGAACGGGGACGGGAAAGGCGACGCGGACGAAGCTCACGCGCGGAGTCTACGCTCCAGAAGCCCCGATTTCCACGGCTGCAGGCCCGCTCAACACGATACGACCGCCGCAGCGATCCGCGCCTGTGCCGGGTGCGCTCAGGAGGCCTGCCGCTCCTGGACGTCGCTCGAGTTGGCGTGACCGAGGATGGCGTTGATCCGCTCGACCAGCTTGCGCGTCAACGCCGGTCATGGCATCAACTACGTGAACATCGCCGAGGTGCGGACGCTGCCCCATCTCTACGAACTCAACATCGGCCACAGCATCGTGAGCCGCGCGTTGTTCACGGGCGTGGAGGCAGCGGTCCGTGAAATGAAGGCGCGGATGAACCCGTGAGCGGACCGAACATGAAGGACCAAGGACCAAGGACCCAGGACCAAGGGCCGGACTCATGGCTCCTTTGCCACGTGGCTTTGTCGCCTTCAGTCGCGGGTCATCGGTCTCTGGTCCTTGGTCATTGGCCATGGGTCCTTGGTCCTTTCCCGGCATGAACATCCAACTTCCCCCCGGTGGCGTGCTGATCGGCATTGGCG
>JANOEH010000213.1:0-3119 GCA_031413115.1 Candidatus Eiseniibacteriota bacterium | reverse complement strand
CTCGCCGCGGGGGCGATCGGCGCCGGCGTCACGCGCGCGGGTGCGCTCCTCGGCGTGGCGCGGGGCGCGACGACCGTGGCCGGCGCGCTCATGATGCTGTGGGGCGGCGCGCGCCTGCTCGCCGCGCTCGGCGTGACGTGGCCGACCCGGATGCCGCGCCCCGGTTCCGGTGGGGGCCCGGTGGCGCATGCGCTGCGCGCCGTGGCGAGCCGCCCACCGATCGAACGCGCGTTCGTGCTCGGGCTGGCCACGACGCTGCTGCCCTGCGGCTGGCTCTATGCGTTCGTCGCCACCGCGGCCGGCACGGGCGCGCCTCTCCCCGGAGCGCTCGTGATGGCGGTCTTCTGGATGGGAACGCTGCCCGCGCTCGCCGCGGTTGGGCTCGCCGCACGCGGCGCGTTCGGCCCGCTGTCGCGCCGCCTGCCGGCGCTGACCGCGCTCGTGGTGCTCGTGCTCGGGGCGCTGACGCTGGCCGGCCGGCTCGATGCGCCGGCAGTCTCCGCCCGCCCGCTGAACCCGAGCGCCACCGCACCCGATCCCGCGGCCCATGACTGCGGTCACTGAGGTGCTGGCCGCCGCGCCGAAATCGGCGTGCGCGCACTGCGGCCTCGCCGTCGCGCCGAAAGCAACGCCGGCGCACGACGGGGAGGCCACCGCCTTCTGCTGCACGGGCTGCCGTGCGGCATGGACGCTGATCCACGCCAGCGGGCTCGAGCGCTTCTATGCGCTCGGCGATCGCGTCCGGCCGCTGGCGAGCGAGGTGACGACGTCCGCCTGGGCCGAGTTCGATCATCCCGCCTTCCATGAGCGCCACGTGCGGGCCCTCGCCGACGGCCTGCGCGAGGTCGAGTTCCACCTCGAGGGCGTGCATTGCGCGTCGTGCGTGTGGCTCGTCGAGCGGTTGCCGCTGGTGGTGTCCGGGGCGGTGAGCGCCGAGCTCGACCTGCCGCGGGCGCGTGTTCGCGTCGTATTCGACCCGGTCCGGCCGCTGTCCTCGATCGCGCGCGCCCTCGCCACGCTCGGCTATCGCCCGCATC
This sequence comes from Candidatus Eiseniibacteriota bacterium, assembly GCA_031413115.1. GTDB lineage: Bacteria > Eisenbacteria > RBG-16-71-46 > RBG-16-71-46 > DASYSL01 > JANPEF01. The sequence continues at coordinate 2,082 of JANOEH010000213.1, read as the reverse complement.
CGTACCGCGCCGCCGCGCGCGAGGCGCGCCGTCGCGCCGAGGACCGCGCGATGCTGGCCCGCATCGGCCTCGCCGGCGCGCTGGCCGGCAACGTGATGATGCTTGCCGCTGCGCTGTACGCCGGCTGGTTCGGCCGCATCGAGCCCGAGTTCGAGCGCTACTTCCGCTGGCTCAGCCTGCTGCTCACCGCACCCGCCATCGCCGGGCCCGGGCGCGTGTTCTTCACCTCGGCGATCGGTGCCCTCAAGGCGCGGTCCCTGCACATGGACGTTCCCATCGCCCTGGCCCTGGGCGCGGGCTTCGTGCGCGGCGCGATCAACACCTGGACCGGTCGCGGCCCGATCTACTTCGACGGCGTGGCGATCCTCGTCTTCCTGCTGCTCGTCGGGCGCTTCCTGCAGCTGCGGGCGCAGCGGGCCGCCGTCGACTCGACCGAGCTCTTCGCCGCGCTCGCGCCGCGCACCGCCCGCCTCGTCGCCGACGACGGCAGTGTTCGCGACGTGCCGAGCGATGCACTCCTGCCCGGCGTTCGCGTCGAGGTGAGGCACGGGGACGCCATTCCGGCCGACGGTACCGTGCTCGAGGGCCGCACCGCGATCGACGCGTCGCTGCTGTCCGGTGAATCGCGCCCCGTCGACGTGGGTCCCGGCGACACCGTGTGGGCCGGCACGATCGTGCGCGGTCCGCGCGTGCTCGTACGGGTGGAGCAGGCGGGGGAGCAGACGCGGGTCGGGCGCCTGGCGCGCGCGGTCGAGATGGGCGCGGCGCAACGCGCGCCGATCGTTCGCGCCGCGGACCGGCTGGCGGGCGGGTTCGTCGCCGTCGTGCTCGCCCTCGCCGGCCTGACCTGGGTCGTGTGGTCGCGCCTCGACCCGACCGTCGCTCTCGACCACGCGATCGCGATGCTCATCGTCACCTGTCCGTGCGCGCTCGCGCTGGCCACACCGCTCGCGGTGACGGTGGCCATCGGGCGCGCGGCGCGCAACGGGATCCTGATCCACGGCGGCGACGCACTCGAGCGACTGGCTCGCCCGGGCGTGATCGTGCTCGACAAGACGGGAACGCTGACCGAGGGCAGGCTCGCGCTCGTCGCGTGGTCCGGCGACGCGCGTGCCGCGGCGGCCGTCGTCGCGCTCGAGCGCGAGGCGCGGCACCCGGTTGCCGATGCGTTCGTCGCTGCGCTCGCGCCGTCGCTCACGGGCACTCCGACCGCGCAGGACGTCACGATCGTTCCCGGCGGTGGCGTCAGCGGTGTCGTGGACGGATTCCGCGCCGTCGTCGGCGCACCGGGCTACGTGCTCGCGCAGTGTGCCGCCGGAACCGCCGACTCGCCCATCGGCGCGACCGCTGCCGCCGCGGACGGCCGAACCCCGGTGTGGATCGCGATCGACGGCCGGCCCGTCGCCGCCGCGGGGTTCGCCGATCGCATTCGCGCCGACGCTGCGCCGACGCTGGCCGCCCTGCGCGCCCGCGGCTTCACGCCGCACATCCTCTCCGGCGACGCCGCCGATGTCGTCACGGCGGTCGGGGACACGCTCGGAGTCGGGCCGGAAGAACGCCGGGCAGGGGCCTCGCCCGAGGCGAAGCGCGCCGAGATCGAGCGGCTCGAGCTCGCCGGGCCGGTCATCATGGTCGGCGACGGCGTGAACGACGCGGCCGCCATGGCGCGCGCCTCCGTCGGCGTGGCGCTGCGCGGTGGAGCGGAAGCGTCGCTCGCGGCGGCGGACGTGTTCCTCACCCGGCCGGGACTCGGCGGGCTCATCCCGCTGGTCGACGGCAGCACGCGCACGCTGCGCGTCATCCGCCGCGCCATCGCCGTCTCGCTGGTCTACAACCTGGTGGGTGCCGGGCTCACGCTCGCCGGGTGGATCGACCCCCTGGTCGCGGCGATCCTCATGCCGGCGAGCTCGCTCACGGTGGTCCTCATCGCCTGGCGCGGTCGGACGTTTGATTCCGCTTCCGCTCCCACGGTCGCGCCGTGAGCGTCCTCTACATCCTCGTTCCGGCGGCGCTCGGGCTCGTGGTGGCGGCGATCCTCGCCTTCCTCTGGGCCGCCCGCCGGGGTCAGTTCGACGACGTGAC
>JANOEH010000212.1:0-17191 GCA_031413115.1 Candidatus Eiseniibacteriota bacterium | reverse complement strand
ATCCGGCCAGGTCCAGTGCGTGATCGCGGAATCGCACCGAGATCAGCTCGGGATCCACGCGAAACGTCCCAAAAGACTCGACCCGGTACCAGTCGGCGCCTTGGCGCACGTATTGGTGACCACCCTGAACAATCTGCGCAGCTAATCCGCCGTGAGGCTTAACCGGAACCCCCCTTTCGTTGCTTGTAGTCGCCCGTTTCTCTTATCGGTTGTCAGTTCGTCTGGCGCTGATCGGTCAAAGTCGATTTTTCGCTGGGGTCGCGGATTCGCTCCCGCTTCCGGCGTTTCGGTCCTGGTCCCTTCAGCGCAACTATTTTCCGGTGGCGATGGCGGAGGGGTTACACCTCTTCCCATTCCGAACAGAGAAGTTAAGCCCTCCAGCGCCGATGGTACTGCAGGTGAAAGCCTGTGGGAGAGTAGGACGCCGCCGGATTCTTTCGAACGGGGATCGATCGCAAGATCGGTCCCCGTTCGCTATTCCCCCCTTGTCTCCCCCGACTCACGCCGCGCAATCCACCTGCCGGTCTGGTTCGTACACGGGTCGGAGCCCACTGCCGTCGCCGCTGCGATGCAGGCTCCCGATCGCAATGCAGTTCGAACCCGTGATGGACTGAACCCCTCCAGGAGGCCCGGCGATGAAGCTTGCTCTCGCGCATTGGATGTCCGCTGCCGCATTCGCGGCTGCACTCGTTGTCCCCGCCCCGGCCCGCGCGGCGAGGAGTTGTGGGCGCTCACGACCACGAACAACCTGATCAACTTCTCGAGCGCCACGCCGGGTGCGTTCTCGTTGCGCCCGATCACCGGCCTCGCGCCGGGCGAAGTCGCGCTGGGCATCGACTTCCGGCCGGCGATGCCGTCGGGCCGCCTGTATGTCCTCGGGAGCACGGGGCGCCTGTACCTGGTCGCCGATCCGAACTCGGGGGCGGCCGTGGCGGTGGGAGGCGCACCGTTCGCGACGCCATTGTCGGGGACGGAGTTCGGCTTCGACTTCAACCCGACCGTCGATCGGGACCGGATCGTCAGCGACGCCGACCAGAACATGCGCGCGCACCCCGACCTGGGGACGATCGTGGCCGTCGACTCGATGCTGTACTACGTGGGCGGCGACGTGAACGCGGGCCAGAACCCGAACGTCACGGCCGCGGCGTACACCAACAACGTCGCCGGCGCGCTGACGACCACGCTGTATGACATCGACTCGAACCTCGACGTCCTCGCCATCCAGCTCCCGCCGAATGTCGGCCGCCTGACCACGGTGGGCGGCCTGGGGATCGACGTGACGCATGACAACGGCTTCGACATCTCGGGCAACACAGCGATCGCGTACTTGGTGTCGGGCTGGGGCCCGACGAACGCGGCGCTCTACCAGGTGAACCTGGCGAGCGGTGCCACGACGCTGGTTGGCGCCATCGGTTGCAACGAGCGCGTGCGCGGGCTGTCGGTGGGTCGCGAGTACCCGACGGCGTCGGAAGCGACGACGTGGGGCCGGGTGAAGGGCGTGTACCGGTAAATCGCAGGGATTTCAGGGCGGCCGTCTGCATGGGGGTAGGCGTCCGACGCGAAGGCCCCCGGAGTGTGGTTCGCTCCGGGGGCCGCTTGCGTCTGGTGTCGCCAGGCGATCGCCGGTCTTATCCGCGGCCTTCGCGGCGAGCGAGGAGGCGAGTGCGGTGCGTCGGGCCCAGGATCGGGATCGCGAGGATGCGATCGAGCTCCGCGGGCTCGGGCGAGGCGTGGAACAGCGCGGCGATCAGGTCGGACATGCGCAGGCCGTGCGGATCGGCGGCCTCGAGCTCGATGGGATCGCCGGCAGCGACGGAGCCTGGCGTCAGGACGCGCAGGTAGAAGCCGAGGCGACCCGAGGCGAGGAACGGCGCGACGATGCCGGGGTCGCCGGTGCGAATTCCGAGCTTGAAGCAGGGCACGCGCGGGTTGGTGACCTGCACGCGCGCGGTGCCCAGGCGGAAGACGTCGCCGATGTGGACCGTGGTTTCGAGCAAGCCCTCGCTCGTGATGTTCTCGCCGAAGAGGCCGGGTTCATGGAGACGTGCGGGGAGGCGCGCGGCCCAGTGGGCGTAGTGCTCGTGCGGGTAGAGATAGGCGGCCTGGTCCGGCGCGCCGTGATGCTTCGTGTCGGCCTGCCCGTCCCCCGCGAAGCCCAGCTCGGCGAGGTGCAGCGGACCATCGACCCGGTGCTTGAAGATCGCCGTCCGCGCGACGTCGCCGTCGCCGTCCTGCTCGACGGCGCGCGGGGTTCCGACCTGCAGCGAGACGACCCGTCCCCGGATCACGGCTCGACCCGCAGTCCGTCCTTCTCCATTGTGCCCGCCTAGTAGGGGTGGCCGATCGGGCCGCCGATCGTCATCGAGCTGCCGTAGAAAGGGCCCGGGACGCTGACGCTCATGTAACCGGCGCAGCTGCTGGTTCCCAGCGCGATTCCCAGCAGGACGGAGAAGAGCACGAGGCGCTGCAGGCGCGACGAAATCATGATGCGGCTCCTTGCGCGGGGACGGCTCATGGCCGCGCTCACAGGGGGTACTTCTGGACGGCGACGGCGCCGCCGGAGGGATCGGCGATGATCGCGACGCTGCTCTTGCGCACGGCCTCGCTGGGCGCGAGCAGGGTCTTGCCGCCCTGGGTGACCGCCTGCTTCGCGGTCGCGGCGGGATCCTCGACCTGCACGTAGGGCATCCAGTACGCACGCGCGCCGGCGACCGGGTTCTTCATGATGCCGGCCCGCGGCGAGCCCTGCGACTTGAGCACCGAATAGTCGCCGAGCTTGTCGACCGGCGTGGTGGCCACGTCGTAGGCGACCAGGCTCTTGTACTGGGCGACCGCGGCCGTCGGATTGTCGGTCCACAGCTCGCTCCACAGCCAGCCGCCGACCACGGGTCCGCGGTCCTCGGGATCGCCCGTCCGGGCGCGCACGAATGCGACGACCGCGCCGCCGGCGTCCTGGACGACGGCGACCTGCCCGCGATCGCCGTAGCTCGTCGCGGCGACCAGGACCTTGCCTCCCGAGGCGGTGAACGTCGTCACGGCCGCCTTCACGTCGGGCACCGAGATCGAGACGACCCACTGGTGCACGCTCGGCGTGCCTTCCTTCTTGGGAACGCGCACGATGCCGCCGATGGCGACGCCCTTGTGATAGATCGTCGTGTAGGGGGCGTCGTCCGATCCGCCGGCCGTGAAGTCCCAGCCGAACACGGACGAGTAGAACTTCTTGGCGCCGGCCACGTCGTGGGTGACGAGGTCCCGCCAGACGACCTTGCCCTCGCGGTAGGTCTTCGTCGGATCTGCCGTGAGCGGGGGAATCGAGCCGGATGACGAGCAACCGGCGAGCACGGCCGTGAGGACTCCGAGCGCAGCGATTGCGCGGAATCCCCGGCCGAATCGGAACAAGTCCATCGGCACCTCCCTGGTCCAAGACCGGGCCGGAGCATCCCCGGATTGCGCTTTCCTGTCAACCCTGGCGGAATCCCTGGCCGCAATCCTTGTTGGTCGCGGTCGAGCTCCCGGTGCAGGATCGGACGGATCGACCCTTTCGTCCGCTCGTCCCCGCAGCCAGAGGAGCCGGCCCGATGTTCGTGCGTCGCCACTTCCAACTCGACCGGATCCTCCTCTTCCTCGCGGGGGTCGCCCTCGCCGCGACCGTGCCTGCCGGCACGGGGGAGGCCGAGCCGCACGTGATCGGGCAGCCGCCTCGGGACGTCCGGGTGCTGCGGGGCTCGGGGGCGACGCCCGTCATCGGCATCGCGCCGGGGCCGGTCGGCGCGACGGAGGCGCGCGCGGCTGGCGCCGGCCTGTTCGATCCTCCGCCGGCCCCGGGCGACTCGGCGGCGCGCGTGTGGGCGACGCGCATCGTCGACGCGTACGGCGGCCCGGCCGCGCTGCTCGACTGGATCGAGCGGGGCGAGCGACGGGGCGTGCAGGTCACGCAATCGCCGGTGCGGGCCGAGGCCCGCGTCGTCGAGCGTCGTGCCGGATCGCGCGTGCGCTTCGATGCGCGCGTGGCGGGGCTCGACTACACGATGGTCTCCACACCCGAGGGTGACTGGCAGTCGTTGTACGGAATCGTGTCGGACATGCCCGCGCACGAGCGCGACTACGTCGCGACCCTGCGCTCGCACGACGAGGGTCTGCTGCTCGCGGCGCGGCGGGGCACGCTGCCGGCGCGCCTCGAGACTTCGGCCGCGGGAGGGGACACGGTCGCGCTCCTCGTGTGGGGCGCGCGCGGAAGTGCGACGCGTTTCCGGGCCGCGCGCAGCGACGGGCGGCTCGTCACGCTCGAGTTCGTCGATCGCAGTCCCGACGGCGCGGGCGATGCGCTGCACCTGGCGCGTTTCACCGACTGGCGCGCGGTCGGGCCGCAGCGCGCGCCGCTGCTGGCGCGGCGGGACGGCCATGTGCCCGGGCGCATGATCGAGTTCGTGGCCGGGGCGCCGTCGGGGGAGAGCGTGCTCGACACGCTCGACCTGTCGAGAGAGGTTCCCGCGTCGTTCTTCGTCCGGCCGGGCGCGGCACCGGCGCCGGCGGGTTCGCCCCGGCGTTCGATCCTCGCCCTCGAGCGCCATGGCGATCATCACTTCGCCGACGTCCGGTTCCCCAACCACGGCACGCGGCGTTTCCTCGTCGACAGTGGCGCCGCCGTGACCGCGGTCTCGCGCGAGCTGGCAGCCGAGCTTGCGATCGCGTCGGAGGAGGCGGTGGACATCGCCGGAATCGGCGGCGGGGCGACGGCGCAGGCAGCCCTGTTTCCGCCGTTCGAGCTCGGATCGCACCGGCTGGGCGGCGTGCGCGGAGTCGTTCTCGACCTGAAGAGCCTGTCGACATCGCTCGGCACGTCGATCGACGGGGTGCTCGGCGTGTCGGCGTTCGCCCGTTTCGCGGTCACCTGGGACTTCGAGCGCGGCACGCTCGAGCTAGCCGAGAGCCGGGATGCGCAGCCCTCCGGTCCGCGCGGGACGCGCGTGCCGTTCACCATGGCGGGCGGACTCGTGTTCGCGCCGGTGCGCGTCGACGGTGGCGACGCCAGCGACTTCGTGGTCGATACCGGGTCGTGGCGGACTTTCCTGTCGGCGACGCTCGCCGGCGGCGTGAGCAATCCGCCCGACCGCCGCCTGCCGGGCATTCCCTACGCCGGCATCGACGGTCGGCAGGTGTCGACCGACGCACTGCGGCTGCGCAGCCTCGAGATCGGCGGGCTGGTCGTGTCGCGGCCCATCGTGCTCGCACCGTCGCCGACCGACGCCGGCAGTCATGCGCTCGGCGTGATGACCCGTGATCGAGGCGTGCTCGGCCTCGACGTGCTGCGCCGCTTCCGCCTGACGCTCGACTTTCCGCGACAGGAGATGTTGCTCGAACCGGTCGCCGTCGAGGTCCCGGTCGACGATGCGGCGGTGGAGTATTTCTCCGGGCCCGGCGTGGCGCTCGCCCCGGACGCGCAAGGCGGGAGCGCAAGGGTGACGCGGGTTCTCGCCGAATCGCCTGCGGCGGCGCTCGGCGTGAGTGTCGGTGACCAGGTGGTGGCCATCGACGGGAAGAAGCTCGATCGGGCGACGGCGCAGGAACTCGCGGAGGAACTCCGCGGGCCCGCCGGCACCAGGGTTCTGCTTCGCGTGCGCAGCGCGAAGGGCGGCGAGGAGCGAACGCTCACCGTGATCCGCGCCCTCCTCCTGTAGCCGGAGCCTGGACGGAGCCGCGCTAGGGCGGCCCGGCGAGCACGACGAGCTTGCGCGTGCGCCGCGCGCCCGCCGCCTCGAGCGCGAGCACATAAACGCCCGGCGCCAGCCGGGCGCCGCCCTCGCCGCAGCCATCGAAGCCGAGTGCATGCGGTCCGGCCATGACGGCGGCATCGACTAGCGTGCGCACGCGCCGGCCCGCGACGTCGTACAGCGCCAGGCGGACCCGGGTCGTCGCGTCGCCCGCGAGCGAAGGGACCGTGAACGCGAGTCGCGCCACTCCGGCGGGCGCCGGTTGCGGGGCCGGGGCGGCCAGGGCGAGCCCGCCCGGGGCCGCGGGACCGAGCGGGGAATGGTCGCTGGCGACGGCGGTCTGCTCGTCGACGAGATGCACGCCGATCGGCACCGCCGTGAGCACCGAGCGCATGCCCGACGGCCAGTCGACCACCACCGAGTCCGCCACTGTGCCGGGGCCCAGCCCGAACTCGACGGGTACGCTCGACTGCGACCCGAACCCTGCCCCGCCCGTGACGACGCGGTACTGCACGCGCGGCCCGGTGCGCACGCGCACGGTGGCGCCGAAGCCGTCGCGATTGGAGGCGCGCCCGAGCAGGGCGATCTCGAGGCGATGCAGGTTTGTCGACTCGTTCCGCCACAGCTGGTTCACCTGTCCGTTCCCGACGGTCACGTAGAGATCGAGGTCGCCGTCGCGATCGTAGTCGGCCCACGCCGCGGCGCGCGTCGTCGCGCTGACACCCAGCGGCGGGATCGCGCTGAACTGGCCGCCGGTGTTGAGCGACAGCCGGTTCTCGCCGGCCAGGCCCGGCTGCGCCAGGTTACCGACGAAGAGGTCGAGGTCCGCGTCGTTGTCGACGTCGGCGAAGGTGCCGACCGTCGAGTAGTACGCGCTGGCCGCGTTGCGCAGCACGGTGACGTCGGCGAACGAGCCGTCGCCGAGGTTCCGGTAGAGCCAGTTCGGCCCGCCCGCGCCGGTGACGTAGAGGTCGGCCCGGCCATCCCCGTCGAAGTCGGCCCATTCCGCGGCGAAGCCGCTGGTTCCCGCGGGCACACCCGCGGCACTCGTCGCATCGGCAAACGCGAGTCCGCCGGTGTCCCGCAGCAGGTTCTTGTACAGTCGCGAGGCACCGTCGAAGCCGGTCACATAGAGGTCGTCGTCGCCGTCGCGGTCGTAGTCGCACCACGCGGCGGACAGTGACGTGCCGGCGAAGCCCGCGCCGGTCGCGGCCGTCACGTCGGTGAACGTGCCGTCGCCGTCGCCGGTGAACAGGGCCGCCTGGCCCACGGCATCGGTGACGTACAGGTCGGCGATGCCGTCGCGGTTCGCGTCGGCCCACACGCCCGAGCGACCCTCGGCGCTGCGCAGAAGACCGCTCGCGGCGGTCACGTCGACGAACACCGAGTCGCCGCTGTCGGCGCGACGGTTCTGCAGCAACCGGCTTGTGCCGATCGCGCTGACGAACAGGTCGAGGTCGCCGTCCTTGTCGTAATCGCACCACGCCGCACCCTGCGTGTCGCCGGCGATCGCCAGCCCCCACGCCGCGGCGCGGTCGGTGAACGTCGCGCCGTTGTTGCGGTAGCACGCGGTCGTGCCGCCGAGCCTGGTGACGAACAGGTCGGGGTCCCCGTCGGCGTCGACGTCGCCCCAGGCGCAGCCGCGGCTGTTGCCCGCCAGCGCCACGCCGGCGGCCACGCCGACCTCGGTGAAGGTCGCGGTCGTGCCGCTGGTGCGCAGGACCCGAAGCGCGTAGGTCCCGTAGACTCCCAGATCCGCGGCGTGCACCAGCCGTGCGTAGTAGGGACCCGCGCCGGTCGCGAGGAAATCGACGCGCGACGAGGCGTCGACCGCGGTGCGATCGTCGCTGGTCGCGATGATGGTCGACTGGTCCGGGCCGAGCACCGTGAGGTGGGTGTTCCCGTCGGAAAGGAGGTCGGTGGTCTCGACCACGTAGGTCTGCGCGGGAAGGGTGTCGAAGCGCGCGTGATCGGTGTCGCCGAAGCCGTAGAACGTGCGCTCCTGCGGCGCACCGGTGGTCGCGACCACCGGGGCCTGGGCGATCGCGTCGTCGGGCTCGAACCCATCGGCGACGTAGCGGATCGACAGCGCGGAGAAGGCCGCCGCCATCTCGGCATCGAAGCCCTTCGACGACCCCGGCTTGAACCAGCCGTCCCAGAAGTCTTCGAGCGAGACGTTGCCGACGGTCGGCGCCGGCAGAACGTTCTCGATCACGTCCCACGGCTCGGCCGCCGGGCGCGCCAGCGCGTCGTCGTCGACGCCGGGCGTCAGGTCGGCCGTCGCCGCATCGTCGAGGATGTCCCACAACGCACCGCTGACCGCCGCCTCGCTGGCGGCGCCGAGCGCGGGGACGCTCGGTCCCTCGATCTCGAACGAGAAGTTGAGGTTCCCCGGTCCCGGCCCTCCCTGCGTGTCGATGTACGCCGCGGCGAGCGGTGCGCGGCCCAGCGCCCGTCGCGTGGCCGCGGCGAAGAACGTGGCCCAGCCCTCGGACCACGCGAGGCGCAGGTCCTGGTCGTTGTCGCCGATGTAATGCGTGCCGCCGGGGCTGTCGTCGTTCGACCAGTTGCGGGCGATGAAGTGACCCTGCTCGTGGCCGATCACGGTGTCGTCGTAGCCCTCGCCGCCGCGCAGGTGGATCGAGTTCGTTCCTGGAGCGAAGTACGTTCCATCGACCGAGTTGGTCTGCCAGTAAGCGGTCAGGCGGATCGGGGGGCGCGACCCACCCTGCAACTGGGCGTAGAAGTCGCAGCCGTCGAGCAGTACGTCGAACACGTTGAACGCTTCGCCGCCGGCGCTCGGCAACACCGTCGTCGTGCCGAAGTCGACGTTCACCGACGGGTCGTGCGCGGCGACCAGCGCGCCGTTGACCCCGTAGGGCAGGCGCTGGGTCGCGTTGTCGCGCACGTCGAGCAGGAGTCCGGCCGTGTTGCTGGACAGGCTCACGAGGCGCGGCCGCACCGAGCGCACCTGCGTGTCGGTGACCGGGATCGAGAAGAACCCGTTGCCGTCGGTTGCACCCGTGGCGAGCAGAGCGCTCGTCGTCGCGTCAAGCACCTGGACATCGGCGTACCTCGCGGGACGATCGGGTTCCGCACCGGTGAACCCCGCCAGGTCCTGCTCCCGATCGCGATAGAGGAAGCGCCCGCTCGCGGTCCATGAGGCGGCGAGGCGGAAGGTGGGCGCGCTCGAGGCGAGCCCGACGTGGGGCGGATCGAGCGCCGTGCCGTCGAACGCGCCGAGCGAACCGCCGCGGCCGTCGGTGACGAGACGCGCCATGGGCTCGCGCACGGCCGACGCGCCGGCGAGCCACGAGAACGTCTCGCCGCGCGTCCAGGTGCGGCCGCCGGCGACGTCGAGCTCGGCGAACAGCGCAACGTGGTGGCGCCGGTGTGGTGCGCCGCGCAGCGTGCCGGTGACGCGCTGCACGGATCCCGCCACGGGGTCGGCGAACGAGGTCAGCGTGTCGAGGCCATCGAGTTGCACGCCGAGCGGCAGGCGCACGCGCAGGCGCAGACGCTCGCCCGGGACGAGTGGCTCGACCTCGATCTCGAAGCGTATCGGACGTCCGGGAGAGGGGGCATCGAGCAAACGCACGCGGACATCGAGTGGGGTCTGCGGTGGGGTCGCGCCGAGCGGGGCAGCGCCGGGTCCCCAGCCCAGGGCCCATGCGACCGAGAGGGCGGCGGCGAAGGCACCGGAGGGCGAGGCAGAAGCGGTGAGCCGGCGTCGGGGCATGGAGTCTCCAGGATGAACGGTCGTGCGCGGGCGGAGAGAAGTATACCGTGCCGCTGTCCCGCCGAGGGCGGCCCCCTCAGGGGGTGTCCCCGCGGGTACATCCCGCCCCGAAGGGGCAGGCTTCTCCAGGGGGCGGGCCCCGGCACGGAGTTCGAAGCCATCGCAGGTTCGCTTTGCAATGTGCTGTTGCACAGTCGTTTGCTGTGGTCGTTTGCCCGTCCATCCCGGGCCCACCCGCAGCGCCCGCTGGCACGCTGCGTGCAAACGATCCGGGTGTGGTTCCGGCCAACCGGTCGGCGGCCCGGCACGGAAGGAGGTCCTCGGTCATGACTGCGACGCGGCTTCGGGGGTTCGTTCGGGCAGGCGCACTGGTGTTCGTTCTCGCGGCGGCGAGCCCGGCGACACCGGCCGGTGCCCAGACCCTGGCCGATGCGCAGCGCGCGATCGACGTCACCCAGTCGGTCATCGACCGCGCGAGCACGACCGTGTCCTGTTCCCCCGGCGACCTTCGGCTGCCGTGCGCCTACCTCGCGCAGGCGATCACCCTGCAGCAGTCGGCCCGCTCCTCGGCGGGGAGCGGATTCTACCGTGATGCGATCGGGCTCGCCCTGCGCGCGCGCGACCGGGCCTACTCGGCGCTGCGCACGGGACAGGACGCGACCGGCGGCGAGTTCGTGCGGCTGTCGATCGAGCGGACCGATGCGCTGATCGGCCGCGTCGCGCTGGTCGTGCGCGCTTCGGAGTCGGAGCGCGCGCGGCGCCAGCTCGATCTCGCGGTCGAGTTGCAGGCAAAGGCGAAGTCGATGGCGCAGGCCGCCCGCCCGCGGGCTGCACTGACGGCGACATCGCAGGCGCGCGACCGGGCGTTCCGCGCGCTGCGCCTCACCGACGGGGCCACGCCGGGCGCGCCCGATCGCGCGCGCGCCGCACTCGAGCGCACCGACGACCTGCTGCGCGCCTCGGCCGGGATGGCCGACGTGCCGACTGCGCAGCCCGCGTTCGCCTGGGCGCGGCAGCTGCAGGAGCGGGGTTGGAATCGCCTCCGCGCCGGCGACGCCGCACGGGCACTCGATCTCACGCTCGCCGCGCGCGACGAACTGGGCCGCGCGCTCGATCGCGCCGATCGAGCTCCGTCCGGCGCGAGAGCGCCGGACAGTCCGCCCTCCGGGCGCTGAGCGCATTCGGGGGCCGCGCTGCTCGCTTCCTTCCTGTTCGCTGCCTGCCCGAAGGCCCGTCGGGCCGCGATCGCCTGTGCGATCGCGGCCTTCGTCGTGCTCGTCGCGATGACTCCGCAGCGCGCGTCGGCGCAGCTCGGGGCGCTTGCCGGCACGCCCGCCGCGGCCGACAGCACGCGCCTCTTCATGGACGTGGGCATCGGTGGCGACGTCTCGAACTTCGTCTTCTTCGAGCAGTCGTTCGACAGCACCGCCTTCGACCAAAGCACGACGGTGAGCGATCCCGAGACGCGCTTCGGCGGCCTCGGGATCGTGCGCGTGGTCGGTGCGCACGGGCGCCTGGCGTGGCAGGTGGCCGACGAGCTGCGCGCCGGCAACACGCTGCTGCGCAACTTCACAACCGCCGGTGTTGTGCTCACCACGGGGGCGACAGGTACGGCGTCGCTCGATCTGGAGGCGGACCTTCGCCGCGACACGTCGTTCGGCCTGCGCCGCTCGGATGCGCGGCTGGGCGCCCTCGCAGCCGGACGATGGTTCACGCGCGATCGGGCGTGGTCGTCGCGCCTGTTCGCTCGCGCCGAGCGCGTGCGTGGCGACGAGGCGAGCGAGGCGTTGTTCCCCGACTTCGACTGGCGGCAGGCGGGGCTCGACCTCGATCACCTGTGGAACGCGGGCACGGCGACCGTCAACTACGCATACGGGACGCGTGCGTTTCCCGACACGGCCGCCCGCGACTACCGTGAGCACGACCTGGGATTGAGCGGGCTGTGGCGGGCGACCGATCGGCTCGGCTTCGATGCCTGGGGCTCGGCCGCGCGACGCCTCGCCTATCGCGACTCGGCGGTGGGCGACCGGCTGTGGCAAGGCGATTTCGAGGCGCGGGGGACGTGGCGTGCCGGCTCGACGATCGAGCTGGGCCTGCGCACGCGCCTGCGCGGCGTCACCTACGACGAGCCCACGCCGACGTTCTTCGACGGCCGTTTCTATCGCTACGCGCTGTTCGTGCGCAAGGCCGGAATCGAGAATACGGTCGAACTCCGGCCCGAGATCGAGTTCGCGCGCACGCCCGACTTCGGCGGGTTGCCGCCGGGCGCCTCGGACGAAGATCGGCAGGCCGTGGCCGGCGAGGAGTACGACGAGCTGGCGATCCGGATCGAGGTCGAGCGCTTCGTCGCCGCCGGCTGGTGGGCGCTCACGCCCGGCGTGGGGCGCCGTAATTACCTCGACGCGGCGACCTCGGCCGAGGACCTCTCGGCGCGGTCCGACTTCTGGTACGTGGAGCTGGCGGGGTTCGCCGACCGGAAACTCGGGCGCCGGCTCACGGCGCGCGCCACGGCCGACCTGCGTTGGGAGGAGCACACCGTGCCCACCGACGATGCCCGGAGCCTCACCGTCGCGGCGGAACTTCGGCTCCCGCTGCGTTAGTATGGCCCCGGGGCCGGGTCCCACGAGGGGATCCCGGAGTCGTCGTCCTGGAGGGCTCATGTCGGTGCGGAAGGGTTGGATCCTAGCGGTTCTGGTGATCTTCGTCATGGCCGGCCTGGGGCTGGTCGGGTTGGGCCTCGTCTTCTCGGAGAAGAAGCTGCGTATCGAGCCGGCGACTACGCTGGTGCTCGACTTCGCCGACCCGGTGAACGAGGACATGCCGACCGGCGGCAACAGCCGCTTCTTCTACCGCGACACGCCGACGCTCTGGGACTACCTGCACGCGCTCGATCGCGCGGCCGACGATCCGCACATCGAAGCCGTGCTGCTGCGCATCGACGGGGTCGACCTGGGCTGGGCCAAGGCCGAGGAGCTGCGTATCAAGCTGGCCGAGTTGCAGGAGCGGGGCACGCCGGTGATCGCCTACCTCGAGAGCGGCGGCGACCTCGAGTACGCGCTGGCCAGCGCGGCCGGCGTGATCTACATGGCGCCGAACACCGACCTGAATCTCGACGGGCTCGCCTCGTACGAGACCTTCTTCAAGGGTTCGCTCGACAAGCTGGGCGTGCAGGCCGACTTCGAGCACATCGGCGAGTACAAGAGCGCGGGCGAGCCGTTCACGCGCACGTCGATGTCCGACGCGGCGCGCGAGGCGTCGGAGTCGCTGCTCGACGAGACGTGGGGCGACCTCATCGCGGCGATCGGCGAGTCGCGCGACCTCGACAGCGCGTCGGTCGCCGGGCTGATCGATCGCGGCCCGTTCAACTCGGTGCAGGCGCGGGCCGCGGGCCTGGTCGACAGCCTGCTCTATCCCGACGAACTCGAGGATCTCCTGCCCGGCGGCGCCGGCGGAACGCAGGTCCTGCTCGAGGAGTACCTCGACGTGCTCGGGGGCGAGATGTCGGTCAACGTGGGGCCGCGCATCGCGATCGTTCACGCGAGCGGAACGATCGTCACGGGCGAGAGCGGCACCGACCCCGTGTGGGGACGCACGGTCGGCACCGAGACTTTTCTCGACGCGCTCGACGAGGCGCGGGACGAACCGGGCGTGCGCGCGATCGTGGTCCGGATCGACAGCCCGGGCGGCGAGGTCTACGCCTCGCACCTGATGTGGCGTGGCGTGCGCGAGGCGGCGCGCGAGCTGCCGGTCGTCGCTTCGTTCTCGGACCTCGCGGCCTCGGGCGGCTACTACCTGGCGATGGGGGCGGACACGATCCTCGCCGACCGCGGGACGCTGACCGGGTCGATCGGCGTGATCGGCGGCAAGTTCGACCTGAGCGGGCTGTACGAGAAGCTCGGCGTCTCCGTCGACGTGCAGAGCCGCGGCGCCAACGCGCAGTTCCAGTCGCCCCTGCGCGGGTTCACTCCCGCCGAGCGCGAGCGCTACCGCACCGACATGTTCGAGGAGTACAAGACGTTCGTCGGCATCGTGGCCGAGAATCGTGGTGCCTCGGTCGACTCGATCGACCACCTCGCTCGCGGCCGGGTGTGGACCGGTGGCCAGGCCGAGGAGCGCGGGCTCATCGACGAGGTCGGCGGGCTGGAGCGCGCGGTCGAGGTCGCGCGGACGATGGCCGACATCGCGCCCGACGCCGAAGTGAGGGTCGAGATCTACCCGCGCATCAAGCGCACGCTGCTGCAGCAGGTGGTCAACAATGCGCTCGCCGAGGAGGACCTGACCGGGATGGAGGGGACGGTACGGGCGGCGGTGCCATGGACGTCGCGACTGCTGCGGCGCGAATTGTCGCTCGCCGGTGGGCTGACGCGACTGGCCGGCGGAAAGCGCCTCGCGCTCGTGCCGTTCACCATCGAGATCCGGTAGTCGACGCGATTCGGCGTCAGTCGACGCGCAGCAGGCGGGTGACGCGACGTTCGCCCGTGACATCGAGGATCGCGAAATAGAGTCCGGCCGGCGCCCGTCGGCCGGACTCGTCGTTTCCGTCCCATATCACGCGGGCGAAGCCCGCGGAGAGCGATCCAACGGCGAGTCGCTGCACGCGTCGTCCCTTCGCATCCACGATGCGGATCTCCACGTCGCCCGCTCGCGGCAGTTCGAGCGCGAAGCTGGCTTCCCCGCGGAATGGATTGGCACCGGCGACGCGGAACGAAATCCCCACCGCGTCGCCTGTCGGCGACGAAGCTGCGACGACCGCGCCCTTCTCGATCACGAAGCGATCGCGCACCCCACCCGCGTCGTCGAGGAAGAACGCGGCCAGGCGCGGGCCGTCGATCTCGACGACCAGCGACCCGAGCGCATTGATCGAGGTCACCATCGCGGGGTGGTTGAGCGCTCCGCCCGAGACCTGCGCCGAACTGCCGGCGACGGCGAAGACCTCGCCCTCGTGGGGCGCTGCGCCGACGGTCGGCTTGGTGTAGGCGCTGTCCCCGCCGGCGGCGGGATCGCCGTCGCCGGAGTCGAGGATCATGGCCGGAGTCAGCGTGCCCGAAGTGCCGTGGTGCCCGTCGAGCAGGTACGAACGTTCGTACGAGTGACTGTGCCCGGAGAGGACCAGGTCGACGCCCCGCCGCCTCGAGGATGGGCAGGACGTTCTCGCGCATGTCGCGCATGCGGCCGCCGCTGTCTCCCACGTTGTCCGAGTCGTGCGAACCCTTCGTGTAGGGCGGGTGGTGGAAGAACACGATCGTCCACGTGCGCTGGGTGGCCGCGAGGTCACCGGCCAGCCACGTCAGCATCGGGCTGCCCGGCGTGCGCACGGAGCCCTCGGAATCGAGGCACACGAAGTGGATGTCGCCGTGGTCGAACGAGTACCACGCCTCGGTCGAGGACGGCGCTCCGCCCGCCTCGCCGGCGGTGGGTAGCGTGAACAGGTCGTAGTAGTCGTTGCCGACGCCGCTGTGGAGCGCGTCGTGATTGCCGCGCGTCGGCCACAGGACATGGCTGCGCAGGAAGGTGGCGTAGGGCGTGAACAGCCCGGCGGTGTAGTCCGCGTCGCTGCCGACCTGGTAGGCATTGTCGCCGAGCATGAGCCAGACGTCGGTCGGCGTGGCGCCCGTGAACGTGGTGTACGCATCGCGCACGCTTCTCTGCGCGATGCCCGGCAGGCCCGAGTCGCCGAGCACCCAGATGCGCGTCGGATGCGCATCGCCGGGCACCGGCGAGGTACGGAAAGCGTGGCTCAAGTCGTCGCCCGCCAGCACGGCGGCAGAGGATCCCACCGCGTACACGTAGTTCGTCTTGGGCGTGAGGCCGGTGACCCGCACCTCGTGCTCGGTCGTGGCCACGGGATCGGTCACCGCAGGGAGGAGCGCACCCGGCGTGGGGCCGATCCAGACATGGCTGTCGGTCGTGACGTTGGTGCGCCAGCGCACGGTGATCGCGTCCGAGCTGCCGTTCTGCAGGTAGGGGCCGCGCACGACACTGGCGGGGGCGCTGGTGGCGACGAGATCGCCATCCCAGGCGAGGTCGCTGCTCGTGCTCGTCGTCTGGTGGACTTCGACAGCGAGCACGTTGGTGCCCTGCAGCAACTGCGGCAACGCGGCGTTGACGTTGATCGTCTCGTAGCCGGTGGCTGCGTGATCCGCCGCGAACGTGCCATAGAGGACCGGCCCGGGGGGAATGCCGCGGCGCGCGATCTCGATGCCGTTCAAGTAGGCGACGAATCCATCGTCGTAGAATGCCGACAGGGTGAGCGCGGTGTACGCGGCCGGCGCATCCGGGACCGCGAAGAGGATACGGAAGTAGCTCGTCGTGTAACGCTCGCTCTCGGTGGGGCCCATGGGAATGGTGGTGACGATGGACGGGTCGCCGAATCCCAGGGGAGCCGGCCCGGCGGGCCACGTCGTGTCGGCCGGGGATGGTGTCTTCCAGCTTCCCGCAGGGGCGGAGCCGGGCGTCGACCACCGCCACGAAGCGTTGCGCGCCACGAGCGTCGGGGCGAGCGTGCGGCCCGGGACCGGGGCGGCGGCGGACGCGCGCGTCAACTCGGCCTCGCCGGTCGCGCTCCAGCCTGCGAGCAGCATCCGGGCTTCGTCGTCGCGCCCGAGCGCGACGAGATCGCGCGCCAGGGCGTCGCGCAGCGCGCCGTCGTGCGGCAGGCGCGTGCGGGCGAAGGCGAGGCCGCGCGCGGATTCGGCGGGGCCGGCATGCGCGCGGGCCACCGCGGCGCGATCGAGGAAGACATCGGCGGTGACGCGCGGCGCGACGGCAAGGGCGCGATCGTAGGCGCCGAGCGCGTCGGCCGGGCGCGCCTGCGCCACGGCGATACGGGCGGCGAGGAACTCGAGGGCTGCGTGGTCGGTGGCCGACAGCGCACCGCGCCGCAGTGCGGCTTCCACGATCGTGCGCGCGGCGGAGTCATCGCCCCGGTCGAGGGCGAGCGCCGCGCCCGCCAGGGCGACGCCCGGAGAGGCGGGTGCGAGCATCGCGGCGCGCTCGATCGCGGACTGCGCGGCGGGGAAGTCGCGGGCCAGCCGCGCCAACTCGGCACGGGTGAGCCACAGGTCGACATCGTCGGGTGCGAGCGCGGTTGCGGCGGTGATCGCCTCGCGGTGGGGCGTGAGGTCGTCGTGGGCGCGGGCGGGGCCGGCCAGGAGGGCGCAGCAGAGCAATGCCACGAGCGCGGCGTGGAACCGGGGGGAGGCCACGATCTAGTTCGGCGCGGGTGCGAGCGTGCGCCTTGCTTCCGGAGAGCCTGCGGCAGGTTTCCCGCCTTCAGGCTTCGCGGCATCGGGTTTCCTGGCGAAGGTCCTCACGTACGCGATCACGTCCTCGATCTCCTGCGGCTTGAGGATGCCCTTCCAGGCGATCATGCCCGACTTCACCACGCCCTTGTTGATGGTCTCGCGCACCTGCGCGTCGGTCCGCGTGTCCCAGAACTTGGGGTCGCGGAAGTCGCGCGAGGGATTGCCCGTGGCCGTCAGCTTCTTCCCGCCGGAGCCGTCCGCGTTGTGGCAGACCATGCAGTTCTTCATGAACACCCCCTTGCCCTTGGCCGGATCGCCCTTCCCCTGGGCCAGGACAAGGGCCGGAAGGAGGAGTAGCGCAGACAAGGCGAGGGCTGCCGGACGTGTCATCATGGATCTCCAGGGCGGCGGGGGTGATCGACTCCCACCGAAGATAGCGGTCGCGGCGCATGCGGGCAACCGTGGCCGTGGAGGGGCTGTGGAGGGCGACGACCGCG
>JANOEH010000211.1:0-16095 GCA_031413115.1 Candidatus Eiseniibacteriota bacterium | reverse complement strand
CCGGGCCCGTGTGTCGTCGCGTGGACGCCGGGGACGACGAACGTCGACTCCATCGGCCCGGCCGCGGGCGGCCAGTTCGACGGGATCGAGATCCTCGCCGACGGGCGCATCCTCGTCGCCAGCCAGGCCGACTCGAGCCTGCACGTGATCGCGGGCGGCGCCGATCGCGTCGCGCTCCGGCTCCAGGGCCAGCCGGCAGACATCGCGGTCGACACGAAGCGCGGCCATATCGGCGTGCCGATGCAGTCGCTGCACCTGGTGGAGATCTGGAAGCTGGGCGGCACGTCGCGGTAGGGCGGGTGGTGATCCGCAACCCTGTCCTCTGTCCGGATCCGGTACGTGTAGATCCCTGACGCACCACCCCTACTCGAGGACGGTCACCCGCGCCACCTGGGCGTCGGCGCCCTGCACCAACCGCACGAAGTACAGGCCCCGCTGGATCGACATGCCCGCCGCGAGGTTCACCGCGTGGGCTCCCGCCGCGGGCGAGGCGAGCTCGCGGGCTGCCAGCCGCCGCCCGCGCACGTCGAACAACTCCAGCCGCGCCGCCCCTTCCTCCGCCAGCGTGAAGTGCACGATCAGGCTCCCGCGCCTCGCCGGATTCGGCCGCACGCCCTCGAGCGCGAACGTGAGCGGCGTCGCAGGCGGCTCGAGCGGCACGTCGATCGTCGTCACGTAGGCCATGAGATCGAACGGCGCTGAGATGCTGCCGAACAGCCGATCGTCGCCCGCGTAGGTCGCGCGATAGGTGCGAAACCAGGGAAAGCTTGCCGGCAGCTGGAGCGTGGCCACGCCACCGATCGTCGGGGCGCTGCCGAGGAGTGTGGTGCCGTCGTGGAAGCGCACGACGCCGGTCACCGGGCCCGTGCCGGGTGCGGGCACGGTCACGGTGGCGGTGAGGGTGAGCACTCCGTTGAGGGCCACCGGGTTTGGACTCGCGGTGAGCATCGTGCGCGTCGGCGCGCGGCCGAGGCGAACCGACACGGTGCCGTCGGCGCCGTTCGAGGTCAGGAGATCGAGCCGTCCGTTCTTGTCGACGTCGCCGAGAGCGACGCCGCCGGGATCGATCCCGGTCGGAAACTCCTGGACGAGATCGAACCGCCCCGTGCCGTTGCCGAGCAGCACCGAGACGCTCGGTCCCCCCTGGTTGAGGACGACGAGGTCGAGGCGGCCGTCCCGGTTCATGTCGCCCATGGCCAGGGCGTACGGCGAGTCGTTCGTCGTGACGGGAATGGTTTCCGTGATGCCACCGAGTCCGTTGCCGATCAGGACGCTGACGTTGGGCGGACCACCGTAGTTTGCGGTTGCGACGTCGGTGAGCCCGTCCGCGTTCACGTCCCCGACCGCGATCCCGTATGGCCAGGCGCCCACCGCCGGGCTCGTTCCCGCGCCGAAGCTGCCGCTGCCGTTCCCGGGGAGAATCGACACGGTGCTCGTGCCGAAGTTCGCCGTCACGACGTCGAGGTGGGCGTCGGCGTTCAAGTGCGCCAGTGCGAGCGTGAACGGCGCGCTCCCGGGGCCGGTCGGGAAGTCCGTCGGCGCCGCGAAGGAACCCAGCCCGTTGCCGAGCAGCACGGAGACGTCGTCTCCGTTCCGGTTCGCGACGACGAGGTCGACCTTGCCGTCGCTGCTCACGTCGGCGACGGCGACGCCGATGGGCCCGTTTCCCGTCGCGAAGTCCAGCCGGGATCCGAAGCCGCCCAGGCCGTTCCCGATCAGCACCGACACGTCGTTGTCGTCGCGATTGGTGACGACCAGATCTGGAATGGTGTCGGCATTCGCCCGTCCGAACGCGATACCCACCGGGCCGGCGCCCACGGCGTAGCCGGTCCGCGCAGCAAATCCCCCTGCGCCGTTCCCGAGGAAGATCGAGACCTGGTTCGAGCTGAAGTCGGCGCTGCCGACATCGAGGTCCCCGTCGCCGTCGAGGTCGGCGAGCGCGATGAACCCCGCATAGTCCCCCGCCGTGAGGTCGTCCGGCGGGCCGACCGGCGGTTGCCAGGCGAGGATGACCGCGATCTTGTCGCTCGCCTCGGTGGCCACGATCACGTCAAGCGCTCCGTCGGCATTCATGTCGACGAGCTCGATCGCGCGTACGCCCCCGCCGACGTCGAAGGGCGTGCCGAGAAAGAACTCGCCGGTCCCGTCTCCGTGCCGGACTTCGATCGTTCCTTCTGCGTCCTTGCCCACGGCGAGATCGGGGTGCCCGTCGCCGTTCATGTCCCCGATCGCAAGCCGCCCCGTCCCCACGTTGAACGGGGTCCTCGGTGTGAAGCCTCCCGCGTTGTTGCCGAGAAGCACCCGGGCGTTGCCGTCTCCGTCGATGACGGCCGCGTCGAGCGTGCCATCGTGGTTGAGGTCGCTGACGGCGAGTCCGCGTGGCTGCGGTCCGGCGGCTGTGTCGATCCGCGGCAGGAACGTGCCGTCGCCCTGGCCGAGCAGGACCGCGATCGTCGACTCGTCCACGTTTGCCGTCACGACGTCGGGCCTGCCATCGCCGTTCATGTCCGCGATCACGATGGCTTCCGGCCGAGCTCCCGCCGCGACGTCCGTCCGCGGCTGGAACGCGCCGAAGCCGTTCCCGAGCAGGATCGACACCGACGTCGAGCCGGAGTTTGCCACCGCGAGATCGAGCTTCGAGTCGAGGTTGAGGTCGCCGATGGCGACGGCGACGGGCATCGGCCCGGTTCCGAACGTCAGCACGGGGCCGAACGCGGCGCTCGAGAAACCCCGGCGCACCGACACGGTGTTCGACCCGGTGTTCGCGATGACGAGATCGCGCGTGCCGTCGCCGTTGAAGTCGCCGAGTGCGATCGCGCGCGGGTCGAGGCCTGTGGCGTAGTTGACGCGCGGTCCGAATCCCCCCCCGCCCTGTCCGCGTTGGATGGAGACCGTGCCCGCCGCGGGATTCGTGACGGCGAGGTCGAGAAATCCGTCGAGGTCGAAGTGAGCGAGCACGATTCCCGCCGGCGCGGTCGGCGCCGGGTGATCGATGCGGAGTCCGGGGACGAAGCCCTGGGCAGCGGCGGGTGGTGCGGCGACGAGCATGGCGAAAGTGGCGGCAGCGACGAGCGGCGAAACGATGCCAGCGGAGGGCAGACGCGGACGTGGGAACACGAGCATGAGTTGCCTCCGGGTGGTGAGACTGCGGGGGGGTGCCGACGATGATAGTCCCGTGGGACAAGGCGGTGTTGATGGCGTTTGCCGCGCCTGCGGCCCTTCTAGCCCTCTTCGCGATCGCTGGCGCAGTCGGCTCCACAACTGCTGCGCCGTTGCCCGATCCGCCCGATCCGCGCGGCACCGCCGACGGCGCGCAGGACTGCCCGCCGTCGAGCCGCCGAGTGCTCTCGAAGCGCGCGCGGCCGCCCTGGCGATGGGATGGCCGTGTCATTGCGGTCGGAGAACGACAGCCTAGTTGACTCACACCAATGCGAGGTGATTGGGCAGATGCGAAAGCTCCCTAACTGACATACCAACTAATAGTTATGAATCCTATTGGCAGGCGGGAAGTCCCTCGCCTTGACTTGCAGGAGTTCTGAAAAGGGATAATATATATCCAATCCGCCCCTGCGGAGCGGGCCGTTGGAGTTCGAGTTCGACGTGGTCAAGAGCGCTGCGAACAAGGCGAAGCACGAAATCGACTTCATCGTGGCACAGGCGTTGTGGCTCGATGAGGACTTTGTGGAAGTCGCAGGTCGAAGCGAGAGCGACGAGCGATGGATCGTGATCGGAGTGATCGCCGGTCGACACTGGACCGCGGTCGTGACGATCCGGGAGCACCGAGTCCGGTTGATCTCAGCGCGTAGAGCGCGCGCAAGGGAGGTGGCGATCCATGAAAGCCGAGGACTTTGACAAGAAGTTCGACGAGGGCGTGGAGGACATCATCGACGACCTCGACCCGGCGACCGCCCGGCGACCCAATCGCGAGGCCGATCGGCTCGGGGTCACCCGGCAGTCGATCATCAAGGTGTGGATCGCGGAGCGGCTCGAGCGCAAGGCGTCCTGACCGGCGCACAGCGTACGGTTTGTACGAAACGTACGCTCACCTCCGGAGCACCCCCGCGATCTCCGGCCGGACATCTGGCGCCGGCTCACTGCAATCCTGTCCCACCCCTCCGCAAGACTTCAGAATAGACGGCGTGAGTGTCCGCCCGCCCTCGACCCCCGAAAGTCCGACTCGTCCCCCGAGTCTCCGCGCGCGCCCGGCGCGCCCTGGTCGACCGCAGTTGACAAATAATCAATCCCCGGCGTAACGCGGAGATCGTGTGGACGAGCCGATTGCGCCGGATGCCGCGAGAAAGCTGATTCGGCACATCCTGCAGGCCGGACGCTTCACGTACACGAAGCATTCGAAGGACGAGATGCTCGTGGACGATCTCACGACGGTCGACTGCGAGAACGTCCTTCGAGGCGGAGTCGTCCGGCCCGGGGAATACGAGCACGGGACCTGGCGCTACCGCGTCGAAACGAGCCGGGTGACCGTCGCGCGCCGAGCCGAGGGGAGCGAACCGATGAAGTGCACCGAATGCGGCGCCACGATGAAGACGCGCAAGGAGAACTACCGCTACGACGAGTGCGGCCTCAAGCACGTCACTCTGGTCGGCGTGGAAGTGAGTCGCTGCCCGAAGTGCGGGAACTACGAAATCTCGATCCCCCGGATCGAAGGGCTGCACCGTCTGCTCGCCCGAGTCCTGATCGAGAAGGTCACCCGGTTCACCGGGAGCGAGGTCCGCTTCCTGCACAAGAGCCTGGGGTGGTCGGGCGCCGACTTCGCGCGGCACATGGGAGTCGCCGACGAGACGGTCTCGCGCTAGGAGAACGATGCCGCGCCCATCGGTCCCCAGGCGGACCGGCTGCTCCGGCTGATGGTGGCGCAGGGGCGGCTGACGATGAGCTACCGGACGGAGCGCCTGACCCGGATCGATGCGAAGAAGGCGTCGATCACCCGGGTGGAGGTCGAGTCCCGGAAGGATGAGTGGCAGGTGCTCTCCGCCTAGGGCAACGTCCCCACCCTCACCCTCACCGTCGCCCCTTCCGCGCCTTCTCCCGCGCCTTCTTCGCCTCGCGACGATGCTCACGCAGCCAGTCTTCCGCCCCGGGCGTCGCCTGCCACGTCTGCTGGAGCGACAGGGCGACGATCCGGCCCTCGGCTTCGCCGCCGAAGCGGAACGACGCCGGCAGCTCGCCGGGCACGAACTCGGGATCGAGCAGGTGCTTGACCGCGTGCGCGTTGGCGCGCACGGCCGCGGCGAGGGCGGCGGTCGACTCGGCGCCCTTGCCCTGCATGCGGAAGGTGACCAGCGCCTCGGCGTAGCGCACGACCGCGCTCGCATGCTCGCGAAAGCGCGCGATCAACATCTGCGCGTCCTCGTCGCGGCCCCGCTCCAGCAGACGCGGGATCAGCATCTCGCGCGTGCCCTGGTGGTCCTCGGCGTCGAGCTCGAGCAACGCGAACCAGTGCTCGATCGCCTGGTCGATCTCGCCTTCAGCCCAGAGAGCCCCGGCCACCGCGGCGCGCGCCCGCATGTAGGGGCGCATCTCGAACACGCCCCAGAAGCGGCCGCGATACTCGACGAACGCCTCGGGGCCCAACGCGCGCGCGCCGGCCGCGAGCGCCTGCTCGAAGAACGCGCGGGCCCGTGCCGGATCGGGCATCTCCTCGCCGAGGAGAAGGAGCGCGTCGGCGCAATCGGGCCACAGGCGAAGCGCCTGTCGCGCGCGCTTGATGCGCAGCCGCCCCTCCACCTCGAGCGCGTCGTAGCAGAGATCCTGCGCCTGTTCGCGGGGATCGATTCGTGGGAGTTCCGCGAGAGGCTTGCCGCGACTCGATGCGATCCGTGCGTTTACTTCCGCGATGCTCATGCCCTGCTCGGAGATCATGCGGCCGATCTTCGCCATTTCGCGTTCCATCACGCGGCGATCGAGCGGCGCATTCCTCCGCGGCTTGACGCGCGAGAGCCCGGGCAGCGTCTCCTCGGCCAGAAGCGTCGGCAGCGAGAGCGTGATCGTCTGCTCCCGGCCGGCCACGCGGACGCGCTTCGACCAGCGACCCGAGTCGAGCTCGTCCTCGGTCGTCGCGATGATCGCACGCAGCAGCGCCTCCGTGAAGTCGAGGCGTGCCTCGTCGACCGGTCTCGGCAGACCCTTGCCACCCAGCGCAAGAAGCAGTGGGAAGCGCCCCTCGTCCGTGCGCGGAAGCCGGTGGCGCTGCCACAGTTCGTACTGCGTGAGCGGAAGGTCCTGCGGAGGATCGAGCGTGAACGACCAGCGCGCCTTGCGGGCCCACGCCTCCGACGGCGGACCGTCGGGCGCTTCTTGCAGGGCCTCGAAGTCGGCCATGTCGTGGAAGAACCCCATCCCCAGTTCGAGCCCCATGGCGCCGAGGACGACGAACCAGCGCATGTCGGCCGGCGCGCCCGGCGACTCGACGTACACGAGGTCGAGGTCGCAGAGTTGGTTCCACGGCGCCGCGTCGTGGAACGCGACCGCCGCCTCGGCAAACGAGGCGATGCGCTCCAGCGGGACCGCGGGGGCGAAGGCCAGCAGCGTCGCCATGGGGCCACCGAGTTCCGCGCGCATGGCGGCGACGACCTCGTCCAGCTCGACGGCCTGCTCCACCAGTTCGACGGTGATCCCGATTCCGGCCAGCGGCGCGACGAGTTCCGCGTGGAGCGCCGGGTCCGTGACCTCGACGACCGCCGGCCGGGCGCCGCATCCGGGTTCGCCCGCCAGGTCGCTCATGGCGCCGAACGCGAGCGGGGCGATCGGGTCCCCGGACTGTCCGGGCAGGCCCGGCGCGCCCATGCCCAGCGTGTCGCGCGCCTTGCTGCGACAGATCGCGATCAGGGGCAGCTCGGGCTCGCCATCCGATTCGTTCGGCACGATCCAATGCGGGCCGAAGCCGACGGCGAGTTGCCACACGTCTCGACCGGCGGGCAGCCGGCGAAGTCGTTCGAGGTCGAGGGAGGACGTGGTCATGACGGGGCGGGCGGTCATGGTCAGGCTGGGCTCCGTGCGGGGGCGGCCGTGCGCGACGGCGAACGGGGACGGTCGGGGAGGAGTATACGCCTTGGTGTCGCTGCCAGGAGGTAGCAGGAAGTGTCCCACCCCCATGGCATGAATATCATCGGGTAGCGGGAACACCCCCGCCGACGCGCCCAACCTGAGGATCCCGCCTCATCCCCGATCCTCCCCGCGTTCGCGATCCCGCTCCACCTCGCCCCACCCCGCTTTCGCCCCGAAGGCCGCAGTCGATTCCCCAACCCACAACCGAGGAGGCACCATGACGTCCTTCCGCAAGGGAGCGCCGGCCACCGACGTGCGCTGCAGCACTTGCCAGTCGACCAACTCGCGGCTGGCCGCATGGTTCGAGCACAGCGGGGATCTCTCGACCGGCGCGAGCATCGAGTTCCATCGCTGCCGCGAGTGCGGGGCCGGGAAGATCGAGCGCGAGGCGCACGACTACTACAACGCGTTCCACGACGACGATCCCTGCAACGACCGGGACTGGTACCCGATGTCGCCGGCCGACGCCGAGGCGCTCGAGCGCTTTCTCCTGGCGCACTGCCCGGCGCCGCTCGATCCCGCGTGCCCCTGCGCGCATCATCTCCACATGGCCGACCAGGTGCGCCGCCTGCCGTTCGCCCCGTGGTCGAAGACCCCGGGCGCCCCGCTCGTGGGCTCCAGCTACGTGCACCCCACGCAGGTGGTGATCGCGGACGGCGTGGTGCGGCTGGTGCGGGCGTGTGCGGACCGGCATTCGGGGGACCTGGTGCTGTAGGCGAACCGCCGCGCCTTACCGGTACACGCTCTTCACCCGGCCCCACGTCGCCGGCGAGGCGGGCACCGGCTGCTCCCCCGTGGCGTTGAAATTGTTGAACGCCAGCCCGATCCCCTGGGTCTTGGTGCCGATGAAGTCGATCGTGATGCGGGCGATTCCCGGGACGCCGACGAAACTGAATGTCCACGGCTTCCCGTCGAGCTCGGTGTTCGCGCAGCCGCTGTCCTGGGTGCTGAGCGGGGAATCGATCGTGGCCAGCGGCGCTCCGCCCGAGTCGAACGCGCGCACGCGGTACTGCTCGGTGCCGTTGGAGATGCCATCGATGTCCCAGATCTCGCCCGTGGCCCCGCTCACCACGCCGCCGGAATACGTGATGACCAGCACGCCGAAGTCCGCGCCCGAGTTTCCGCGCAGGAAGAAGTTGCCGAGCTGGGGTCCGAATCCGGGGGCCGCGGTATCCCGGTCGATGCACGCCGCGAACCCATCGAGGACGTCGGGGCCGGCCTGCTCGAAGGCGGCGGTGGTCTCGGGGACGCCATTGAGGTCCGCGTCGAATCCGAACCTGATGCTCAGCGGGCCCACCGCGTACGCGGAAGCGAGCCCCAGCACGGCGTCATCGACGGAGCCCGCCCCGGCCGGATCGGTTTCGAAGGTGATGACCTGGGCCGCGAGCGGAGTGGCCAGGAGGGCGCTCAGAGCAAGGACGCAAAGGGAATGACGAATCATGGGAGGGCCTCGAGGAAGTCAGGTTGGAGCGGCCGGTGGATGAAGTCACGACGGCCATGGCGGCCGAGGGCGACAAGTCTATCACGGGATCGGGCGGGCCGTCTCGATCTGCTATTTCGGGGCGGGCGGCGGGGCCATGGACGACGCGCCGCCGGTCTTCGCATCGTAGGAGTGGCGGCGCGCGAGTACGCTCGGGCTGAGGAAGTTCCGTCCGGTGAGCACCAGCTCCCACACGGTGCTCTCCATCGCCTCCTGCGTGTGGATGTCGTGCGGCGGAGGGAACCAGTACACGGACGAGCCGGGAGTGAGGAACGTGCCCAGGATCTGCCGTACTTCAGTGCGCGACGAGTCGGCCGGGTCGTGATCGACGGCCCAGTGGATGTAATGGTCACGGCCCTCGAGCACGTGGAGCACGCCCCACGATTCGTGATCGTGCACCGGGGTCGCGTGCCCCTGCTGGAAGCGCGAGAGGTACAGAGTCAGGCCCTCGTCGCCGCGGCTGGCCAGCACGGCCGCGTTCGCGCCCGCGGTGCCGTTGGTCGTATGGAGCCGCGTCCGGCTCGCGAGATCCACGAGCGCGGGCCGGGCGGCCAGGCGCGCCAGCGCGCCCTGAATCTCGACCATCGCCGAATCGGTGATTCCGTGGCGCTCGATCGCCCGGCTCGCCGCGGCGAGGGTCTCGTCGAACGCCGCCTGCAGCGCGGCGTCCTGCCCCGCGGCCTTGTCTTCGGCAGCGACGGCCCAGGATGCGGGGAGCAGCAGCAGGGCGAGAACAAGGAGAGCCCGCGTCATCTTCCGGCCTTCAGCTCGGCGACCACGCTCTCGATGTAACGGTTGGTGAGCGCGGACTCGGGCAGCCGGCCGTGGGAGACCGGCTCCGTCACGTAGGAGCGTTCCGTGAAGCGGTCGCCGAGGATGTCGTGCTCCAGGTGACGAGCGAGCACCTCCTGGGCCGGCCCGGCTTCCGCATCGGAAAAGACGAAGCGAACGCTTTCGATCTTCGCCGTCGCAGCGCGATACCAGCCGGGCAGCGGGTCCCCGCCCCCCTCGAAGGGGGCGATCAGCTCGGCGGAGTAGCGTTGCAGGGGCCCCAGCGCGGAGCCAAACTTCAGGAAGGTCTGCGAGATGTACGTTTGCAGGACCAGCCACGACGTGAACGAGCGGACTTCCGCACCGAGCGACTTGAGGGACTCGAGGATCCCGTCGGGATTCCCCGGGTCCATCTGCGCATAGAGCTTCGAGACGAAGCAGGTGTCGAGGCTGACATTGGTCCCCAGGCCGATGAACCCCGCGACGTCGACGCCCGGGCCTTTCTCCGAATCGATCATGCGCAGCAGGTGGTCGGCGCCGGCCGAGAAGCCGACCAGGATCTTGCGCGTCGGAGCGCACTCGCGCACGAGTTCCGCGAGGAGGATGCGGATCAACCGGGAATGATCGTCGAACGAGAGCACCGGACGATACGCATCGCCCGGCGCGAACCCGGCGAGCGAAAGGGAGACGGCACGATACGGAAGGCTCCGCACCGACTCCTCGAACCTCCGGTGGTCGCCCCCGACGCCGTGCAGGAACACGACGAGTGTCTCCGACTCGATCCGGTTGTCGAGGTAGGTCAGGGGATACCCGATCAGGCGCGGATTGCGCACCGACAACTGGCGCACGTGGGCCGCGGTCAGCAGGAACTGCCGCTCCACGGGCTCCCCGCGAATCTGCTCGGGGGCCATGTAGGCCGTGGTGCCCAGGATCACGCCGGATCCGGTCACCGTCGGCGTCACCGCTTCGTCTCCGGCCGCTGCCATCGCCGTGCCCGTGAGCTTTGCCAGCCCGAAGTCGAGCACCTTCACCTACCCGTCCTTCTTGACGAACAGGTTCTCGGGCTTGAGATCGCGGTGCACGATCAGCTTGTCGTGGGCCGCGGCCAGCCCGCCCGCCGCCTGCGCCACGTAGCCCATCACCGCGCGCAGCGAGATGGCGCCCCGCTGCAGGATCGCCCGGAGGGTCTCCCCTTCGAGCAACTCCATCACCACGAAGGGCGAGCCTTCGTGGCGACCCACGTCGTAGACGGCGCAGACGTTGGGGTGACTCAGCGTGCCGGACGCGCGGGCTTCCTGTTCGAACCGCTGGATGCGCTCGGAGTCGTGGGCGAACTCGTCGGTGATGACCTTGAGGGCGACGTCGCGCCCCAGCCGCGAGTCGCGGCTGCGGTAGACCTCACCCATGCCGCCGACGCCGAGGGGCGCGACGATCTCGTAAGGACCGAGGAAGGAACCGGGGGTCAGGCGCACGGGAGGCAGTCTACCTCAGTGCGACCGTCCCGTCAGATCGCCGAGCCGCCCCGCTCCCCGGTGCGGATCCGCACGCAGTCCTCGAGCGGCACGACGAAGATCTTTCCGTCGCCGACTTCGCCCGCTTCCGTGCGCGCGGCACGCAGGATGGCCTGGATCGCGGGCTCGACGTAGGCGTCGTTCACGCCGACGGTGATCTGGCTCTTCTGCACCAGCCGCTGCCGCACCGGTTGACCACGGAAGTACTCGATCTCACCCGCCTGGCGGCCATGGCCGTCCACGGTCTGCGCGGTGAGCCGGTAGTTGTCACCCTCGTCGAGGGCGGCCTGCAGAGCGGCCTGGACCGCTTCCAGCCGTTCGGGCCGGACGATCGCGATGATGAGCTTCATCGGGGCAGCCTCCAGGGGCTAGAGGTGGTAACCACGTTCGCCGTGGACCGAGATGTCGAGCCCGTCGCGTTCCTGCTGCTCGGTGACGCGCAGGCCGATCGTGCGCTGGACCAGCGTGCCCAGCAGCCAGGTGCCGACGCCCGCGAACACGACGGTCACCAGCACGCCAACGAGCTGCTTCTCCAGCTGGCCCACGTGTCCGCCGATCAGGCCGACCACGGGAGTGAAGCAGAAGATCCCGGTGGCGAGCGCGCCCCACATGCCGCCGACGCCGTGCACGCCGAACGCATCGAGCGAGTCGTCCACCTTGAAGCGGTGCTTGGCGCGCACGGCCGTGTAGCACACGAGCGACGAGATGCCGCCGATCAGGATCGCCGAGAGCGGCATGACGTGCCCCGCCGCGGGCGTGATCGCAACCAGCCCGGCGACGATGCCCGAGGCCATCCCGAGGCTGGTCGGCTTGCCGGTCTGGTTCCACTCGAGCAGCATCCACACCAGCGCGGCCGAGGCGGCGGCCACCTGCGTGGTGGCGAACGCGAGGCCGGCGCTGGCGCCGGCGACCGGGCTCTCGATCGCGACCGCGCTTCCGGCGTTGAAGCCGAACCACCCGAACCACAGCAGGCCGGCGCCGGTGAGGGTGAGGGTCAGGTTGTTGGGGAGGATCGCCCCGTCGGGGTAGTCGCGGCGCGGCCCCAGCATGCGCGCGAGCACGAGCGCGGAAACGCCGGCGGCGATGTGGACCACGGTGCCGCCCGCGTAATCAAGCACGCCGTAGTTGAACAACCATCCGCCGCTCGCCCACACCCAGTGCGCCAGCGGACAGTAGATGAACGTGGCCCACAGCAGGATGAACAGGACGTAGGACGAGAACTTCACGCGTTCGGCGATCCCGCCGCTGATGAGCGCGGGCGTGATGATCGCGAACTTGCCCTGGAACATGACGAAGACCAGTTCGGGGATCGCCTTGTCGGCGAACAGGCGCTGCGGTGGGATGCCGTGGAGCCCGATGCTGTCCCACGACCAGCCGATCAAGCCGCCGTGGGACTTGCCGAACGCCAGAGCGTACCCGAACAGCACCCACTGGACGCCGATGACGGCCATGGCGACGAACGAGTGCATCATCGTCGTGAGGATGTTCTTGCGGCGCACCATACCGCCGTAGAAGAGCGCGAGTCCGGGCACCATGAGCAGCACGAGCGCGGACGACATGAGCATCCACGCCGTCGAACCGGAGTCGATCATGGGTTCTGCCATCTGCTCTCCCTGGGTGACCGGGAACCGATCGAAGTGCATCGCATGCGGGGCACTATCGGGCCATCGGGTGGGAGCGTCAACGAGTTGATATGGACGCCCGCGCGGGAACCCGCACGTCGCCGCGCCCCACGCATGCGCTACACTCCCTCCCATGCTCCTGAGCCCCGGCACCCAGCTCGGCCCCTACGAAATCCTCGCCCCGCTCGGCGCCGGCGGGATGGGCGAGGTGTATCGGGCGCGCGACCCGCGGCTGGGACGAGACGTGGCGATCAAGGTGCTGCCGGCCGCGGTCTCCGGCGACGCCGAGCGCCTCGCCCGCTTCGAGCGCGAGGCGCGCACCGTCGCGGCGCTCAATCACCCGAACATCGTGGTGCTCTATTCAATTGAAGAAGCCGCGCCCACCCGCTTCCTGACCATGGAGCTGGTCGAGGGCCGGGCCCTCGACACGCACCTGCTCCCGGGCGGCCTGCCCTGCGCGCGCGTGCTCGACCTCGGCATCGCGATCGCCGAGGCGCTGACCGCGGCCCACGAGCGCGGCGTCGTGCACCGCGACCTCAAGCCCGCCAACGTGATGCTGAGCCGCGAGGGACGCGTCAAGGTGCTCGACTTCGGGCTGGCGAAACTGGCGGATGCGGACGCCGCAGTCGTCGCCGATGCCGCCCACGCCGCGCAGGCCGCGACGCTCGCCGCGCCGTTGTCGAGCGACGGCGTGATCATGGGCACCGCGCCGTACATGTCGCCCGAGCAGCTGCGCGGCGAGCCGGTCGACGCGCGCACCGACCTGTTCGCACTCGGGATCCTGCTGCACGAGCTGGCCACTGGGCGCCGGCCGTTCCAGGGCAAGTCGACCGCGGAGCTCAGCTCGGCGATTCTGCGCGACCCGCCGCCGCCGCTCGGCACGCTGCGGCCCGACCTGCCGGCGGATCTCGAGCGCATCGTCCGCCGCTGCCTCGAGAAGTCGCCGCGCGAACGGTTTCAGACCGCGCTCGACGTCGTGAACGAGCTGCGCGCCATCCGCCGCGCCGCCGAGAACGGCGGCGCCTCGCCCGCAAGGCCCGCCGTATCGGCCGCCGGTACGGCCTCGATCTGCGTGCTGCCGTTCGCCAATCGCAGCGCCGATCCCGGCGACGAATATTTCTCCGACGGGCTGGCCGACGAGTTGCTCAATGTCCTCGTCAAGATTCGCGGCCTGCACGTGGCCGCGCGCGCCTCGTCGTTCCACTTCAAGGGCAAGGGCGCGACGATCGCCGAAGTGGGACACGCGCTCAACGTCGCCACGGTGCTCGACGGCAGTGTGCGCAAATCGGGGGATCGCGTGCGCATCTCGCTGCAGCTCGTCAACGTCGCCGACGGCTACCACCTGTGGTCCGAGACCTACGACCGCACGCTCGACGACATCTTCGCCGTGCAGGACGACATCGCGCACTCGGTGGTCAAGCAACTGCGCCACACGCTGCTGGGCGAGGTGGCCGATTCCGAGGCGAGCGGCCGCGCCCGCGCCGACGTGGCCGCCGCGCGCGGCCGCATCACCGACCCCGAGGCCTACGACCTCTACCTGCGCGGCCGCTACCTGATGACCTCGACCGACGATGGCGCCGAGCGCGCGCAGGAGATGTTCCGCCAGGCCATCGAGCGCGCACCGACGTTCGCGCTGCCGTACGCCGGACTCGGTTCGGTGTACGTGCTCCAGTCCTGGCGCGCCTCGCGCGGTCGCGACGAGACGATCGCGAAGGCCCGCGCCGCGCTGGCTCGCGCGCTCGAGCTGGACGACCAGCTGTGCGAGGCGCTGGTCCTCTCGGCGCAGATCAAGTTCTTCTTCGACTGGGACTGGGCGGGTGCGGGAGACGATCTGCGTCGGGCGATCGCGCAGAACCCGAGCAGCGACGTCGCGCAGCGCGAACATGCCAGTTACCTCGCCGGCATGGGCCACGCCGCGGAGGGGATCGCGGCGGGGCGACGGGCGCAGGCCCTCGATCCGCTTTCGGTCGACGCCACGCACGAGCTCGGCTGGCAGCTGCTCAGCGCCGGGCGCCTCGAGGAAGCGGTCGCCGAGTTCCGTCGTGCGCTCGACCTCAACCCGACGTGGACCTGGGGCTACATCAAGCTGGGCATGACCTACGGCCTGCTGGGCGACGCCACCAATGCGCTGGCCTGCGTGCGCCGCGCCGACGCACTCCTCGCGGGCGCCCCGGGACTGCCGCTGACCCAGGCATGGCTCGCCGTGACCGAGCTGCTCGCCGGCGATCCTTCGCGAGCCCGGGCTGCGCTGGCCCGACTCGAGGACGCAGCGCAGACGGCGTTCGTCGAACCGGTCGCGGTCGCCTGGCTCCACCACGCGCTCGGCGAAGTCGACGCGGCGTTCGTGGCGCTCGAGCGCGGCCATGCGATGCGCTCGCCGCTGATGGCCTCCATCCTGCAAGTGGGGGAGTTCATCTGGCGCGACATTGCGGACGATCCCCGGTACACGGCGCTGGTCGAACGGATGGGGCTTGCGGGGCAGGCGCCGAACTGAGTCGGACACGCCTCCGCTACAGCACCAACGCGACCTTTCGCACCGCGCCCAGTCGCGCGCCTGGCGGGGATGATCGACCAGAGGAAGTGAATCGCCTTCGCGGGACGGATTGACGGCGCGGAGCCGATCGAATAGAGCTGGCGTCCCCCCATCACCCCCCCGCTTGCTGTCGTGACCCGCCGATTCCCCCCAGAATCGAGTCCTTCCGTGAAGCCGTTCCGTACCATGCTGGCCGTCGCCGCCGTGCTGACCATCGTCGCCGCGCCCGTTCAGGCACATGACCCCTCGTGCATTCTCGTGTATGAAAACATCACCGGAACGGTCGCGGTCGCGTCGGTCCTCGCTCCGGACTACGAACTTCTCGACGACGTCCATACGAACGTGTCGGGGACGATCGTCCTCTGCGCGGTCGACGTGCGTGGGCGCCCCACCGCGGCCGGCACGCTGTCGGTCAGCGTGTACGCCAACGGCGGCGCCGGGCTCGCGCCGGGCGCACTCCTCGCCGGGCCGATCCCCATGGTGTTCCCGGCCGGGCTGACCTCGAATGCCATCTATCACTTCGAGTTTCCAATGCCGACCGTGGGCCAGAACCTGTGGATCGGGCAGCGCTGGACGGCTGCGGGCGGCGCGTGGGTTCCCACGTCCCGCACGACGCCCACGGTCGGCACATCGCACGACACCTGGTACTTCCGCACCCCGCGCGGCGACTTCTTCGACGACAACGGTACGAGCCAGGCGGACCTGCACCTCGACGTCTTCGGCACGGCGCCGGTCGCGGCGGCCCCGTCGACGTGGGGCGCGGTGAAGGCGATCTATCGGTAGTTTGAGGGCGCACTTCCCCCGGAAGTCCGCCCGGCGCGAACTGGTTCAAGTGCCCCGCGTGTCCTGTGTTGTTGAACTGCTTTCGCGAGACCGTGGGCACGACTGCGTCGCAAGGGCCTGGCGGGACTTGTGAAGCCCGGGGGCCGGAACCTCTCCCGGGAGGTGCGTACGGTTTGTACGTTTCGTACGGAACGTACGCCCTCCCGGAGAGACCAGCCCGACCCCGGACCTTGCAACTTCGGGTCGGGAGGCCCGCCCCCCGCCCCCCCCCCCCCCCCCCCCCCCCCCCCCCCCCCCACCCCCCCCAGCGGGGGGGGGGTGATATCACAC
>JANOEH010000210.1:0-16081 GCA_031413115.1 Candidatus Eiseniibacteriota bacterium | reverse complement strand
CGCCGGCGCCCGCTGCCGCCGACTCCGCGCAGGCCATCGCCCAGGCCGACGCGCAGTACGCGAAGTTCGACTTCGAGGCCGCGCTCGCGACCTGTCGCACCGCGCTGGCCGCCGACTCCACGAACTACGACCTCACGTGGCGCAAGGCCCGCTCGCTCACCGATCGCGGCGCCCGCGCGACCTACGACGGCGCCAAGCCGAAGGCGCAGGCCGCGTTCGAAGAAGCCGTCACCGCAGGCCGCAAGGCCGTCGTGCTCGACTCGCAGAAGCCCGAAGGCCACCTCGAACTCGCCGTGGCACTCGGCCGCCTGGCGCTGTTCAAGGGCGGCAAGGACAAGATCCGCATGTCGAAGGAGATCAAGAGCGAGGCCGACCGCGCGCTCGCGATCGACCCGAAGCAGGATCGCGCCGAGCACGTGATCGCGCGCTGGAATCGCGGGATCGCGGAGCTATCGTTCTTCGAGAAGACGGCGGCCAACACGATCCTGGGTGGACTGCCCAAGGGCGCCTCGTACGACGAGGCGGTGACGCACTTCGAGAGGGCCATCACGCTCAATCCCGACTACACGAACCACCACGTCGAGCTGGGGCGCACGCTGCTCAAGCTCGGGCTCAAGGCCAAGGCTCGCGCCGAACTCGAGAAGGCGATGGCCTGTCCCCCGCGCACGCCGTTCGATACCGAGTACAAGCACGACGCGCAGCAGTTGATGGCGAAGACGAAGTGAGCGCGTTCGCCTACGACGGCATCGTCCTCGTCGAAGGCGTGCGCACGCCGTTCGCCAAGGCGGGCGGGCCGTTCGCCGGCGTCCCGGCCGCCGAGCTCGGCCGCCTCGCGATCGGCGAGCTGCTGGCACGCACGGGCTTCGACCTGGCGCGCATCGACGAGGTGATCCTCGGCAACTGCGGAACGCCCGCTGACGCCGCGAACATCGCGCGCGTCGCCGCACTCGAGGCCGGCATCCCGGCCCACGTGCCCGCGTTCACCGTGCACAGGAACTGCGCCTCGGGCATCGAGTCGATCGCCGAAGCGGCGGCGCGGATCGCCAGCGGCCGCGCGGCGGCGGTGATCGCGGGCGGAACCGAGTCGATGTCGAACTATCCCCTGATGATGGGGCCGCGCCTGACCGAGGCGTTCGCGGCGTCCTCCCGCGGGCGGAACGCGTGGGCAAAGCTCGCGCCGTTCACGCGCCTGCGCGGCGCCGACCTTGCCCCGCGCATCGCCATCGCCGAGGGCCTCACCGACCCCGTCAGCGGCCTCAACATGGGCGAGACCGCCGAGGTGCTGGCCCGCGAGTTCGCGATCACGCGCGAGCAGCAGGATGCGTTCGCACTCCTCTCTCATCAGAAGACGATCGCCGCGATGGATGAAGGCCGCCTCGCCGCCGAGACGATGACCGTCTACCCCGCGCCGACGTTTGCGCCGGTGACTTCCGATGTCGGCCCGCGGCGCGAGCAGACGCTCGCGCAACTGGCGAAGCTCAGGCCGTTCTTTGATCGCAGGAACGGCACCGTCACGGTGGGCAACTCGTGTCCCATCACCGACGGCGCCGCGGCGATGCTCGTCATGTCCGAGGAGGCCGCCGCCGCCGAGGGGTACGTGCCGCTGGGGCGGTTGCGCGCGGTCTCCTTCGCCGGGCTCGAGCCCGAGCGCATGGGCCTGGGCCCGGTGTACGCGACGCCGCTGGCGCTCGACGCGGCCGGCGTGACGATGGCCGACATCGGCCTCATCGAGATGAACGAAGCGTTCGCCGCGCAGGTGCTGGCCAACCTCCTGGCGTTCGAGTCGGCGACGTTCGCACGCGACAAGCTGGGCCGCACAAGCGCTGTCGGCGCGATCGATCCCGCGAAGCTCAACGTCAACGGCGGCGCGATCGCGCTGGGGCACCCGGTCGGCGTGAGCGGGACGCGCATCGTGCTCACGCTGCTCAAGGAGCTGGAGCGCCGTGGCGGCGGGCTCGGCCTCGCCACGCTGTGCGTTGGCGGTGGGCAAGGTGCCGCCGTCGTGGTGGAGGTCGCGCGATGACCACCGCCCCCGTCGCGACGCCGCGTCACACGCTGCCCGAGCCGGGCCGCGCGTGGCGCGTCGACCTGGCGCCGGGCGTCGACGGCCTCGGCGTGCTCACGCTCGACGTGCCCGACGCGCGCGTCAACATCCTCGCCAGCGCGGTGCTCGAGGAGCTCGCGAGCCTGCTCGAGCGCCTGCCGCACGTCGGCCTGCGCGGGCTCGTCGTCACCAGCGGCAAGCCGCGCACCTTCGTCGCCGGCGCCGACGTGCACGAGATCTGGGACATTCGCACGCCCGAGCAGGGCGAAGCGGCGGCCGCGCGCGGGCAGGCCATCTTCCAGCGGCTGGCGACGCTGCCGTTCCCCACGCTCGCAGCGATCGACGGCGCGTGCCTGGGCGGCGGCACCGAACTCGCTCTTGCGTGTCGCTTCCGCGTCGTGTCGGACTTCGAGAAGACCGGAATCGGCCTGCCGGAAGTGCGGCTCGGCATCCTGCCCGGTTTCGGCGGATCGACCCGGCTGCCGCGCCTTGTGGGACTGACCACCGCGCTCGACATGATCCTCACCGGGAAGACGCTCGACGCGAAGCGCGCATTGAAGTGCGGTCTCGCCGACGATCTCCTGCCCAAGGAGGACTTCACCACGCGCGCGATCACGTGGCTGAGCACGCGCCTCGATGCCGCCGCCTACGGCCGCGTGCTCGCGACGCGTGCGGCGGCGCGCAAGAAGGCCACCGCGCCCCTGCCGCCGTGGTTGCTCGAGGGCAACCCGCTCGGGCGCGCGTTCGTGTTCGGCCAGGCGAAGAAGGGCGTGCTCAAGGAGACCAGGGGCAACTACCCCGCGCCGCTCGAGATTCTCGACCTGCTGCCGACGACGATGCGCGGCCCGATTCCCGACGCGCTGGCCGCCGAGGCGCGCGCCTGCGGCCGCCTGCTGGTCACGCCCGAGCACAAGAACCTCACCGCGCTCTTTTTCCTGGGTGAAGCGGTGAAGAAGGAGCCGCCTACGCCCGCCGCGGTGCCCGTGAAC
Source organism: Candidatus Eiseniibacteriota bacterium (assembly GCA_031413115.1). Taxonomy (GTDB): domain Bacteria; phylum Eisenbacteria; class RBG-16-71-46; order RBG-16-71-46; family DASYSL01; genus JANPEF01. The sequence goes on along the minus strand of JANOEH010000210.1, from coordinate 13,048 downwards.
GCTGCGGCCGTGCTGGGTGCGGGCACGATGGGCGGCGGCATCGCGCAGGTGCTGGCCGATGCGGGCGTCGATGTGCGCCTGAAGGATGTCGCGCCGGAGGCGGTGGGGAAGGGCCTGCGTGCCGCTTACGAGGTTTTCGAACGTCGCGTGCGCCGCCGCCGTCTGACGCCAGCACAACGAGATCGCCTGATGCGCCGCATCGCCGGCACGACCGACTTCGCCGGCTTCGCCCGGCTCGACGTGGCCATCGAGGCCATCGTCGAGAAGATGGAGGTGAAGCAGGCCGTGCTCGCCGAGGTCGAGGCCTTGCTCCCGGCGCACGCGATCCTGATGACCAACACCTCTTCGCTCGATATCGATGCCATGGCGTCGCGCATGCGCGATCCGTCGCGGCTCGTGGGTCTCCACTTCTTCAATCCGGTCGACCGCATGCCGCTGGTCGAGGTCATCGTCGGCAAGCGTACCGCGCCCGCGGCGATGGAGACCGCCGTCGCGCTCACGCGCCGCCTGGGGAAGACGCCGGTCGTCGTGCAGAACGCGCCCGGCTTCCTCGTCAACCGCATCCTCATGCCGTACCTCAACGAGGGGCTTCATCTGTTTCGCGAGGGCGTGCACATCGAGGCGCTGGACGCGGCGATGACCGAGTTCGGCATGCCGATGGGCCCGCTGCGCCTGCTCGACGAGATCGGGCTCGACGTGGCCGACAAGGTCTCGCACATCCTGGGCGCGGCGTTCGGCGACCGCGTCGACCCTGCCGGCGTGCTCGAGCCCATGGTGACGGGAGGCCGCAGCGGCCGGAAGAACGGGCTCGGCTTCTATCGTTATCGCGGCAAGGAAACCACGCCCGATCCGGCCGTCTATCCGCTGGCCGACCGTCCGTCGCGCGAGGTGATCCAGGCCGGCCCCGCCGCGTGGCGGGAGCGCATGGTGCTCGCCATGGTGAACGAGGCCGCGCGCTGCCTCGAGGAGCGCGTCGTCGCCACCTCGGCGCTGGTCGACCTGGCGATGATCATGGGCACCGGCTTCCCGCCCTTCCGCGGCGGGCTGTTGCGCCACGCCGACGTGCTCGGGCTCCCCTCGGTCGTCGAGCGCTTGCGCGGCCTGGAGAAGGAGCACGGTGTGCGCTTTGCACCCTGCGAAGTGCTGGTGCGGATGAGCCAGGAGCGCCTGAGCTTCCGCCCGGAGTTCGCGGGATGAAAACCATCGGCATCCTCGCCCACAGCGCCGAGGGCGGTGCCCTGTGCTTCCTCACCGCGTGTCGCGAAGGCGCGGTGCAGCTCGGTCCGCACATGCATCCGCCGATCGTCGTCAGCGCCGTGCCGATGGGGCTCAGCATGCCCGGCTGGGAGGCCGGCGATCACGCGACCGTCGGCGTGCACCTGGCCGCCGGCGCGGACTTCTACGTCTGCCCGGACAACACCGCGCACATCGTCCTCGAGCAGATCGCCAGCGAGCTTCCCCTGCCCGGCCTGCACATCGCCGAGGTCGTCTGCCACGAGATCACGCGCCACGGCTGGAAGCGTGTCGGCCTCCTGGGCACGGAGTGGACCATGACCGGGCCGGTCTACGCGCGCGCCCTCGCGCAGCGCGGGCTCGAGCGGCTGATCCCCGAGGAGCCCGTGCGGGAGAAGCTGCACGCCGCCATCTTCGACGAGCTCTGCCGGGGCGTGTTCACGGCGCCGACCACGCGGATGTACGTCGACGCCATCGCGGAGCTGAAGGCGCGCGGCGCCGAGTGCGTGATCCTCGGGTGCACCGAGATCCCGCTGATCATCACCGAGGAAAACTCGCCGCTGCCCATCCTCGACTCGACGCGGCTGTTGTCGCGGCACGCGGTGCACGCGGCGATCGACGAGCGGCCGATAGCTCGCGGCGGTGGCTGGCTGCCCATCGAGGACCATCCCGTCGCCAGAAACGGAGGATGACGTGAAGACGAAGGTGAACCGTCGGACAGTGAATTTGACGGGCTTTCCGGATCTCGTGGTCATCTACCTCGGTATGAGGGTCAACACGTTCGCGGGGATCAAGACGCTGCTTGGACTCGGACCGCAGATCTCGAAGGCCGCCGGCGCTCGACCGGATGGACTGCTGCTGCACGAGAACCTGTTGTTCTCCCTGTTCCCGCCGCACGTGGGCATGCGCCAGTACTGGCGGGACTTCCAGTCACTCGATGCCTGGGCGCGCTCAGAGCCCCACCGGGATTGGTGGCGCGGGTTCCTAAAGGACTCGTGTGGAACAGGATTCTGGCACGAGACCTACTTCATGCGCGGGGGAATGGAAGCGGTCTACGACGACATGGTCGAGGACACGGGCTTACTGCGCTTCGCCCCGATCCAGGAAGCTCGCGGCCCGATGTTCTCCGCACGCACCCGCGCCGGACAGTCAGGCCCGCCGACAGGTCCGGATCCCGTTACGGAGGAGGAACTCTACTCTCGGGAGGACTCGAAATGAGCAACCTCCCTACCGGCACTGAACTCGCCCGCCCGTTCCTCCCGACGCAGGACTACGATCGGTCGAAGCGTTTCTACGAGGCGCTCGGTTTCACCAAGGTGCTCGACGGCGAGGTCGCGATCTTCAACGCGGGCTCCGGCGGCTTCATCCTCCAGCGCGGCTACGCGAAGGAGTGGGCCGAGAACTGCATGATGCAGCTCATCGTCGACGACCTCGACGCGTGGTGGGCGCACATCCAGGCACTGGACCTGCCAGGGCAGTTCGACGTGCAGGCGCCCAAGCCGCCGGCGATGCAGCCGTGGGGGCTGCGCACGGTGTACGTCTACGATCCGTGCGGCGTGCTGTGGCATGTTGCGCAGCGACGTCCGGGAGCCCCGCAGGACTAGTTCACCCGCCCACCACCACCACGCGACGGGTCACCGCCCGGCCGCGCACGGCTCGGAAGCCCCCGGCGAACAGGGGCCGCAGGGGCTGCCATTGCGCTAGATTGAATGGATGCCGCCCCAGTTCGACACCCCGCCCGGTTCCCCCGAGACGCCCCGTGCGCTGCGCCCCTGGGTCCGGCGCGTCCTCGACGGGATCCTGCGCGCCGTGCTCGTGGTCGTGGGAGTCGTCGCCGCATTCCTCCTCGCGATGCAGTCCCCCGCGATCGGCACCCGCACCGTCCTCTTCGTGCTCGGTCGCATCGAACTGCCGCGGCGCGGGACGATCACGGTGCGCGAGGTCCGCGGAAACTGGCTCCAGAACCTCGAGTTCGACGGCTTCCGCTTCGCGCGCGGCGACACCCTGCTGGTCTCCATCGACACGCTGCGCGTGTTCCACGACCCGCGTGCTCTGTTCACCGGACAGATCGACATCGCGCGGCTCGACCTGCGCGGCGTCACCGTGACCGGCGATATCGTCGACACGACGGGGCGCACGCCCGGCGAGGTGCAGCTCTCGCTCGGCGATCTCCTGCACGGCCGCTTCTACGAGGGTCAGCCGATCCGCCTGCGCACGGTCACGCTCGAGCGCGGGCGTTTCGTCGCCGGCGTGGACGACTCCCTGCCGCAGGTCGACGACATCGCCCTCACGCTGAGCGACGGGCGGATCGGGGACGGGCGTATGGCGTTCGGGCTCGATCGGCTCGAGGCGCGCCACGGAGCCGCCACGCTGACCGCCGCGGGCGCGGTGAGCGACGGGCGCGCCGAGCTGCGCCGATTCTCGTGGCAGAGCCCCACGACGAAGCTCTCGGGAAACGGCGCGATCGCGACCGGTCCTGCGCTCGGTGCGGGGATCGAGCGCATGGAGTGGACCGCCGACGCCGCGCCGATGGTCCTTCGGGACCTGCGTCTCTTCATCCCGACGCTCGACCTGAACGGCGACGTGACCGCGCACATCGCGCTCACCGGCGCGCACATCGATTCCCTCGATGGAACCGTCACGGCGAGCACCGACAGCACACGCCTGGGCGCGCAGGCCGTGGGCGCGACCCTGCTTGCGGCCACGTTCACCCGCGGGCGCGCCGACGTCACGCTCCAGACCGTGCACGAGCAGGCGAGTGTCGAGGTCACGGGCTGGGTGCGGCCGCTCGACACGCGTCCCGCCTACGAACTCACCGCGATCGCCGATCGCCTGCCGCGCCGCGTGGCCGGTATGCCGGGATGGACCGACTTCGCGAGGCGCGCCGACTTCGCGACGACGATGCACGTGCGCGGCGAGGGGTTCGCGCCGGCACGACTCGATTTCGATGCCTATCTCCACGGCGCCGCAGGCGCCGTGGATGCAGTCGGTACAATCGACACACACGAGAACGTGCACTGGGATTTGAAGAGTTTCACGTTCGCAGACCTCGACGTGGCGCGCCTCGCGGGCCAGTCCGGGCCGAGCGCACTCTCCGGCACGGCGACCGCGCGCGGGCAGGGCGGCGACTTCACGGCCGACGTGACGCTGAAGGACTCGCACTACGGCGACTGGCAGCTCGCGGCGGCCGCGGCCCGGCTCAAGCTCGACCCGAACGGCCGCTATCGCCTCACCGACGGGCGCTTCCGCCATCTCGCCCTGGAGGACAGCGACCTCAATGGCCGCTTCCGCGCCGAGGGCCGCGGGTCCGACGCGCGGGCGTGGCTCGAGCTGGAGCCGTCGCTGGTGCGCGGGCAGCAAGTCGACAAGGGCCAGGCCATGGTGGTGCTCACGCGCGGCAATCTTGCCTTCGAGGGCGCGGCCGAGTCGCCGTCGGGCAGCCTGCGGTTCGCCGGGACGGCGAGGCCGTTCGAGACGACGCCGAGCTACGACATCCGGGAGGCGCGCTTCGACAACGTCGACGCCGCCCCGTGGACCGGCGGGTCCATGCCGCGCACCAACCTCACCGGCACGCTCTCGTTCATGGGCCGCGGCGCGGAGATCACCGCGGGCCGCGTCCACCTCGAGCGCTCGCGCATCGGGACCGTATCCCTGGACGGCGTCGACGGCGTCTTCGACTTCACCGCCGGTCGCGCGCGCGCCGACCTCGAGGTGCGCACCAGGGGCGGGACCGCGACGCTCACGGCCGAAGGTGACACGGCGGCGTGGAACGCGACCGGTACGGTGCCCTTCGGCACTCTGGCGCACCTGACCGGCGGCCCCGACACGCTGACGAGCGAGGGCACGCTGCGCCTCACCGCCGAGGGCAACGGCGTGAGCCCGGCCACCGCACGTGCCACCGGCCGCGCCGTCGCCAAGGGCCGGATCGGGAACGCGCGCGTCGACTCGCTCGAGGCGCGCGTCGCGCTCGCCGCCGGCATCGCCACGCTCGACACGCTGTTCCTCCACTCGAACGTCGCCGACGCACACGGCGATGGGCAACTAGCGCTGTTCGATACGACGGTGGTCGTCGACTCGGCGGCGGGCGTGCACGTCGCATTCGAGGTGAAGGATCTCGAGCCGCTCGAGCCGATCGTCGGGATCGACTCGCTGGGCGCGTCGCATGCGCTGCTGGACGCCCGGCTCTACGGCCCGGCGCGGCACCTGGTGTTCGACGTGTCCGGCGCGATCCACTCGCTGGCGGTCGACGGCAACCGCCTCGTCGGCGGGGATCTCGTCGCGCACGGCACGCTCGATCGCACGTATCGCCTCGACCAGGCGCAGGCGACGGCGCAGCTCCGTGCGCTGCAGGCCGGCGCGGTCCGGCTGCAGACCGCGCAGGTCGTGGCGCGCTGGGCCGAGGGCGCGCCGGCGTTCGAGCTGACTGCGACGCTCGACGCGCGGCACAGAGTCGCGCTCGCGGGGACGGCCACTTTTGACTCGGTGATGACGCACGTGATGCTGACGAAGGCCGACATCGAGGCCGACTCGGCGTCGTGGGCGCTGGTGCGGCCCGCGCGCTTCGCCTACGGCGCGCAACGCCTGGTGATCGACAACCTGGAGGCGCGGGGCTCGGCGCTGGGGCTCGTGCGCGCGCACGGCACGGTCGATCGCCGCGGCACGCAGAGTCTCGACGTCGAGGCGCGCGCGCTCGGGCTCGACCTCTTTGCGGCGTGGATCGGGCGGCCGAACGTGGGCGGGGAGATCGACGGCACGCTCGCGCTGCGCGGGCCGGCCACGGCGCCCGAGGCGAAGGGCTCGATCGACGTGATCATGAATGCGCAGGACCAGCCCGCGGGGGCGATCACCACGCAGATCAAGTGGAACGGCCGCCGGCTCGAGATCGACGGCGCGTTCGCTCCGCCGACGGGCTCGTCGCTCACGTTCACGGGATACCTGCCGTTGGCGCTCACGCTCGCCCTGCCCGTGCCGGGGGACACGATCGTTGCCGTGCGCGCCGCCGAGGGCGAGGTGGATCTGCACATCCGCGGGGACCGGATGGACCTCGCCGCGTTCGGGCCGTTTCTCGATCCGCGCCAGGTGGGGCCGCCGACCGGCGTCCTCGACGTCGACCTGCACCTGACCGGGCACAGCGAGGCGCTCGCCGGGAAGGGGCGGCTGGTGCTCGAGAAGGGCATGGCCGAGCTCCTTGCGCTCGGTGTCCTTTTCGACGATGCGAACCTGACGGCCGAGCTCGAGGACGATCGCGTGTTCGTGCGCGAGGCGCGTGTGCACTCGGAGAAGGGCACGCTCAGCGGCGATGGCGTGCTCACGATCAAGGGCCTGACGCGCATCGAGCCGGACCTCAAGGTGCACGCGGAAAACTTCGAGGCGATGAATACGAAGGACATGCATGTCGTCGCCACCGGCGATGTGACCGTGACCGGCACGCTCGGATCGCCGATCGTTCGCGGGAAGGCCTCGGTCGAGAACTCGGAGTTCGAACTCACCGAGGCCATGATGGAGGCGGCGAACCGGGTGCCGGAGGTGCGGCTCACGCCGGCCGACATCCGCATGATGGAGGAGACGTTCGGCCCGGTCACGGCGAAGGCGTCCGATCCGGTGATCCTGCTCTACGAGGCATCCGACCTCGACCTCGACGTCACGATCGAGCGCAACACCTGGATCCGGCAACGCAGGGCGCCGCGCCTGGCGCTCGAGCTTGCCGGCAACGTGCGGGTGAGGAAGCTGCCGCACGCCGAGGCCGAGCTGTACGGTCGCATCGAACCGGTGCCCGGCCACGGCTACGTCGAGCAGTTCGCGCGCCGGTTCGACTTCTCGGGCGGCGAGATCCTGCTCAACGGCCCGACGAACCGTCACACGGTCGACATCCAGACCACGTACAAGAGCGCCAGCGCGGGCGACGGCGACGGATCGGACGTGGTCGTGCGCATGGACGTCACCGGGCGCGTCGATGACTTGAAGCTCACGATGTCGTCGGAACCGGCGATGTCGCCGACCGAGATCATCTCCTTCATCGCGACGGGCAGGACGCGCAGCGACATCAGCTCGGGCACGTCGACGACGGCCTCGACGCTGGCCGCGCAGACCGCACTCGCGCAGGTGACCGGCCGGTTCGAGGACCTGGCGCAGGAATCGATCGGGCTCGACGTGGTGCAGATCCGCCAGGACGCCGTCCAGGGCGCGACGCTGGTGGCGGGCCGCTACGTGAGCTCGCGGCTGTACGTGGGTTTTCGCCAGCCGGTGCAGTACCAGGAGAACGACAACACGTCGACCAGCACGAACTATCGCACGCAGGTCGAGATCGAGTACGAGGCCTACCAGTGGCTGCTGTTGAACCTGCAGGGCGAGTCGTCGGAACTGAACTCGTTCATCCGGGCGCGCCGTGCCTACTAGCGAGCGCAAAGCGCGAGCTTTGTGTTGCCGTTTCCTCTCGGCCTGCACGATGGCACTCTTGCTCCTGGCCGTTCCGGCCAGTTCGCAAGTACATATCGACGGCGCGACCGAGGTGAGCGGGATCCACTTCCGCTGGACCAAAACCAAGACGCTCGACTCGCGCGAGCTGCGACCGCTGCTGGTCTCGAAGGACCGCGGCGGATCCTACGGGTTGCGGAAGGCGATCGGGAGTCTCCCGCTCCTGCCGAGCCCGGCGCTGGTGCCGTTTGATCCGATGGAGCTGCAGCGCGACGTGGTGCGGTTGCGCTCGCGCTATCGCGAGGCCGGCTTCCGCAAGGCCGACATCCGCTACGAAGTGATCCGCGACGACGCGAAGAACCTGCTCGACGTGACGTTGGTCATCACCGAAGGACCGCCGGTGATCCTGGGCCGGATCGACGTGATCGCCCGCGACAGCCTGGTCGCGCTTCCCGTTCCCGAGGGCGAAACGGGCTCGTGGGAGAAGCAGCTCGGCCGCTGGGAGAAGCTCGAGGGGAAGCGACTCGACCTGCGGGAGGCAAACCGGCTGCGGTTGCAGACGCAGGCGTGGTGGCGCGATCGCGGGTTCCCGTTCGCGCGTGTGCGCCACGCGCTGTCCGACGACAGCACGGGCACCGAGCGCGACCTGACGATGCGTGTCGCGCCGGGCCGGCGCGCGGTGTTCCGGCCCATCGCGGTCGAAGGCACGAAGAACATCTCCGCGGCCACGGTCGAGAAGCGGCTGCCGTTCCACGACGGCGATCTCTATTCGGCGAAGGAGCTCGAGGACGCGCGGCGCGACATCGGCGAGCTCGACATCGTGCGCGTCGCGATCGTCGACACGCCCGATCCCGCCCCCGCCGACTCCCTGTCGGCGCGGCCCGATACGCCGCCGGCGGACGTGGCCGTGCACGTGCGGATCACCGAGGCCGAGCCGCGCCTGGTGAGCGGCCAGCTCGGTTACGGCACCGAGGCCGGCGTCAGCTCGGAGTTGCGCTGGACGCACCGGAACTTCATGGGCGGCGCGCGCATGTTCACCGTCTCGGGCGTGGCGCAGACCGGCCTGGGGGCGGTGGCGGCGGATCCGGACCGGCTCTACCGTGCGTCGGTGTCCCTGACGCAGCCGTCGTTCCTCATGCGGCGGATGAGCGGCGTGGTGAGCCCGTTCATCGAGAAGCGTGACAACGTGACCGACAACTCGCTGCAGGTCGGCGTCAACACGACGCTGATCTACCGGTTGGGCGGGTTGAAGTCGATCGCGCTCGACTACCAGATCGCACGACGCCGCATCTACGAGTACACGCTGAACGACTTCGCCGCCGGCGATGTCGACCTGCTGACGCTGCTCCAGTACCAGGCGCAGGGCCTGCTCGATTCGCTGGGGACCGAGCTGTGGAACAGCACGTTCACGCTGTCGGGCACGGGCGGCGGGGTCGACAACCCGGCGAACCCGCGGCGTGGCCTCGTGGTGCGCCCCGCGGTCCAGGTCACCGCGCCTCCGAGCGTCGCGAGCACGAACTACTCGCGCATCGACGTCGGCGTTCACGGGTACTACCCGCTGCCCGGGCGCATGACGCTGGCCGGACGCCTGAGCGCGGGGCAGATGTTTCCGTTCGGCAAGAGCCTCCCCGCCGAGGGCGACGATCCGTCGGTGAAGTTCCTGCAGCTGCGCGACGTGCTGTTCACCGCCGGCGGCACCGACGACGTGCGCGGCTGGGGCGACCGCCTGCTCGGGCCCAAGGTCCCCGACGTGCGCGGGGTCACCGAGGCCGACACGATCCGGCTCGTCGCCGACAATTTCGTGCCGCTGGGCGGCTTCGAGCGCGCGTCGCTGTCGCTCGAGCTGCGCGTCCCGTTCCCGGGCGTGCGCGGCGCGTGGGGCTGGCATGCGTTCCTCGACGCAGGTCGCGTGCGCACGGAGGACTCGCGCTTCGACGGGGCCGGTGCGACGCCCGAGGCCGAGGGCTGGTTCTACGGCACCGGCCTGGGGCTCGACCTCGGGACGCCGGTCGGGCCGATCAAGTTCGACGTGGGCTACAAGCTGAATCCATCAACCGCGGACCTGGTGGATTCCGGGGACCTGCTGCAGGCGCTGGTCGACGGCACGCCTGTGGACGAGCTGGATCGAAAGAACTCCCGCCGCTGGCACTTCCACCTGGCCTTCGGGACGAGTTTCTAGGGGCCTGCGGCGACTCCAGCATGGAGTTGTAAAGCCCGGAGGGACCTGCCCCTTCCGTGGGTTTGCGTACGGTTCGTACGGACCGTACGCTCACCTCCGGAGGACCACCCCGACCCCCGGCTTGACATCGCTCCACGGGGCTCCGGCAGACCCGGTCCACGACCACGAGCACCATGAAAAACGAACATCGCATGTCACAATTTCATGGTGGCCTCGTCGCATGAACGTCGCCCGCCCCGCCCTGCCCCGGGGCGCCGACGCGCCGACACTGACGCCCTCGATCCGCATCGCGCTCGAGGACCTGGGCCTCGAGGCGGTGCCGCTGAGCACTCTGGCCGAGCCCGGCCGGCTGTTCGGCTCGTAGACTCCGTCCCGGACCCGCGCCGCAGGTGCTACCCTTGTTGCGCCATGATCCTGCGCCTGCTTCGCCTCCTCCTCGTCCCGCTCAGCGCCCTGAGTCTCCTCACGGCCCCCGCCTTGCCGGCGCAGGCGGCGGCGCTCTGCGACAGCACGACCAAGCGCCTGACTCCGCTCACCGAACTTGGCGCTGCAACGTATGCCGGGCAGGCGGGCGGGCTCTATCCCGGCGGAGTGAACACGATGCCCGCCGCGCACCTGGCCGCCGGGCTCGCGCGCGCCGCGACGATCACGCCGCTCGACACGCTCGGGCTGCCCGCGGCGACCGGGCGCATCGTCGTGCTTAGCGTCGGCATGTCGAACACGACGCAGGAGTACTCGACGTTCATTTCCCTGGCCAACGGGTCGGGCCTCAAGAATCCGCGCGTGCTGCTCGTCGATGGGGCGCAGGGCGGACAAACCGCAGCGGTCTTCGCCAATCCGAATGCGAATGCTTGGGCGGTGATCGAGGCCCGGCTGGGTGCGATGGGCGTGCGCGCGGCGCAGGTGCAGGCGGTCTGGCTCAAGGAGGCGAACGCGGGGCCGACGCAGGGATTCCCGACGGCGACGCAGCTCCTGCGCGATGACCTGCGCGCCGTCGTGCAGAACCTGCACGCGAAGTTTCCGAACCTGAAGCTCTGCTACCTGAGCAGTCGCATCTACGCCGGCTACGCCTCGACCGGGCTCAACCCCGAGCCCTACGCCTACGAGTCGGCGTTTTCCGTGCGCTGGTTGATCGAGGAGCAACTGTCCGGCAGCGCGGCGCTCAACCCCGATTCGACCGCGGGCCCTGTCATGGCCCCGTGGCTTGCGTGGGGTCCGTACCTGTGGGCCGACGGACTCGTGCCGCGCGCGGACGGGCTGACCTGGGAGTGCGCGGACTTCAGCACGACCGACGGCACGCACCCGGCGACGAGCGGTCGCGACAAGGTCGCGCAGAAGCTCCTCGCCTTCTTCACCAGCGATGCCACGGCGGCGCCATGGTTCTCGCTGCAGAACGTCGCGGTCGATCCAGATCCGACCGGCGCAGCCGGTCCGCGCGGTCTGCGGATCCGGACGCTGTGGCCGAACCCGGCGCGAACCGCACTGTACGCCCGGGTCGATGCGCCGCACGCGATGCGCGTCGGCGTCGAGCTCGTCACCGTCGACGGCCGCATCGTCCGACGACTTCCCGACACCCAGCTCGTGCCCGGTCCGAACACGCTGGGCTGGCCGAACCTGGCCGATGACGAAGGCCGTTCGCTGCCACGCGGCGTGTACTTCCTGCGGATCCGGGACGAGGCCGCACGACTGTGGGGCACGCGGGGGTTCGTCTTCGCTGGGCTTCCGCCGCCTTCATAGACATCTTCCCAAGGGCGGATACGATATCCGGCATGCACAAGAACGCTCGTCGCCGTGGCTCGCACCTGCTGTCCGAGACCTACGACCGCACGCGCGACGACATCGCGCCGGCGACGCTTCTAGTTCCTGCGCTGACTCGCGCGCGGTCCGCCCCCCGGGGTCATCGCGAGGACCAGGTCGGCCTCCGCGAGTCCGGCCGCCGCGATTGCATCCGGGCGATCGACACGACGCGCGAGAATTTCCCGCTCCGTCCGGGCCGACTCGGCGTTCCCGGCGCGTGTCTCCGCGATCACCAGACGCTGGCGCACGGAGAGTTCAATGAGCGATGTCGCGACGAGTTCCCAACTATTGACATTGGTTCGAAGCAGCGCGGCGCGGTAGTGGACCACGGCCGAGTCCGCCTGACCGAGGCTTTCGTAACTGCGGGCCATCAGCCATCGTGCGGCGGGCTTGCGGATGGCGAAGTAACTCTCGGGGCCGGAGAGCGCAAGGACATTCGAGGCCTCGCGCAGGACTTCCTCGTCGCGGCCCTCCAGGCTTGCGGCCCAGGCGCGCAGCAGCGCGGGAGCGCCCTCGAGCATTCCCGGGTGAGCCCCGAACCGCTGCTCGAGCTCGCCTGCGATTGCGCGGGCCCGCGAGGGATCGCCGTCCACGAGGGCTCGAAGCCCCTTCGAAATGGTCGCATCCAGCGAACCGGATAGATCGTCGCATCGCGCTTCGGGGCCGGGGATGGGCCCGTAGGCGAGCAGCATCAGGGCCTGTCTCCAGAACGCCAAGTTCATCACCGACGCGTCGGAGGCAACGCTCGCATCGGTGTTCGCCCGATCGAGCAGGTTCCATGCCTCCTGCACCTCGCCTCGATTCACCGCGCGGGATGCCAGCGAGCTACGCGCCTCGTCACGTATCTGTGGATCGCTGTCGGTTCGGCCGAGAATGCGCTGCGCCACCTGCTCGATCTGATCGGTGGCACCCCGGAAGTTGGCCACGGGAAGGAGGGCCCGGTCCCTCTCCATGGAGTCCGTGATGGCGCGAGCCACCGCCTCGGCCGAGTCCACTTCCCCGATGGTGAGCCAGCACAGCACGAGGTTTCCACGCAGGGGGTCGAGATTGGGTCCACGGGTGCGAAGCGCCAGCTGCAGTGTCTCGATGGCTTCGCGGTGGCGTCCAAGTGCGGCCTGTGAGCTGGCGAGGTTGTTCAGCCGGACCGGTGACACCTCCGACGCCCGCTGGGCCCTGAACAGTCCCGCGCTGGAGATCGACTTTGGCCATCGGGCGACTCACGTCGCGACTCTGGCTGCCAAGGAGATCGTCGCCAGCTACTACGGTGACACGCCCGAGTACGCCTATTTCCGCGGGTGCTCCACAGGGGGCCGGCAGGGCCTCGTGGCCGCCGAACGTTATCCCGACGACTTCGACGGCATCATCGCCGGCGCACCCTTCAACCAGGCACTCTCGGTGCCCCACATGGCCTGGGTACTCGCGGCC
>JANOEH010000209.1:0-8737 GCA_031413115.1 Candidatus Eiseniibacteriota bacterium | reverse complement strand
GATGACGAGGACGACGACGATCTGACCGTCATCGACGAGGAAGATGAACTCACCGACGACGATCTCGAGGTCGAAGAAGGCGAAGAAGAACGCTAGGGTCTTCCACCTATACCGCAAAACGCCAAGCGGCCCGCGATCCTCTCGCGGGCCGTTTTGATTTGGGGTCGATCACAGCCGTTTCTTGGCAAAGCGAGGCCGGGCGCGTGACGCTCCATCCCTGGACGCCGATCGCCGGGCATCCGCGGGTCACCGCGTGGGCTGCGCTCGGTTCGCCCGAACACACGCACAGCGGATTCTTCGCCGCCGCCACCGCGGGTCCTACCTCGGGGGCGGTCGCAGTCGAGGCGCAGGGGTTGGGCAGTCTCGAGCCCCTCGGGCCCGCGGGCGACCATTCGATCGCGTTCGCCGGCCGGCACGAGGTGGGGGGGCTCGTCCTCGACGCAGCCTACCGCTCGACCCGCGAAGCCGTCGAGGACGAGACCACGCGCTCGGAGTCGCGCAGCGGCGAGTCGGGGCGCTTCGGCGCGCGCGTCGGGACCGGTGGCACCACGCTGGGGCTCGTCTTCGAGCGCACCGACGAGCGGCTCGTCGGGGGCGACTTCCAGTTCGCGACCGACCTGCGCCAGGCGGCGAAATCGTCACGTCTGCGTGTCGACGCGTCGCGCGTGGTCGGCGGCGGCGACGGCTGGCTGGCGTTCACCTACGGCGACGAGTCGCTCGAGTCGGGCGGCACGATCACGTTCGCCCCGCGCCATGCGACGCTCCTGTGGGGCGCGGCCGGTTACGCGCGCGATCTCGACAGCGCGACCCGGCTGGACCTTGGGCTGGGGGCCGGCACCGCCGGCGGGGGCGCGCTCGACGTGGCCCCGTCGGCGTGGCTCGAGCGGCGACTTGCTCCCGGCCGGCGCGCGTGGCTCGGTGTCGCGCGCGGGCTCGGGGCGCGGATCGGGACGCAGGACGTGGACTCCCTCGGGTCGGCAGGCGGGGACGATCCGTCGCTGGTGCTCTCCTCGACCTGGCTCGCGGGCCTGGGCCTCGAGGACCGCAGCGCCGGCGAGGAGGACGGCGGCACCGTGCGCGGCGCATGGCCGCGCGGTGAGCGGCGCGTGCGGGCGGCGCTGTATGCGGGACGGAGTGATCCCGGCCTCGACGTGCCCCGCGAGCCGTTCGCGCTCGACGCTGCAGACGCGCTCACGGACGTGGTCACGGGCGAGGCGACGGAGTTTGTCGCCGTCGTGGTGAACCTCGCGGTCGCGCCGCTGCGTGGTCTGCGGGCCGAAGTCGGCGGGCATGCGCTCGGCCGCCAGGTCAGCCCGGTCCTTCGACCGTCGGATCCGGACTGGCGGGCCCATGCCGAACTCGAGGCGGCCCATGCGTTCCTCTCCGGTGATCTCGACCTGCGCCTCGGCGTGACGGGCGAGCTGATCGGGCCGCGCACCGGCACGCCGGTGGGGGACCTGCCGACGGCGTCGCGGCTCGGGCTGTTCGCCGCCTGGATGATCGACGAGTTCGAGGTGCGGGCCGAGATCCGCGACTTCGCCGGCTCGAATCGATTCCTCCCGGCCGAGGACTCCTTCGGCCGGCTGCGCCGGGCCGAGGAATCCCGCTTCGTACTCGAGGCCCGCTGGACGCTCTGGGACTAGCGTGTCACCTGGCGCGGGCTTCGCCCGCGCATCACCCCCCCGCACAGCATCGCCCCTGCACCACCGCCTCCGCAACAAGCCCCCGGATCCATGCCCCCGCGGAGTGATCCGCATGCTTACGCCCGATGAATCCCGCGCCCTCGCCGTCCTCGCCGCCCTCGTCGCCGTCGGGGCGGGACTGACCGTACTTCAAGTCCATCGCCCCGATGTCCTCGCGCTCACCCTTGGCGACTCGCTGGCGCTCGGCTTTGTGTCGGAGGCGGGGGATTCAGTCCCCGCGCCAGCCAGGGCGCCGACCTCCCCGAGAAGGCCGGTGGCTGCCCCCGACAGCACCTCCGCCCCGGACACGACGGCCACGCCTTCGGCGTACTCAGCCGACGGTCGCCTCGATCTCAACCGGGCCACGGCCGAGGAGTTGGAGGGCCTGCCCGCCATCGGCCCCAAGACCGCAGAACGCATCGTCGCTGACCGGGCGAAGCGGGGGCGGTTCCGCACGGTCAAGGACCTGGGGCGGGTCAAGGGCATCGGCCCGAAGACACTGGCGCGGCTGACGCCCCACCTGACCGTCGAAAAGCCCCGCAAACCGTGACCGTGCAGAACGCGCACTGCGCAAAAAAGGAGTGTTGCAGAGTGGACGATCGGCCGATCACGGGGACGAACCTGACTTCGACCTGCACGAGCGCGCGCCGATCCCGGCGGACGCCCGGTGGGTCGGGCCGTCCTCGATCGCCCCCGATGTCCCGGGGGATTCGGCGTGCTTGACGTAAGGAGACAGCCTTGCTCGACGACGTGGGACAGAAACTCATCGATGCGCGGGTCATCGACGACGCTGCGTTGCAGAAGGCCCATCTCTCGATGAAGAGCTCCGGGGGATCGCTGTCCCACAACCTGATCAAGGTGGGCGCGATCAGCGAGGAGGGACTGGGCGACTTCCTGGCCGACCTCTACCGGGTGGCCGCGGTCGACCTCCGCAAGGTGGAGGCTGACCCCGCCTGCATCAAGCTGCTGCCCGCCGACGTGGCGCTCAAGTTCATGGCGCTGCCGCTGTCGCGCACTGGCCGTCGCCTGACCGTCGCCATGGTCAATCCGTCCAACATCTTCGCCCTCGACGACATCAAGTTCATCACGGGCTTCGAGGTGGAGCCGGTCGTCGCACCCGAGCCGGCGCTCAAGAAGGCGCTCGACAAGTATTACGACCAGGCCAACACCATGGCCGACGTCATGAAGGGCATGGAGGACGACCTCTCCGTCGTCGAGGAGATCGAGGAGGAGACCAACGACGGCAGCATGTCGATGGCCGATGAGGCGCCGATCGTCAAGCTGGTCAACTCGCTGATCGCCGATGCGGTCCGCAAGGGCGCCTCGGACATCCACATCGAGCCCTACGAGAAGAGCCTGCGGGTCCGCTTCCGCATCGACGGCACGCTCTACGAGATGATGGCTCCGCCGTTCAAGTTCAAGTTGGCGATCATCTCGCGGCTCAAGATCATGTCCGAGCTCGACATCGCCGAGCGGCGCGTGCCCCAGGACGGGCGCATCAAGATCAAGGTCCTGAACCGCACGATCGATCTGCGTGTCTCGACGCTACCCACGATCTTCGGGGAGAAGATCGTGATGCGTATCCTCGACAAGACGAACCTCAACGTCGACCTCGAGAAGCTGGGCTTCGAGCCGCAGGCGTTCAACGACTTCACCCGCGCCATCCTCAGTCCCTACGGCATGGTGCTGGTCACCGGGCCGACCGGCTCGGGCAAGACGACGACGCTGTACTCGGCGTTGACCAAGCTCAACACGACCGAGACCAACGTCATGACCGCCGAGGACCCGGTCGAGTACAACCTCGACGGGATCAATCAGGTGCTGGTCAACGACGATGTCGGGCTGTCGTTCGCCGCGGCGCTCAAGGCGTTCCTGCGCCAGGACCCCAACATCATCATGGTCGGCGAGATCCGCGACATCGACACCGGGGCGATCGCGACAAAGGCCGCGCTCACGGGGCATCTCGTGCTCTCGACGCTGCACACCAACGACGCCGCCAGCGCCATCGGTCGTCTCGTCGACATGGGCATCGAACCGTTCCTGGTCGCCTCGTCCGTCAATCTCGTGCTCGCCCAGCGCCTCGTGCGCCGGCCGTGCAGTTCGTGTCGCCGCGCGGTGGACCCGCATCCCGAGGTGGTCCGCGAGCTCGGCCTCGAGCCCGAGGAGGCAGCCGAGTTCCCGTGGATGGAGGGCGCCGGCTGCGTCGACTGCAACGACACGGGCTACAAGGGCCGCCAGGGAGTCTACGAGGTGATGACCATCTCGCCGAGCATTCGCGACCTCATCCTCGATCGCGCCCCGGCCTCGACGATCAAGAAGCAGGCGATGGCCGACGGTATGCGCACGCTGCGCATGGACGGGCTGTCCAAGCTGCGGCGCGGCCTGACCACCGCGGAAGAGGTGCTGAAGGAGACGGCGGTCGACAATGTCTAGACCCATGGATGTGCGTGCTTGCGACCGGAAGGAGCCGGAGACCCCGTGATCACTCTGAAGCAGCTGCTCGAGGACATGATCCAGCGGAAGGCGTCGGATCTGCACATCACCGCCGGAGTGCCGCCCGAGTTCCGCATCGACGGGGCCATCACGCCGTCGGAATACGAGATCCTGACGCCGGACCTGACGACGGGGCTCGCCTATTCCGTCATGTCGGACGAGCAGCGCAAGAAATTCGAGAACACCCGCGAGCTCGACTTCTCGTTCGGGATCAAGGGCCTGTCGCGTTTCCGCGCCAACGTCTACCTGCAGCGCGGCGTCGTCTCCATGGCGATCCGCCAGATCCCCTACGAGATCATGGCGTTCGAGAGCCTGGGCCTGCCGGCCGCGGTCCGCGAGTTCACCAACCGGACCAAGGGTCTGGTGCTGGTCACCGGCCCCACGGGCTCGGGCAAGTCGACGACGCTGGCCGCCATGCTTGATCGCATCAATGCGACCCGTCCGGCGCACATCATGACGATCGAGGATCCGATCGAGTACATCCATCACCACAAGCGCTGCATCGTCAATCAGCGCGAGGTGAACGCCGACACCGACTCCTTCGTCACGGCGCTCAAGTACGTGCTGCGCCAGGACCCGGACGTGATCCTGATCGGGGAGATGCGCGACCGCGAGACGTTCGCCGCGGCCCTGACCATCGCCGAGACGGGCCACCTTGTGTTCGCCACGCTGCACACCAACTCGACGTTCGAGGCGGTCAATCGCATCGTCGACTCCTTCCCGTCGGACCAGCAGAAGCAGATCTACACCCAGCTGGCGTTCGTCATGGAGGGCGTGGTCACCCAGCAGCTCATTCCGCGGCAGCGCGGCGGCGGGCGCGCCATGGTCGCCGAGGTGTTGGTCTGCACCCCCGCGGTGAAGGCAACCATTCGCGAGGGCAAGACGCACCAGATCTACTCGCTCATGCAGGCCGGCCAGAAGTTCGGCATGCAGACCATGAACCAGGGACTGATGCAGGCCGTGCAGGACAAGTCGATCTCGGTCGAGGAAGCGATGAATCGCTCGTCGGATAGCGGCGAGCTCGAGCAGATGTTGGCCAAGCTCAACCTGCGCACGACGATCTAGTCGCGCGCACCCCGGGAGAGACGTATGCCGGTTTTCGTCTGGAAGGGTCGCACCATGGCCGGGGAATCCCAGTCCGGTGAGCTGACCTTCGATCGCCAGGAAGAGGCCGTCGACTTCCTGCGCAAGAAGCGCATCATGGTCACTTCGCTGAAGGAGAAGGCGAAGGGATTCAAGTTCGTCATGCCCGGCGCCGGGAGCGTCAGCACCAAGGAAATGGCGATCTTCACGCGCCAGTTCGCGACCATGATCTCGGCCGGGCTGCCGCTCGTGCAGTGCCTCGACATCCTCGCGGCGCAGACCTCGAACCTGGCGTTCGCCAGGGTCATTTCCGACGTCACGCGCGAGGTCGAGTCCGGCTCCACGCTGGCCGATGCCCTGGGCAAGCACAAGCGGACGTTCGATGACCTGTTCCGCAACATGATCGCGGCCGGCGAGGCCGGCGGTATCCTCGACGACATCCTGCTGCGGCTCGCCCAGTACATCGAGAAGGCCGACGCGCTCAAGCGCAAGATCCAGGGCGCCATGATCTACCCGGCGGTCGTGCTCTGCGTCGCCCTGGGCGCCACGGCCTTCATGCTCATCTTCATCATCCCGACGTTCGCCAAGATGTTCACCGACTTCGGCGGCGAGCTGCCGCTGCCGACGGCGATCGTGCTGCAGATGTCCAACATTCTGCGCGCCTGGTGGTGGGCGGCGGCGATCGCCATCGTCGCCTCCGTGATCGGGATCCAGAAGTGGTACAAGACGGACCTCGGGCAGAAGAAGATCGATCAGTTCCTGCTCAAGATGCCGGTGCTGGGCGACGTCCTGCTCAAGGGTTCGGTGGCGCGCTTCACACGCACGCTGGGCACGCTGATCAGCTCGGGCGTGCCGATCCTGTCGGGCCTCGAGATCACGGCCCGCACCTCGGGCAACCGCGTGATCTCCGACGCCATCCTGCAGGCTCGCGCCGCCATTCGCGAGGGCGAGACCGTGGGCGCGCCGCTCAAGGCGTCGAACGTGTTTCCGCCGATGGTGGTGCAGATGATCTCGGTGGGCGAGCAGACCGGCGCCCTCGACGAGATGCTGACCAAGATCGCCGTGTTCTACGAGTCCGAAGTGGACCAGGCGGTCGATAACCTGACCTCGATCATCGAGCCGGTGATGATCGTGCTCATGGGTGGCATCGTCGGCGGCATGGTCGTGGCCATGTACCTGCCGATGTTCAAGCTCATCTCGGTGGTTTCGGGAGAGTAAGGGTGACCGCGGCCCGGGCTCAGGAGGCGTGGCGGGGGGAGACCCCGGGCGACGACCTCCTGCGCGCCCTGGCGGCGCTGGTTCGCTGGCGGGCGATCGTCGGTCTCGGGGCGCTGGGCCTCGGGTTGCTGGTCAGGCCGGATATCGCGCCGCAGGCTCGAGTCCTGGTGTTCGTCGTGGCGTTCGTCGTGCTGGCGGCCTACACCGCGGTTTCGGCACTGTTACTCAAGACAAGCCTTGCGCCTGCGGCGCAAGGCTGGATTCAGGCGCTGGGCGACTGCGCGGTGGTCACCGCGCTGGCCGTGACGACCGGCGGCGCGGAGAGCCAGTTCGTGCTGTTCTACGCCCTGGTCGTGCTGTGGGCCGGCATCGTGCTCGAGACGACGGGTGGCTTGCTCATTGCCGCCGTTGCCGCCAGCGGGTACCTCGCCTTGCCGACGCTCGCGGCGGTCTTCGGCGCGACGGCCTGGGCGACCGAGGCGACCTCGGCGGCGACGCCGGTGCCGGCCAGCTCGAGCCTCGTCGGTTTCCTCCTCATCCTGGGGGCGGCCGCCGGGACACTCGGCGAACGAAGCCGACAGACGCGCCAAACCCTGGCGCGGACGTCGCGGGAGATGGAGCGGGCGCGGCTCGATACGGACCGTATCCTCGAGAGCATGACGAGCGGAGTGCTGACGCTCGACGTGAACGGGATCGTGCTGCACTCGAATCGGGCGGCGGCGGAGCTGCTGCTCGGCAAGTCGACGGCGGACGTGCGCGGACTGGCGGCGCAGGACGTGATCGGGGTCGGGGGGAAGCCGCTGCTCGACCGGGTCACCGCGACGCTCGCCAGCGGCCGGCTCCTGTCGCGCGAGGAAGTGACGCTGACGACGGGACACGGGCGGCAGGTGCCGGTCGGATTGTCGACCAGTTTCCTCACCGCCGAGGACGGCACGCGACGCGGCGTGATCGCGGTGTTCGCCGACCTGTCGGAGTTCAAGGCGGTCGAAGAGCGGGCCCGGCGATCGGAGACGCTGGCCTACATCGGGCAGCTCTCGGCCGGCATCGCGCACGAGATCAGGAACTGCCTCAACCCGATCTCGGGCTCGGTGGAGTACCTGCAGAAGGAGCTGACGCTCGAAGGCGAGAACGCGCACCTGATGGGCCTGATCGTCACGGAGTGCGAGCGGCTCAACCGGTTCGTCACCGAACTGCTCGACTATGCGCGCGAACCGCGGCTCCTGATCGAGGCCGTCCCCGTGCACGAACTGGCGAAGGACGCCCTCGACCTGGCGCGGCGCCATCCGGCCTGGAGGCCGGACATCGCGCTGGTGATGGAAGACGCGAGCGGGGGATGTGCCGCGCGTCTGGATCGTGAGCACTTCAAGCGGGTGCTGACGAACCTGTTGCAGAACGCGATCGAGGCCCAGGAAGGGCCGGGACGGGTAACGGTGCGGATTCGCCCGCAGGGCGAGCGCCGGCTGACCGTCGAAGTGCACGACAGCGGACCCGGAATCCCGGCGGAACACCTGGACCGGGTCGCCGAGCCGTTCTTCACGACCAAGCGGGGCGGGACCGGGCTGGGACTCGCAATCGCCACGCGCATCATCGAACGCCTGGGCGGCAAGCTTGCCGTGACGAGCACCCCCGGGCAGGGCACCACGTTCACACTGACGCTCGAACGCGAACTCGCGTTCGCGCACGCAGCCTGAGGCCCGGACCGAAGGAACGAACGACCATGGCAGGCGAAAAGATCCTCGTCATCGACGACGAAACCAGCATGACCCAGTTCTTGAGCATCGTTCTCAAGAAAGAGGGCTATACGGTCGTGGCCGTCAACGATCCGCGGGAGGCGCTGGAGCGCGCCCGGACCGAATCGTTCGACGTCGCGATCACCGATTTCAAGATGCCCGGTGCGGACGGGATCGAGGTGCTGTCGGGCCTCAAGAAGTGCGACCCCAACCTGCCGGTGATCGTGATGACCGCCTACGCTTCGCAGAAGTCGGCCATCGATGCGGTGAATCTCGGGGCGTTCCAGTACCTGGAGAAGAACGCCAAGAACGAGGAGATCCGGGTCATCGTCAAGAACGCCCTGGAGATGCGCAAGGTGCGCAACGAGAACTCCTACCTCAAGCGCGAGCTCAAGCGCTCGCACGACGAGAAGGAGATCATCGGCGGCTCCGAGGAGATGAACAAGGTCTTCAAGATGATCGACAAGGTGGCGAACACCGACTCGACGATCCTGATCGTCGGCGAGTCCGGCACGGGCAAGGAGCTGGTCG
>JANOEH010000208.1:0-12087 GCA_031413115.1 Candidatus Eiseniibacteriota bacterium | reverse complement strand
CGTCATGTTGGGCCGTCCGGACGACTCCGCGGCCACGTGGCCCGGGCGAACTCGCAGTGGCGAACCATCGATGGTGCTCCGGCCCTGGTGTTGTTGCCGCTCACCGATGCCTATGTGAGCCCGTCGTCGTACCCGTCGAAGGCCGAGCACGGCAAAGTGGTGCCCACGTGGAACTACGAAGTCGTCCACGTACACGGGACCGAGCTCACGTGGACGATGAGCCCTCCGTCGGCCACGGCCATCGCTCCCGCGACGGCCTTCGTGAGGCGGAACGGGCCGACCACGTTCACCGCGAGTGCCTTCTCCAGGTCCTCGCAGTCGGTGTCGCCGAGCAACCGGAGTGGTTCCGGGCCCAGGGCGCTCGCGGCATGCACGAGCACCTGAATCCCGCCCAGTGCCTCCTGGGCGCGCGCCGCGAGGGGATGCACCGCCGCCTTCGCCGCGACGTCCCCCGGCAGCGCGACGGCGAAGCCGCCCGCCGCCCGGATGCTCGCCGCCGTCGCCTCGAGCGCGTCCGCATCCCGCGCCGTGATCGCGACCCGCGCACCGCGCCGCGCCCACGCCCGGGCCAGCCCCGCGCCCAGGCCGCGGCTGCCGCCGGTGATCCACACGTTCGTGCCCTTGCCGTTCATGACCCGCCTCCTCGTCCGGCGGCGCCCCGTGCGCCGCACCCCCGGAGCATGGACCCCTCCGGCAAGAAATCAGAGGGATTGCCAATGCATGGGCGGAGTGCCATCATGTCGTCATGACCGACGATGGATTGGCCGCCCGGCTGGGCGGAAACCTGAAACAGCTGCGCGAGGCGCGGGGCCTGACCCAGGAGCGCATGGCGAAGCTCGCCGGCGTGCCGCGGGCCACCTGGAGCCACCTCGAGTCCGGCGTCGGCAACCCGACGCTCGCGGTGCTCTACCGGGTGGCGCAGGCTCTGTCGGTGCCGCTGGAAGAGCTGGTCGCGGTGCCCCGGGCCGACAGCCGGCGCTTCCCGGCCGGGTCGCTGCCGACGAAGGCGCGCGGCTCGGGCGTGGTCGTGCGCAAGCTCCTGCCCGACCCGATCCCCGGCATGGAGATCGACCGCATGGAGCTGGCCCCCGGCGGACGGATGACGGGCATCCCGCACACGACCGGGACGCACGAGTACCTGATGTGCGAGGCGGGGACGATCCTGCTCGTCGCGGCCGGCGATCGCTGGACGCTCGAGCCCGGGGACGTCGTCACCTTCCGCGGCGACCAGAAACACTCGTACACGAACGCCGGGAAGACGACCGCGGTGGGTTACTCGGTCGTCGTGCTGGCGAAGGTCTAGGAGTATCGCAATGAATCCGTGGCCGGGGATCCTGCTCTGCGTCGTCGTCGCGGTGGTGGCGATCGCGTGGTTCGCGCGGGCGCAGAAGGGCGCCGCCGAGCGGAAGCTGAAGCAGGCGGCCGGCGCCGACGCGGCCGAGCGGCTCATCCGCCACGAGCTGTCGAAGACGCCGGGACTGTCGCGGGCGGACGCGGCGCGCCGCGCCTACGACCGGCTCGTCTCCGATCGGACGCGCTGAGCGGTTCCGGGCGGGGAAACTGGGCTGCAGCCCACTGGATCCATCCGCGGCGAGGTGAATTGGGCTGCAGCCCGATTGACTCGCACCGATGCGAGTCGACTGGGCTGCCCGGCCAGGTGTCCGCTCAGCTGGCGAGCCACTCCCTGACGCGCGCCGCCACCGCCGCCGGCGTGAAGCCCAGCTTTTCGGCGATCACCGGCCCCGGCGCCGAGGCTCCGAAGCGGTCGATCCCCAGTCGCAGCGCGTCGAGCCCGACGATCGCGGCCCACGGATCGGTACGGCCCAACTCGAGGCTGGCCCGGCGCCCGCCGGGGGGCAGGATGCGATCGCGCCACGCGCCGTCCTGGGCCTGGAAGGCCTCGACGCAGGGCATGGACACGACCCGGGTCGCCACACCGTCGGCGGCGAGCAGCGCCGCGGCGTCGAGCGCGAGCGCGACCTCCGAGCCGGTGGCGACGATCGTCACCGCGTCGGCCGGGCCGTCCTTCCACACGTAGCCGCCACGGGCGATCGTCGCCGCGTCGACGCCGCCGTCGCGCGAGGTCGGCGCGACCTTCTGCCGCGTCAACGCCAGCGCCGTCGGGCCGTCGCCGCGGCGCAGGGCCTGCGCCCACGCGATCGCCGTCTCGGCGCCGTCGGCGGGGCGCCACACCCTGAGATTGGGGATGAGCCGCAGTGCCGCCAGGTGCTCGATCGGCTGGTGCGTCGGGCCGTCCTCGCCCAGGTGGATCGAGTCGTGCGTGAACACGTAGATGGTCGACAGCTTCATGAGGGCGGCCAGACGGATGGCCGGGCGCATGTAGTCGGCGAAGACGAGAAACGTCGAACCGTAAGGCGTGAAGCCGCCGTCGAGCGCGAGCCCGTTCATCACCGCGCCCATGGCATGCTCGCGCACGCCGAAGTGGAACGTGCGTCCGGCGAATGCGCCGGGCGCAACCGACGGTGCAGCCTTGATCGCGGTCTTGGTCGACGGATCGAGGTCGGCCGAACCGCCCACGAGCCACGGCGCGATCGCCGCGGCGGCCTGCAACACCGTCGAGCCAAGCACGCGCGTCGCGTCGACGGTCGTCCCGACGGCGGCGAGCAGGCGAGCCTCGAGATCCGCCGGCAGGGTCTTCGCCCGCGCGGCGTCCCACGCCGCGGCGAGCGCCGGTTCGGCGGTGCGCCACGCTGCGTGCGCGGCCTGCCACGCGTCGTAGGCGTCCTGGTTGCGATGTGCACCCGCACGCCACGTCGCCAGAGCGTCGTCGGGCACGAGGAACACGGGCTCGAGCGGCCAGCCCAGCGCCTGCTTCGTCGCCGCGACCTCCTCGGCGCCGAGCGGCGCGCCATGCGCTTCGGACGTGCCCTCGGCGTGTGGCGCGCCCCACGCCAGCCGCGTGCGCGCGACGATCAGGCTGGGGCGCGCGCGCTCGGCGTCGGCGGCGGTCAGTGCGCCGTCGATCGCGGCCACGTCGTGGCCGTCGACGTGCTGCACGTGCCAGCCCTGGGCGACGAAACGTGCGCCCACGTCCTCGCTCCAGGCGAGCGAGGTCGCGCCCTCGATCGTGATCCGGTTGTCGTCGTAGATCAGGCACAGGTTGTCGAGCCCGAGGTGCCCGGCGAGGGCTCCGGCCTCCAGCGAGAGGCCTTCCATCAGGTCGCCGTCGGAGCAGATCGCGAACACGCGTCCCGGAGCGGGGGCTTGATCGCCCGCGCGCGCGGCCGCGAGCTTCGCCGCCAGCGCGAGGCCGACCGCGTTGCCCACGCCCTGGCCCAGCGGCCCGGTCGTCGTCTCGACACCCGACGTGTGCCCGTACTCGGGATGTCCCGGCGTGAGCGAGTCCCACTGGCGGAAGCGCTTCAGCTCCGCGATCGGCAGGTCGTACCCGGAGAGGTGCAGCAGTCCGTAGAGCAGCATCGAACCGTGCCCGCACGACAGCACGAAGCGATCGCGCCCCGGCCACTGCGGATCGGCCGGCCAGTGGCGCAGTTGGCGCGTCCACAGCACGTAGGCGATCGCGGCCTGGCCCATCGGCGCGCCGGGGTGGCCCGAGCGCGCGGCCTCGACCGCGTCGACGGCGAGCATCTGGAGCGTGCGGATGGCGAGCGCATCGGCGGGGGTCGCGCCGGAGATGGGGGCGACGACGGGGGCGGCGGAGATCGACATCGGGCGGAGCCTCCGGGAACGAACTCGGGTCAGGAACGCGGCGCGGACATGCCGGTCGCGATGCCGCGCAGGGCGACGGTGGCCGCGCCGCGGACGGCGATGCGCTTGTCGAGCACGATGCGCACCGGGATCGATTCGACGAGCGATGCGAGACGGCCCTTGGCGCGGAACGCGCGCACGAAGCGTCCGTCGGCGAGACGATCGGCGATGCGCGGTGGGATGCCACCGCCCAGGTAGACGCCGCCCGTGGCGAGCACGGAGAGCGCGAAGTTGCCGGCCTGCGCGCCGAGGCAGCCGACGAACAGGTCGAGTGTCCGGGTCGCGATCTCGGCGCGACCGTCGGCGGCCGACAGCGCGGCGTTGGGATCGCCCGCGGCGCGCTCGGCGGCCAGCCACTCGGGCTCGGCGCAGCGCCCGGTGTCGCGGAGGAATTCGTAGATGTGCCCGAGGCCGAGCCCCGACAACACGCGCTCGCACGAGGCGTGTCCCTCGTGGCGCGCGGCGATCCACGTCGCCAGTTCCCACTCGAGGTCGCTGCGCGGAGCGAAGTCGGCGTGGCCGCCCTCGGAGGGGCAGGCGTGCGTCGAGCCGTCGCGACCCGTGACGACAAACGCCTGGCCGAGACCGGTGCCCGCGGCCAGCACGGCGACCGTGCCGCGCGGATCGGGCGTGCCCGGGTTCAGCAGTCGCGTCTGGACGGGATCGAGTCCGGCGAGTCCGTAGGCGACCGCTTCGAGATCGTTGAGCAGAGTCACAGTGGGGAGGTCGAGCCGAGCGGCCAGCGACTTCGCCTCGACGGTCCACGGCAGGTTGGTGCCGGCGACCCTGCCGTCACGGACCGGGCCGGCGACCCCGACCGCACACGCGGTAAGGCGGGCGCGATCGGCGCCGAGGAAGCGATCAATCAAGGGTTCGAGACCGTCCGCCGCGGCGGTGGAGAAGCGCTCGTGTCGCGTCTCGACCAGCCTGCCACCAGCGAGCGCGAAGAGCGCAAGGTCGGCCTTCGTGCCGCCGACATCGGCGGCGAGGATCAAGGCAGCCTCGGCGTCACGTCCGTCAGCACGCCGCGCAACTCGCGGCCGTCGCCCTGCCACGTCACGCTCTCGCCGGCGCGGCGGCCGATGAGCGCCTTGCCGATCACGGCGCGGTAGCTCACCACCTCGGGGCCGAGTTCGCCGTCGCCTTCGCCGAGGATCCAGTAGCGCACATT
Source organism: Candidatus Eiseniibacteriota bacterium (assembly GCA_031413115.1). GTDB lineage: Bacteria > Eisenbacteria > RBG-16-71-46 > RBG-16-71-46 > DASYSL01 > JANPEF01. The sequence goes on along the minus strand of JANOEH010000208.1, from coordinate 7,187 downwards.
GCTGCCGTCCTCGAGCGCGATCGCGACCTCCGTGCCCGGTGCCGCGACGCCGGCCTCGCGCGACTGCTCCTCGATCAGCGCCACCTCGCGCAGGCGCTCGGCGAGCTGCACGACGCGCGTCTCGGCCTGCGACTGCTTGAGCGTCGCCGAGTGGTACTCGGCATTCTCCTTGAGATCGCCCAGTTCACGTGCCTTCTGGATCGCCTGCGGGATCGTGGTCTTGAGCGCGTTCTCGAGGTCGGTCAGCTCCTGCCGCGTGCGCTCGTAGACGCGCCTGGTCATCAGGTTCCGTCCGCCGTAGGCGATGGCCGCCTGGTCGGCTGCGGGCACGGCGCCCTTCTTGCGGCGCGCGCGCTCTTCGGCGAGGCGTTGCACGAGCCCCTTGAGCCCGACCGCCTCGGCAAACGTCACGATCGGATCGAGGTAGCGCTCGGTCGTCTTCCAGGTCAGGCAACGCCGGGTGAGCAGCGTCTCGAGCGCCTCGTCGGCGGGACGCGCGCGGCAGGCCATCGCCAGCCAGCCATCGGTGGACAGCAGGTTCGCGGCGCGACCCGGCAACGGGTCCTCGGGCGCGGACTCGAGCAGGTTGAGCAGGCCGCGCACGCCCATCCACGGGTTCGCCGCGGCGAGCGAGGCGACCGGCTTGCGCACCGGGTCGGCATGCTCGAGCACCGAGAGCGCCGCGGACGGCGTGAGTGCCGCCTCGAGCCACACGGCCTCCCAGAAGCCCGGGGCATCGCTGCCGTGACGCTCCTGGATCGCCTGGAACGCGAGTTCGCGCACGTCGGCGAGGCGCGACGACAGCGCCGAACGTGCCGCGCGTTCCCACGACGGACCGCGCAGGCCCCAGTCGAGGGCGCGGCGCTGTTCCGGCGGACCGGGCAGGTCGGCGAAGTCGAAGTCGCCGGTGAGCGCCTCGGCGACGAGTGCGATGCCGGCACCGTCGTGCCGCGACGGATCGACATCGAGCTCGGCGGCCCAGCAACGGGCCGCGACGCGATCGGCGACCTCGGTCCGGCCCGAGTCGGCCCAGCGCTCGAGGCCCGCGCCCCAGGTGCGTGCCAGCGTCGCCTTCGAGGCGGGGTGCTGGCTGAGCAATCGCTTGAGCAGTGCCATTGCCTTGCGCGGCGTCTCGTGGCGGGGGAACTCGGGCAGGCGCACGCCGGCGCCGCCGCGGGCGGGCGCGTAGCGCTGCTCGAAGGCGTGTGACGCATCGATCCGCGGATCGTCGGGCGCCTTCTTCTTGGCCGACTGCCAGTACGACGTCCAGTCGGCCTGCGCCACCGTGCCCCAGGCGAGCAGCAGCTTCTTCATCTCGGTGACGGTCGCCTCGCGCTTGAGGGTGGCGAGCACGCCGACGAGGAACGCAACCGGATCCTCCTTGCGCAGCCGGGCCAGTTCCGCCGGCTGCCACGCGCCGAGCACGCGCAGGTCGCCGGGCGCGAGCGGCGCGAGCGCCGACTTCGCCGCGGCGAGCGACATGCGCTGGCCGTTCCGTTTCGGGAAGTCGAGCGTGACGGCGTCGACCTCGAGCTTGATGACACGACCGACGCCCCACGAGTTGTGATCGTGATACGTGCCGGGGGCGCGCAGCGCGAGATCGTCGAGCCGGGCGACCGCTTCCGCCAGCGGGCCCGCCTCGGGCTCGAGGCCGGACGTGGCGACGAGGTCTGCCGCGCCGTCGCCCAGGCGGGCGCGCGCCACCCGCACCAGCACCGGGCGCAGCGCCTCGGCCGCCTTCGGGGCGAGTTCGCGCGCGGCGCGGGCCAGCTCCCGCCACGCGGCGTCGCGGGCGTCGGGATGCACGAGCGTGTCGCCTGCCAGCTGGAAGAAGGGGAGGATGCGCGCCGTCTCGCCCTTGCGCAGGATCGCGCCCAGCGTCGGCAGCGCCACCGCGACCCGCGACGGCTCGCCGGCCTCGAGCAGCTGCGTGAGCACGCCGTCGAGCAGCGCCGGATCGTCGCCCTTCGCCAGGTGATCGAGCGCGCGGGCCACCACGTCGAGCCCGGCCTCACGCTCGCCGCGATCCTCGAGCACGCGGGCGAGACGCAACGCCAGCGCCGGGTCCTTCGGCCGGTGGCGATGGGCGATGGTGAGCGCCTCGTGGATGCGCGCCTCGTCGCCCGACGCGTCGGCGGCGTGCAGCAGGAAGCGTGGCAGGCGGACGGGCACCTCGACGTCGAGTTCGCCGGCACGATCGAGCGCGGCGAGCACGATCTCGGACAGCGCGTCGATCGCACCGGCCCGTTCCAGGCGGTCACACAACGGCTCGAGCGCGGCGATCGTGTTTGCATCGGCGCGCGACAGGGCGGCGCGCGCGGTGGCCAGCTCGGCGGACAGTTCGGGGGTCAGCTGCGCGGCCTGGGCCGCGGCGGCGGTCATCCCTGCGTCACCGGAGTCGAAGTCACCGTCGCCGGCTTGACCGGCGTCAGGGCTTCGGTGCTCTCCTCGAGGTAGGTGTAGCCCGCGAGTCCCTCCTCGAAGCGGCGGAGGAGCAGCGCGGATTCCTCGAACGAGATCGCGCGATTGCGCAATGCCTCCTCGCTCGCGCGGCGGACGCGCCGCACGAGGTCGGCGCGGTCATACTGCACGTAGCCCAGGACTTCACTCACCGAGTCTCCCTCGACCACGTGATCGATGAAATAGCCGTCCTTCTCGACGCGCACATGCACCGCGTTCGTGTCGCCGAAGAGGTTGTGCAGGTCGCCCAGGATCTCCTGGTAGGCCCCCACGAGGAACACGCCCATGTAGTAGGGCTCGCCGTTGTACGGGTGCAGCTCGAGCGACGTCTTGACGTCGCGCAGGTCGATGAAGCGATCCATCTTGCCGTCGGAGTCGCAGGTCAGGTCGGCGAACACGCCCTTGCGCGTCGGCCGCTCGAGCAGGCGATGGAGCGGCGCGACCGGGAAGACCTGCTTGACCGCCCAGTGATCGGGTGCCGACTGGAACACCGAGAAGTTGCCGAAGTAGGTGTCGGCCATGCCCTTCTCGAGGCCCTCGAGGTCGTCGGGCACGTAATCGAGTTCCTTGATGATCTTGAGGATCGCCTCACAGCATCCCCAGAACAACTGCTCGACACGGGCCCGCTGCCTGAGGTCGAAGTAACCCAGGTTGAACAGGCTGGTCGCCTCGTCCTTGAGCTGCAGCGCGTCGTGGTAGCTCTCCTGGAAGTTCTTGATCGAGACGCCACGCCAGGTCTCGGACAGGCTCCTGATCACGGCGTGCTCGTCGTCGCCGAGCGGGCCGGGGGAGGCCTGACCGCTGCTCACCTCGTTGACGTCGAGGACGTCGAAGACGAGGACCGAGTGGTGCGCGACCAGCGCGCGGCCGGACTCGGAGACAATGTCGGGGTGGGGGAGGCCGCGCTCGTTGCAGGCGTCGAGCACGGCGCCGACGACGTCGTTCGCGTACTCCTGCACCGAGTAGTTCATCGACGAGGACCAGTTGGTCTGCGAGCCGTCGTAGTCGACACCGAGCCCGCCGCCGACGTCGATGTACTTGAGCCCGGCGCCGGCCGCGGCGAGCTCGACGTAGAAGCGCATCGCCTCGCGCATCGACTCCTTGATCGCCTTGATGGCGCTGATCTGCGAGCCGATGTGGAAGTGCACGAGCTCGAGGCAGTCGAGCATGCCCGCGCTGCGCAGGCGATCGCACAGCGTGATCAACTCGGTCGCGGTCAGGCCGAACTTGGATCGATCGCCCGTCGACTCAGCCCACTTGCCGGCGCCGCGCGCCGACAGCTTCGCGCGCACGCCGATGTGCGGCCGGATGCCGAGACGCTCGGCCGCCTGGATCACCAGATCGAGTTCGCGGAACCGGTCGATGACGATGATCGGATAGCGGCCCAGCCGCTGGGCGAGCAAGGCCGTCTCGATGTATTCGTCGTCCTTGTAGCCGTTGAGGATCAGCAGCGCGTTCGGATTGTCCTGCAATGCGAGAGCGACGAGCAACTCGGGCTTCGAGCCCGCCTCGAGGCCGAGGTTGTAGGGGCGGCTGAAGCGCACTAGTTCCTCGACCACGTGATGCTGCTGGTTGACCTTGATCGGGTAGACGCCCTTGTACGTTCCCTTGAAGCCGTACTCCTGAATGGCCGTGGCGAAGCTCGAGCAGATCGTGCGCACACGGGAGTGCAGGATGTCGGAGAAACGAACGAGGAGGGGGAGGCCGATGCCGCGGGCACGGAGGTCGAGCACGAGATCGTGCAAGTCGACGCCGGGCCCATCGGGTCCGTCGGGAGTCACCTGGATGTGGCCGACTTCGTTGACGTGAAAGTAGCCGGCGCCCCACTGCTGGACGTTGTAGGTCTCCGCGGCGTCACGCCGGGTCCAGGATCGGATCTCGTTCACTCGGTTCTCCGGGGGGAAGGCAGGAGGGCGCAGCGCGCCGGGACGGGCGTCGCGAGGCGAACGCCGACCTGCGCATCATTGAAAAATGCGGGCGAGTGTTGAAGGGAAAAGTGCGGCGGGGCGGCGAAAAAGCTCAGGCCCGCGTATCACTCCCCATGCCGAGCGCGAAGAGGAGCCGGTCGACGCTGACCGGAGGGGCGACAAAGGCCGGATCGAGCGGGAGCGCCGCCTCGAGGGTCGTCGACGTGGGCTGGGGAGCGAGCACGGCGATCGGGCGGTCGCCGACGATCTCCCGGGCGTCGCGGATGGCGTGGGACCAGTCCCGCGGGGCACGCGGACGGGTGAGCACCACCGCCACGATGGCTTCGAGATCGGGATCCTTGATCAGGTCGGAGAGGGCGTCCACGGTGCATACCGTGGCTCCAAGCCGATCGGCTGCCGCCACGATGACGGACGTCAGGCTGGGATCGGGCGTGCCCTCGACGACAACCAGCGGCGGCAGGGGGTCGCGTTCGGTGGCATGGCGGGACGCTCCGCGGCGTCCGAAGAAGCCGGCGAGGGCGATGAACAGCAAGCTGAGCTTGATCGCGGGCACTGGGGATTTCCTCGCGATGAGTTCAGAAGCAGGCGGAGGAGCGACGTCGCAGCCGGGGCGGTGGTGGCGACAAGGAAGAGATTAGCACGAGTGGGAAACTTTTTCCCTGTGAATTTCCGTGGGGGCGCTTGGAAACGGGGCCGCAAGAGCGAGGATTCCGACCCCATCGCACGCCCGAAGCTCTTGAGACGTTGCAATGTGCCGGGTTTGGTTCCAGTGAACCCTGAAATCCTCAGGGCTTCGCCCTGGACATCTCTTGCGGTACGAACTCCTCGAGCACGGCGCGCCGCAGGAGGCCAGGTGGCAGGACCCCCTGGGCAAGCAGGAAATCGTGGAAGCGCAGGCGCACGAAGCGCGGGCCGAGGATCCGCTCGACCTCGTTGCGCAGGGCCATCAGCCGCTGGTAGCCGCAGAAGTACGAGGTGGCCTGGCCGGGAGCGCGAAACGTGTAGCGCTCCACCTCCTGCAGGGCCATGCCCTCGGAGAGCACCACGTCCTCGCGCAGGACGCGGGTCGCGAGCTCCGGCGTGATCGTTCCGGCCTGCAGCCCCGGATCGAGGAACGCGCGGGCGGCCCGCATGAGGCGGTGCTGCAGCGCGACGAGTTGGCCGTCGAGTGGCTCGTATGGCTTCATCTCGGCTTCGACGTACAGGCCCCAGCCCTCGGCGTTGGTGCTGTTGAGGGCGAACAACTGGCGCGCGAGCGAGACGCCGACCTCGACCATTGCGGCGAACTGGAGCTCGTGCCCGGGCCGTGCCTCGTGCGCGGTCAGCGTCCACGACGCGGCCTCGAAGGTGAAGTCGTCGTAAGGCAGCGTCGCCTGGCCGGGGCGTCCGGGCACCGCCAACGGCAGAACGAAGACGCCGTGCTCGCCGGTGTTGCCGAGCATGCGCGGCATGTCCATGTGCGGCGCCGGGCTCGCCGCGCTTTCGGCGGGGCCGGCCAGGCGGATCGAGGCGGCGCGCCCCGGCAGCGTGACGATTCCCTCGCGGCGGATGATCGCCTCGAGGTCGGCGAGGCGGGCGACGTAGTGGGGAAGGATCGCCTCGCCGACGAACTGTTCCTGCTTGAGCGCGGCGAGCACGGCGCGGTAGTCCGTCGCGGCGAGGCCGCGCGCGCGCGCGACGAGCGGTGCGATCGCCTGCATCTCGTTCTGGATCTCGCGGAACGAGACCTCGGCGCGATCGGCCAGTTCCGCGGCCGGGAGGTCGACGCCGTAGTCGCGCAGCGCGAGCGCGTACAGCTCGGGCGGCAGCCGGAACTCGGCGCGCGCGCGCGGCAGCACTTCGTCGCCCACGAACGTATCGTAGGCCGCGGCCTGGCGGGTCAGCACGGCGTGCGCCGCCTGCCAGCCGTCGATGCCGGCCTCGACGAACAGCGGACCGATCCCTTCGAGCAGCTGCGGCGCGTTGGCGCGATCCTTCTCCACCTGGCCACGAAACGGACCGAGCAGCGTCGCGTCACCGATGCGCTCGCGATAGCGCGCGGCCGCGAGCTCGAGCAGCGGCGTCGATCCAGGCGCGATCCCGGCGTAGAGCGCGAGGCGCCCGAGCGCCAGCGCACGCCGGGCGGCATCGTTGCGCTCGTCGAGCAGGATGCGCAATCCCTCGAAGATCACGTTCATGCGGTCGCCGTAAGGAAGCAGGCGTGCCTGTTCGACGCGGCAGCGCTCGCTCGCGCGCTCGAGCGCGTCGATCATCAACTCCAGGTCCTGCTGGACGAAGCGATCGGACTCCGCGGCGAGCAGCGTGCGCAACGCCTCGATCCGCGCGGTGAACGCGGCAAGCGCGCGGTCCTCCAGATCGGGGCCGAGGTCGCACGCGCCCTCATCGCTGCCCGGCACGCCGAACATGCTGCCGGTCTCGGGGTCGAAGCGGAGGTAGGTCTCGAGCGTGGTTCGGGCGATCGCGTCGCTCCGCTCGATCCACGCGCGTGCGGCGACGTCGCTGGGGGCCACGTGGGGAATCTCCGAACGAGGGAAGAAAGAGTGGTGCCGGAGGTCGGAATCGAACCGACACGGGGTTTGAGCCCCACCGGATTTTGAGTCCGGCGCGTCTGCCAATTTCACCACTCCGGCGCGGGCCGCAGCATAGCATGTGCGCCCCGGCTTGACGCTCGCGCATCGGTCCGGCTATCCTGCGGCCGTAAGCAGGCGAGCACGGTGGGGCTGTAGCTCAGCTGGTAGAGCACAAGGCTGGCAGTCTTGGGGTCAGGGGTTCGAGCCCCCTCAGCTCCACCATTTTCAG
>JANOEH010000207.1:0-21834 GCA_031413115.1 Candidatus Eiseniibacteriota bacterium | reverse complement strand
CCGTCCGCCGTCCGCTTCTCAACCGCCCGGATCCGCTCGGCGAGCTCAAATCACTGTTTGACGCCCGCAAAGCCATCTACCTGTCCGCCGACATCGAAGCGCCGACCACGTTCCGCTTCGGCGTCGCCTGGGAGCCGATCGAGAAGGAGAACCACCGCCTGACCACGTCGATCGAGTTCGACCAGCCGTCGGACAACCAGTTCGACACCCGGGTCGGCGCCGAGTACGAGTGGTCGCGGCGCTTTGCGGTGCGCAGCGGCTACGACCTCAATGCAAACGAGATCAAGTGGTCCGCCGGCGCCGGCTTCTACCCCGAGTTCGGCTCGGTTCGTGGCACGCTCGACTACGCCTACAGCGACGGTGGCGCCCTCGGCGCGATCCACCGCGTCTCGCTGGGAGGACGCTTCTGATGCGCGCGCTGCGGTTTGCAGGGTTCGCCCGGTTCGCCCGGTTCGCCGTGCTGGCGGCGATCGCGCTGCTGGCCGTCGGCTGCGGCGGCTCGTTCACCCTGCCCGAGGAGACGCCCGGTGGCGTCATCCCCGAGGCCGGCAGCTATGCCTACATCGGCAGCATTCGCGGGCTCGGCGAGCCGACGGACGTGCTGCTCACGCTGGGCACCGGCACGTCGCTGTTCGTCGTCGGCGACTCGTCGTACGTGCGGCAGTACCCGCGCTTCTTCCGGGCGGACGGATCGACCCCGCCCATCGGGACGTCCTTCAGCGGGTTCCTCAAGCCGACGAAGATCGCGCAGGGCCCTGCGGTGCTGTTCGTGCTCGACGCCGGCGACACGCTGCTGGCGCAGACCGACACGACCAAGGGCCCGGGCTTCCTGCGCTTCGGCCTGACCGGCGGTGCGCCGACGTTCATCCGTCGCGACACGTCCATCGCCGAGGCGCGCGGGATCGCCGCCGACGCACAGGGCAACGTCTACGTGTCGTGCATTGCGAAGGAGTTCATCCGCGACGATCCGCTCGATACGCGGCGCCGCACGTTCAAGTACGTCAGCCGCGTCTACCGCTACCTCGCGGCGCAGGGCTACGCGCGCGACACGGAGTTCTACGTCAGCGACGGGCAGGGCATCGGCATCGTCTTCGAACCGGGCGACTGCTTCGTGCGGGCGCGCGGCGGCGTGACCTATCTGTACGTCGCCGACACGGGGAAGGACCTGTGCCAGCGGCTTACAGTCATCGCCGACAATCGGGGCGAGTCGCTCCCTTCGCTTCCGATCGACGGCAGCGACAGCGGCGTGCCGATCCTCGTCCCGCCGGATTTCGTGGCCGACGACTCGGGCTTCATGTACGCGGTCGATCGCGGCGCCGGGCGCATCCTGCGCTACGACGAGGCGGGGCAGTACGTGCAGAAGGTGAACCTCGAGCTCGATCTCGACGATGACTCGCTCCACGTCCCGGTCGCGGTCTCGGCCGACGACACCCTGGCCTACGTGGCCGACCGTGCGACCGGCAAGATCACGGCGTACAAGAAAAGGAAGTGACGTGACCGTGTCCGCGCATCTCCGCCGCATTGTTGCCCGATTGCTCGTGGCGGGCGCCGCTTGCGCCGCGCTCGGGCTTGCGTCCGCGCGGGTCGAGGCCCAGGTGTCGTACCGCCTGCGCATCACGGACAACAACAAGGTGGGGCTCTCGACGACGAATTACGGCTTCTTCGGCAACAACTTCACGTCGCGCGCGCCATCGTTCGAGTATCCGCTCGGCACGGGTTTTGAACACATGGTCCGCGGTGGCTACTGGATCGGCGGCCTGACCCAGTACTCTGGCACCGGTGAAGAGCTGCGCGTCAGCACCGGAGCGGTCGACGGTTCGCAGGGCTCGGTGAGCGCTTCGGGCACCGAGTACACGCCGACCGGGAACTCGATCATCGAACGCTCGAAGCTGCCGAACAGCCCGACGTACTCGCCGCTGGCCGTCTCGGAGCAGGACTTCGTGACCGAGTTCGCGGACTTCCCGGGGAAGTCGACGGTCACCGGCGGCGAGGATCATGCCCCACTCGGGGTGAAGCTCTCGCTCCAGGCCTACAACTGGTCGTTCTCGCGCTTCGCGAACTTCGTCGCCATCAGCCTCAAGATCACGAACGTCGGGCCACCGCTGCGAAATGTCTGGGTGGGGCTGTACGAGGAGCTGGCGTCCGGCCCGAAGTTCGCTTACAGCGGCTGGCCGCCGAGCTCGGCGGGCGGCGGCACGCTCGGCAGCTGGTACAACAAGAAGCTGATGGACTATGTCCCCGAGGCGCGACTTCTCACCGAGCACTATTGCCGGAGCGCCGCGAATCTGCCCGGCTCGTGCCAGGACGCGGTGTGCCCTCCGTACGTCGGGATCAAGCTGCTGGGAATCCGCCCGGACACCGTCAGCACGAAGCAGGTGACGATGTTCCTGGCGAATTACGCGCCGGGGGACACGACACGCGACGAGGACAGCGAGCGCTACAACCTCCTGTCGACCGGGCGCATCACGCCGCCCGACAGCCTGCTGCCCGGCTTCTCGGCGGACGGCGCGAGGGCAAACGACCCGGTGAGCCTGCTCGCAGTCGGACCGTTCGACGAGCTGCTGCCCGATTCGTCGATCACCGTCGACTTCGCGTTCGTCGGCGGGACCGACGACGTCGACCTGCTCGCCAACGCTGCGTTCGCGCAGCTGGCGTTCGACTTCAACTACGTCATCCCGGAGCCCCCGGCCTCGCCGCGCGTCGCGATCCTCCCCACGGAGGGGGCGCTCGACATCTACTGGGACCACAGCTCCGAGTTCGACGGCGATCCGACGAGCCCGGCCCCCGATGGGATCGACTTCGAGGGCTACCGCGTGTACGTCGGCCGGGAGCAGGACGAGCTGTCCCGCGTTGCGCAGTACGACCTGCGCGACACGACGGGCTTCGACACCGGGCTCGAGGCCGTCACGCTGCCGGACTCGGTGCAGATCGATGGCGCCTGGTACCACTACCGGCAGCGTATTGGCGGGCTGAAGAACGGGTTCAAGTACTTTGCCGCCGTGACCGCATTCGACACGGGGGACGACCAGATCGAGTCGCTCGAGTCGGGCGTGACCCAAAACCTGCGCCAGACGGTCCCGGCGCCCTCGCCGGCCGAGGCGGGCTCGCGCAAGGTCACCGTGTTCCCCAACCCGTACAAGGTCGAGGCGCAGTGGGACGCCGGCGCGCTGGTGCGCGACCACTACCTGTGGTTTGCCAACCTGCCGGAGCGCTGTACGATCAGGATCTACACGCTTGCAGGCGACCTGGTGAAGTCGGTCGCCTTCGACGGAGCGACCTACGACGGCTCGAGCGCGCGCGGCCTGTTCGACCCGACGGCCGATGCGGCCGTGGGTGCGCCCGCGCTCTCCGGGGCACTCTTCGCCTGGGATCTGATCACCGACCAGGGCCAGGCTGCCGCCTCGGGTCTGTACCTCTACGCGGTCGAGGACGCCGCCGGCGGTGCGATGCAGCGCGGCAAGTTCCTCGTCCTCAAGTCGGATCGGGAGGGCTTCAAATGAGCCTCGGCCGGATCACCAGCCGCCGCCTGGCGCCGTTCGCAGCCTGCTTCCTGCTCGCGCTGGCGATTCTCGCGGGCTGCGGGAAGTCGTCGGGAATGCTGTCGCCAAACCTGGCGCCCGAGACCGTGGTGTTCGTCAGCGGAGATCTCGACACGGTGCGTCACATCGTGGGACTGTCCTGGTTCGGAACCGATCCCGATGGCGAGGTCCTGGCGTTCGAATACAAGTGGATCTACGAGGCCGGGGAGGCGCCGGCGGGCTACGACTCGAGCGCATGGTTCACGACCACGCGAACCGAGTCGACATTCGTCGTGTGGACACCGAACCTGATCTCGATGCCGACATTCGTGATCCGTGCGGTTGACGACGCCGGGGAGCGGGATGCGACGCCGGCACGCCAGTTGTTCAATTTCGTCAACCTGCCCCCGGCGGTCGCGTTTTCCGGCGTGCCCGTTCTTCCGGCGACGACGTATCCCGTGGCGACGGTTCGCTGGACCTCGTCCGATCCGGACGGGAACATCGGTCTGGCCCATTACCTCATCTGGCTCGACGATGATGCGGCGAATCCGACCGTCGTCCCGGCGAGCAACGAGTATACGATCCCGCCGGCGAGCTTTTCCGACGGCGCCGGGGGCTACGTCACGGGGCCGCACACCGTTCACATCCGGGCCGTCGACGACGGCGGCGCCGCCAGCCTGCCCGACTCGTTCACCTGGAACGTGGTCGCGCCGCGCGGTGAGGTACTGCTGGTCGACGACTGCCCGGCTGCGCTCTCGTCGCGGGTCGACCCGGCGTACACCAATGCGCTCAATCGCCAGCTGGGCGGGCCGTCGGCGTACTCGGTCATCAACATGGAAACGGCAAACCCGTTCCGATCCCCCGCCGACGTGACCGCGACGTTCGGCTTCTTCCGCTCGGTGCTGTGGTATCAGGAGACGGACGTGGCGCGCTCCGGCGGTTTACCACTGGCCGAGCCCGCCATCCGCGCGCAGCTGGCCGCCGGCGGCAACTTCTACCTGTGCAGCACGATCGCCGTGGGCACGTCGGGCACGCTGAGCGGCGACTCGTTCCTTGACGAAATTGTCGGCGCCGACTCGTTGCGCGTGAATCGGAAGACGCAGACCACCGACTTCACACTCGAGAGCGGCTCCGTCCTCACGGCCGGTTCGGCGACGCCGTACGACTCGCTGGCCGCCCGCGCCATCGCGAAGGACATCGACGCGCTGGCCCTCCGGGACCCCGCCGAGGCCGCGTTCCTGGCCCGGCCCATCCTCCTGGATTCGACCCAGACCGAGGACTGGATCGCCGGTGTCGACCGGGTCCCTGCCGGGGGGACGGGTCGCTTCGTGCTCCTGACGTTTCCGCTTCGGCTGCTCGGGGGGACGCCGTCCGGGGCCCCCTCGCCGGCCCCGGATCTGGACTATCACGAGCGCACGATCCGCCGGATCCTGGCCCGCTTCGGCTACGGGACGCCGCCGTAAGCCCATGCGGCCAGCGGCCCTCGACCGGGCGTCCGCGGCCCACCCGGCAGAATCGTCGAACCCCTTGACATACAAGCAGTTCTGGGCTATACTGCCTCCGATTTTCCTTGGTCCGGCGAATTTCCGAGCCCGAGCCCGTGGCCGTAATCGCCACCCCCGGCGACAACGGGCCACCCGACTCATTTCTCCGATTCGCACTCGCTCCATCCGAGTGGAGGTTTTTCGATGCCCCGTCTATCCATCCCGGTGCTGGTCGCAGGCGCCGCGCTCTCGCTCGCAGTTCTCACCGCCGCGCCGGCTTCAGCTGTGCAGCGCACGCTGACGATCCAGCAGATCCAGGACACGACGCTCGTCAATCACTTCGTCGAAGGCAGCACGGACACGATCACGACCACGGGCGTCATTACGGCCTCGGACACTCGCCGTGTGTTCGGCATCGTCCTCCAGGACCCGGCCGGCGGTCCCTTCTCGGGGATCTACGTGGTGGGCGAGTTCAACATGTTCGTGGATTCGTCGTACGCTCGCGGCGACCTCATCACCGTGACCGGCCGTGTCACCGAGTTCCAGGGTTTGACTCAGATCGTTCCGTCTGTGGGTTTTGCCGGCACCAACAGCGGCAATCCGAAGCTGACGAAGATCGGCACCGCGCCGGTGCCCGCGCCGATCGCGCTGGCCAGCTTCGGCCAGATCGCCGAGCTCGCTGCCTACCAGTTCACCGAGCAGTACGAGGGCGTCCTCGTCTCGATCGACAACATCCGCGCCGTCCGCAATCTCTTCCCCGAGACCTGGCTCGGAGTCGACAACGACGTCCCGACTTCGACCGACACGGTCCGGGTCGACGGCTTCACGCTGTGCGATCCAGTGCGTGTCAACGCCCCGGCCGCCGGCGTCGTCGCGACGTCGGTCACGGGGGTCGGCGGGCACTCGCTACCGCGCGGGTACGGCATCAATCTTCGTAACGTGAACGACATGGTGGTTCCCTCGCCGCCGGCGCTGCTCAACGCATGGGCGACGAGCAACACGAACATCCGCCTGCTGTTCGATCGCCCCCTCGATCCGGCCACGGCGGAGGACGAGACGAAGTACTCGCGTGTCACCACGCTCGGCGCGATCGATTTTGCGACCGTGGTCGGCGGCACGAACAGCCAGGTCGTCGACCTGACCACGTCGTTCGATCCCCAGATCCCCGGCGAGCCCGAGCTCCTTCGTGCGAGTGCCATCAAGTCGGCGCTCGGCGTGGCCATGCCTGCCCCGGCCGATCAGGCGTTCCGCGCGGGCATCACGCCGATCCAGCAGGTGCAGACCAACGCGGCCGAGGATACGAGCCAGTACGTGTTCCAGCAGGTGACCGTGCGCGGCATCGTGCACGCGCGGGACGGGGGCCTCTACTACATCCAGGACGGCACGGGCACGAACCCCTCCTCCGGCATGGCGCTCTTCAATCCGATCACGATCCTGCAGGAGGGGGACGACGTGACCGTGTCGGGCACCGTCATCGAGTTCGGCTCACTGTCGCAGCTGACCGAGTACTCGGGCCTGAACTACCAGGTATTGAATGCGGCGGGCGTGGCCAAGTACACGCCGGTCGTCGTGTCGCCGGGAGCCATCGGCGCGCTCACGGGCTCCGAGCCGTTCCCGGGCGAACGCTACGAGGCGATGTTCGTCGAGATGCAGAACGTGACCGTGGTGCAGGATTCGCTGCCCAACGGGCAGTTCCTCGTCCAGGGTGGCGGCGGCGCCGGCGACACGGTCCGTGTCGACGACACCATGTTCCGCCAGGACCACCTGTTCGGTTACGGCGCGAACTTCAACACGACCGTGCCGTCCCTTCGCGGCCTGGTCAACGACAGCTTCGGCCAGTACACGGTGAATCCGCGCGATTCGGCCGACGCGGTCATTCAGGATGTGGTCGGCGTCGAACCGGGCGCCGGTGGGCTCGACTTCGCCATCCGCGGGATCACGCCGACCCCGGTCTCGTTCGCGCGCGGCGGTTCGGCGATCGTCAACTTCACGATGCCGGCGGCCGGACGGGCCACGCTGCGCGTCTACGATGTCGCCGGGCGCCTCGTTTCGACGCCGCTTTCGAACGTCGAATATGCGGCCGGTCCGCAGGCCATCGCGCTGGATGCCCGCAACCTGGGTAACGGACGCCTCGGATCGGGTATCTTCTTTGTTCAGTTGCAGTTGGGAAATAGGCTTGCAACCGCCAAGCTGGTGGTGACAGACTAACTGCGAGTTCAGAAACGCGGCCACGGAAGCAGGCCGTTCATGACCCAAAGGACCGGGCGACTCTACCGTCTGCAGAGCTTCGGGGTGGTCACTCCGCAGGCTACCCCCTCTGCCGGTCGCCCGGTTTCCTTTTGCCCGCACGGGGCGGTCGGATCCTCGACCGCCCCGTGTCGTGTTCCCGGAGGATTGGATGTCTTTTGACGCCCGCCGTTCGGCGCTCCCTTTCGCCGCCCTCATCCTTGCGCTTCTTGCCGCCCCGGCCTCGGCCATCCCGATCCGCGATCTGCACGCGGTCACCACCAGCGGCCTGCCCGCACTGCCGTACAACGTCGGTGTGACCGTCACCGTCACCGGCGTGGTGATCAGCCCGGACAACATCTTCTCGTTGACCTCGGACGACGTCGTGATCCGCGACACGACGGGCGGGATGACGTTGTTCCGCTCCGGGGGCGGGTACACGTACAACCTGGGGGACAGCGTCACGGTGACCGGCCAGATCGCCCACTTCAACGGCCTGACCGAGATCTCGAACGCCTCGATCGTCACCACGCACTCGACCGGAAACTTCGCGTACTTCAACGATCCGGTCATCCGCACCTGCAAGCAGGTCCGCGACTCGACGATGAACTACTCGACGATTCGCGAGGACCTGGAGAGCCAGCTCATCCGCATCAACAACGTGACCGTGGTCGGCGGCACCTGGCCGGCCACCTGTGCCGGCGCGAACACCACGCTGACCATCCAGGACGCCACCGGGACGACGAGCCTGTTCCTCGACAAGGACTCGCCCCTGTGCGGCTCGTCCAATCCGAGTGGCGCGTTCGACGTCATCGGCATCCTCACGCAGTTCGATTCGGCCGGGCCCTACTTCGACAGCTACCAGATCAAGCCGCGCTTCCTCACCGACATCATTCCGCTCACGCCGGGGCCGAACTTCGTCGGCGTCCCGCAGGGCCAGGCGACGGACTCGACGAGCGCCACGGTCAGCTGGCAGACCGACGTCGTGTCGACCAGCATCGTCGACTACGGCCTGACGCCGGCGCTCGGGTCGACCAGCGGCGACTCGACCGCGACCGCCACCCACGTCGTGAGCCTGACCGGTCTGGTGCCCAATCGCCTCTACTACTATCGCGTGGTCTCGTGCAACGGGGCGGGCTGCCGGCAGAGCGGGCAGTCCACCTTCGTCACGCCGTCGGGGCAGCCCGGGCAGATGAACTTCTATTTCAACCGGAGTGTCGACATCTCGCTCGCCAACCCCGACACCGCCAACGGCAACGTCGACCTCAGGCAGCGCCTGATCGCCTACATCAATCGCGCCACCTACTCGCTTGATTGCGCGTTCTACTCGTTCAGCGACGCTCCGGTGACCGACGCGCTGATCGCGAAGTGGAACGCCGGGGTGAAGATCCGCCTCATTCTCGACGCGGAGAACGGGCAGTCGCAGGCCGACCGCCTGCGCAATCTCGGCGTGCCGGTGATCACCAGCACTTACGGTGGCAACCACGCCAGCGGCATCCACCACAACAAGTTCGTGGTGTGCGACGGGCGGGACGCGGCGACCGACAACGACTGGATCTGGAGCGGCTCGACCAACTGCAGCACCGACCAGCTCCTGACCGATCCGAACAACGCCTTCGAGATCCAGGACTTCGGGATGGCCCAGACCTTCCTCGTCGAGTTCAACGAGCAGTGGGGCTCGGACACCGACGCACCGAACGCGGCGAACGCGCGCATGGGCAGCGCCAAGACCGACAACACCGCGCACTATTTCAACGTCAACGGGATCCCGATCGAGGTGTGGTTCTCGCCCTCGGACGGCACCGACGGGAAGATCGCAGGCTACGTGTCGGGAACCGCCGACTACGGCGTCGCCTATTCGATCCTCGCCTTCACCTCGGACCCGATCGCCGATGCGATGCGCGCCAGGTACGAGTCGATCCCGGGCTTCTACGTGCGCGGCGTGCACGAGTCCGGCAACTCCGGTGGCTCCGGCAGCGAGTACCCCGAGATGAAGGGCACGGGCGGCGCTTCGCCGTGGGCGCCGGCCGCCGACGTGTGGATCGACGCCGAGTCGGGGCTGCACCACCACAAGTACCTGATCGTCGACGAGGGGTACTCGGCGTCGGATCCCATCCTGCTCAGCGGTTCGCACAACTGGTCGAACGCGGCGAACACGGTGAACGACGAGAACACGGTCGTGTTCCACAGCCAGCGGGTCGCCAACCTCTACATGCAGGAGTTCAGCGCCCGTTACACCGCCGCAGGCGGAACGGCAAACCTCACCGTCGACGCGCCGGCCCTGCCGGTCGCGGGCCTCTCGTTCGCGGCGCCGGTGCCGAACCCGGCCGCGGGCGGGCGCACGACCGCGTTCGCGCTGGCCGTTCCGGCGGACGCTGCGGCGGGCAGTCGCGTGAGGCTCGAACTCTATTCGGTCGCCGGGCGCCGCGTGCGCACGCTGCTCGATCGGCCCGCGGCACCGGGCCCGCTCTCCGTCGGATGGGACGGCGCCGACGACGCGGGCCGGCCGGTGCCCCCGGGCGTCTACCTGGCGCGCGCCTCGCTGGCCGGCCGTCACGTCGACCGCAAGGTCGTCCGGATTCCGTAGGCCGGCGGGGTTGAGCGCGCGCACGGCAGGGCCACCCCACGATCCGCAGGAGATCCTGCGCACCGTCTTCGGGTTCGCTGCGTTTCGCGGCCCCCAGGCGGACGTCGTGCGCCATGTCACCGGCGGCGGCGACGCGCTCGTGCTCATGCCGACCGGCGGCGGCAAGTCGGTGTGCTACCAGGTGCCGGCGCTCGCTCGTCGCGGCGTCGGCATCGTCGTGTCCCCCCTCATCGCCCTGATGCAGGACCAGGTCGATGCGCTGACCGAGCTCGGCGTGCGCGCCGCGTTCGTCAACTCGTCGCTGGATGCCGCGAGCGCGGCGGCGGTCGAGCGCGCGGCGCGGGCCGGGGAACTCGATCTGGTCTATCTGGCACCCGAGCGCCTGAACACGCCGCGCGGCCTGGCGTTCATCGATGCGATCGCGGCCGGTCCCGGTGTCGCGCTGTTCGCGATCGACGAGGCGCACTGCGTGTCATCGTGGGGCCACGACTTCCGCCCCGACTACCTGGGACTTTCCGTGCTGGGCGAGCGCTGGCCCGGCGTGCCGCGCATCGCGCTGACCGCGACCGCGACGCCGCGCACGCGCGACGAGATCCTGCTGCGCCTGGGGCTCTCGCGCGGACGCACGTTCGTCGCCGGCTTCGACCGCCCGAATCTGACCTATCGCGTGGTGGAGAAGGACGACGCGCGCGGACAGCTGATTCAGTTCCTCCGCGCCCACGCGGGCAAGAGCGGAATCGTCTACGGGCTGTCGCGGCGCAAGGACGACGAGACCGCCGATTGGCTCTCGGCCCAGGGCATTCCGAGCCTGCCGTACCACGCCGGGCTCGATGCGGCGACGCGCCGCCGCCACCAGGATCGCTTCCTGCGCGAGGACGGTCTGGTGATGACGGCGACCATCGCGTTCGGCATGGGGATCGACAAGCCCGACGTGCGTTTCGTCGCGCACCTCGACCTGCCCAAGAGCCTCGAGGGCTATTTCCAGGAGACCGGTCGCGCCGGCCGCGACGGCGAACCCGCCGACGCGTGGATGGCGTACGGGCTGGGCGACGTCGTGCAGCTGCGCAACTTCATCGAGCAGGGCGAGAGCTCGCCCGAGCGGAAGCGGGTCGAGACGCGGAAGCTCGACGACATGCTCGCCTACTGCGAGACCGCTGACTGCCGGCGCACGCTGCTGCTGCGTTACTTCGGCGAGGCGTATCCCGGTGGCTGCGGCCGCTGCGACAATTGCCTGGTGCCGCCCGCGCGCGTCGACGGCACGCTCGACGCGCAGAAGGCGCTATCGGCGGCGCGGCGCACCGGCGAGCGCTTCGGGGTCACGCACCTGGTCGACGTGCTGCGCGGGAAGGCGAACGAGCGGGTGGTCACGCTCGGCCACGACCGCCTGCCCACGTTTGGCGTGGGCGCGGGGCACTCCGAGAAGGACTGGCGGCGCATCCTGCGCCAGCTCGTCGTCCAGGGCCTGCTCGAGCTGCACCCCGACGGGCACGGTGGGCTGCGCACCACCCCCGCGGCCGACGACGTGTTGCGCGGCCGGCGGCGGGTCGAGTTGCGCGAGAGCTCGCCGGAGGCAGACAAACCCCCGCGCCGGCGCAAGGGCGCCGCGAGGTTCGCCGATATCGCCCCGCAGGCCGGTCGTGGCGCCGATGGCGCCGCTGACGCGGCGCTGTATCAGGCGCTGCGCGCGTGGCGCCTCGCGACGGCGGGCGCGATCGGGAAGCCCGCCTACGTGGTGTTCAACGACCGCACGCTGACCGAGATCGCAGGCGCGCGACCGTCCTCGCCGGCCGAACTGCGCGGCGTGAGTGGCGTCGGCGAGGCGAAGCTCGAGCGCTATGGCGCCGAGGTGCTCGCCATCGTGCGCGCGCACGCCGGGACGGGCGCGTGACGAGGCGCACCGCGCTGGTCACCGGCGGCAATCGCGGGCTCGGGCTCGCGATCGCGCGCGGGCTCGCCGAGCGTGGCCTCGGCGTCGTCCTCGCGGCGCGCGATCCCGATGCCGGCGAAGCCGCGGCCGCCGCGCTGCGCGCCGACGGCCACGAAGTGCGCTCCGCGCAGTTCGATGTCGCCGCCGCGCACGCGGCGCGCGACTGTGCCGCCGCGCTCGTGGCCTCCGGCGTCCATGTCGACGTGCTGGTCAACAACGCGGCGATCGAGCCGCCCGGCGATGCGCTCGGTGCGAGCGACGACGACATCCGTGCCGCGCTCGAGACGAACCTCCTCGGCGCCTGGTTCGCCGCGCGGGCCTTCGTGCCGGCGATGATCGCGGCGGGTTACGGCCGCGTCGTCAACGTCACCTCGGACTTCGGCTCGTTCGGCCTCGGGCTCGGAGGGCCGGCACCCTACGCGGTGAGCAAGGCCGCGCTCAATGCGGTCACGGTCAAGCTGGCCGCTGCGATTCCCCCGGGCGTCGATGTGAAGGTGAACGCGCTCAATCCCGGCTGGGTGCGCACCCGCATGGGCGGCCCCGACGCCACGAGGAGCCCGGCCGAGGGCGCCGACACCGTGCTGTGGCTGGCGACGCTGCCGGCCGACGGGCCGCACGGCGGTTTCTTCCAGGATCGCGCGCCGATTCTCTGGTAAAGTCCCTGGCCGAAACTCTCTCGACGAACCAGAAACCCGGGGGAACGGCATGAAACTCCTCAAGCGGATCGTCCTCGTCGGACTCGGTCTCCTCGTCATCCTCGTCGCCGGTTTGTCCGCGTGGGTCGCTTCGCGGCAGAACCTGCGTTTCGACGCGCCGCTGCCCGCGATCGCCGCGTCGAGTGACTCGGCGGTGATCGCCCGGGGCCACTACGTGGTGCGCAAGGTCGCGCCGTGCGCCGCGTGTCACGGCGCGACCGATGCGCACGCGGCATACGCCGCCGGGCAGGACGTGCCCCTCTCGGGCGGCTTCGTGTTCCCCATTCCGCCGGGGGACATCTACGTGCCGAACATCACGCCCGACGTCGAAACGGGAATTGGCGCGATGTCCGACGGCCAGATCGCGCGTGCGCTGCGCCACGGCGTTGGTCGCGAGGGACGCGCGCTCCTGCCGTTCATGGAGATGCAGGGCCTGTCGGACGAGGACCTGACCGCGGTCATCTCGTACCTGCGCACCCAGCCTGCCGTCTCGCACGTCGTTCCCGCGCACAAGTTCAGCCTGCTCGGGAACGTCGTCAAGGCGACCGCGCTGGCCAATCCGATCGGACCGTCCGAGACCCCGCCGGTGCAATCGCCTCACGGCGCGACGGTCGAGAACGGCCGTTACCTCGCCGCCTCGGTCGCGATCTGCCAGGCCTGCCACACGAATCGCAACCCGGCGACCGGCCAGTTCACGAATGCGCCGTTCAGCGGCGACACCGAGTTCACCGACGAGTCCGACATGACGCGCATGTGGGCGCCGCCGAACCTCACGCCAGATCCGAAGACGGGAATGAGCGCGCTCCTGAGTGAGGACGCGTTCGTCGCCCGCTTCCGCGCGGGACGGGTCATCCCCGGCTCGCCGATGCCCTGGCAGGCCTACGCGCGCATGGACGAGGAGGACCTCCGGGCGATCCACAAGTACCTGCGGTCCCTGCCCCCCGTGGAGCATGACACCGGACCGCGTGTGCGCCCGCACACGAAGTAGGCGTTCGCGTGGGACGACTGTCCACTGGGCAGCTGCCCAATTAACCAAGCCTGAGATAGGTGAAATGGGCAGCTGCCCAGTTCACGTCGCCCGAGATCGGTCAATTTGCCGGGCGCGCGGCGGACGCGGTATGATTGTGGGCCGCGCGGTCCGTCTCTTCCGCCTTCCGAGTCTCGCGCGCCGATCGTCGATCCCGCCCGCCGTGCCCCCGGAGCCCACTCGTGTCCCTGCGACCCGTCGTGCCTTTCGTGCTTGCCGCTTGCTGTGTGGGGACTCCGGTCGCCGCGCAGCCGTCGTTCCTGCATGCCGTGGGCGTGAACCCGGGCAGCGGTGACGACTTCGCGCTCGCGCTCGACGTCGACTCCGGGGCGAACGCCTACGGTGCGGGCGCGTTCCGCGACAGCCTCGCACTCTCGACGGGGCTCCTGCTCGCCGCCGGCGGGAGCGGCCAGGACGCGGTTCTCGTCAAGCGCAGCCCGAGCGGGACGATGCTGTGGGCGCGCGCTGGCGGAAGCGCGGCGACGACGAGCCTCGACGTCGCGCATGGCGTCGCGGTCGACGCCGCAGGCAACATTGTTCTGGCCGGCGTGTACAACGGCGCGGCACCCGTAGCGTTCGGCGCGTTCCCGATCGCCGCGGGCGGCAATGGCGCGTTCCTCGTGTGCTACGCGCCGGACGGGACCGAACTATGGGCGGTGAGCCTCGCCGCCGATGCGACCGCCTGGGACGTGGCGGTCGACGGCGCAGGGCACGCCTGGGTCGCGGGCAGCGAGGCCGCTGGCGCGTGGATCCGCCAGGTCGACGCGACGACCGGCGGAACGCTCGCGACGTGGAGCTACGCCGGGCTCGCCTTCGACGACGACACGCGGCTCTCGGTCGCACCGGGCGGCGACCTCGTGCTGAGCGGAAAGTTCGCGGGTACGGTCGACTTCGATCCCGGGGCTCCGGTCGCGGATCGCACGGCGAGCGGCGCCAGCGACGGCTTCCTCGCGCGCTTCACGCCCGGCGGCGCGCTCCTGTGGGTGCGCGTGCTGTCGGGTACGGGCGTGGACGCCGTGTACGATCACGATTGCGATGTCCTGGGTGCGATCTATCTGTGTGGGCAACTTGCGGTCGCCGGTTCGTTCGAGGGTGTTGCGGCGGGCGTGGGCTTCGTGGTCGCGCGGATGTCGCCTGTCGGCGACATGACATGGGTGCGCAACGTGTACTCGCAGTTCGCCGGCTTCAACTACGCGCTCGAGGCGAGGCGGATCACCGCTCACGACCCCGGCGCCTACTCGATCGCCGGGGCGCGCCGCCAGGCGTTCGGGACGATCGGCGGCGTGCCACTGCCCGGCGAGCAGCACTCGCACGCGGTGCAGTACTCCGACGCGGGCGCCGTGCAGTGGGTGAAGTTCGTGAAGGGTGCGTCGCTGGCCGCCAGCCTGCCCGAGGTGACGGCCCTGTGGGCCGGTCGGGGCGACCTGTTCTACCTCGCGGGCCGGAACAAGGAGACGGTGTCGTTCGATGCCATCGGCCTCGCCGACGTGAACGGATCGTCGAAGTGGGCGATGTTCTCGGCGCGGCTGGGCTCCGTTCCAGTGGCGGTTGCGTCACCGCCGCGCGGCGCGGGAATCGCGCTTCGCGCCGGGCCCAATCCTTTCATCGCGGGGACGACGCTCGAGTTCGCACCAAGCGTGGACGGTGGTGACGTCGTGCTCGAGCTGTGCGATGTGCGCGGTCGGCGGGTCCGTCTCTTGTTCGATGGATGCGCCTCCGGCGGAGCTCAGCGCGTGCGCGTGGAGGCGGGGGACCTGGCGCCCGGCCTCTACTTCGCGGTGCTGCGAACGGACGGTGGGACTGCCGCGCTGCGCCTCGTCCACACCCGCTGAGCTTCGCTCAGCGAAATCCCTCGCGGTCCGACTTCACGATCAGGAACTTGCCCCGCTCCAGCTTTCCGCTGGCCAGATCCTCGACCGCGAACAGGTAGAGCCCCGACGCGGCGGCCTGCCCCTGGCGGGTGATCATGTCCCACGCGTACGATGCGCCCGAGAGCGTGGGCGGCGGTGTGTCGATGTCGACGCCGGGGTCGAAGAGCCCGCGCGCAGTCGAGCCGTCGTAGGTCGCACCGTCGAAGTCGACGTCGAGCACCAGGTCGCCCGCGAGTGTGTAGATGCGCAGCCGCGCGCGGGGCGGCAGGTTGGCAAACCACAGGTAGTGGTCGCGCACCAGCTGGCCGGCGTCCCACGCGGCTTCCACCTTGTAGGGATTCGGGTAGACCGTCACGCCGCTGCGTTCGCCCGGCGCCGGGTTGGGCACCGCGATCTGCTTGTTCTCGTTCAGGCCCGACTCGAGCGGTCCAACCTGCACGTCGCCCAGGTCGAATGCGGTGACCGCGACCGTGTAGGTGATGCCGTCGCGCAGGCCCGGAATGCGATAGGCGTAGCGCAGCGTGTCGCCGTCGACGATCTGGGGCTCGGCGAGGCGGATCGCGTCGAAGCCGGTGTTGAAGCCCGTCGAGTCGTCGACGTCGAACTGGGCGACGAGCGAAAGGTCGTTGCGTTCGCGCCCGATGTACACGCGGTAACCCTCGAAGTCGAGGCCGCCCGGCGCGGGACTCGTGTCGTCGGGCGTGCGCTCCGAGACGTCATCCCACAGCAGTTCGAGCGCGCCGTCCTTCGCCCGCACGTGCAGGCGCGGCGAGGGCGGCGGCGACGGCAGGCGGTACTGCTGCTCGAACGCGTAGCGCGCGAACGCACCGTGGGCGAGCAACTGGGGCAGCTGGCGGCCGCCGACGAACGCGAAGTCGACCTCGATCGTCGAGTCGGGCGGGATCTCGGGAAACGGGCCGACCGCGATCATCTCGATCGGCGAGATGTTCGGCCCCGCGCCGGCCCAGAAGGGGCGCGGGTCGTCGACGCCGGGGCGGCTCATCTCGACGTAGCGCTCACTGTCCTGGTCGCGCGTCGTGTCGCCGGGCAGGTAGTTCCAGAAGCGCGTGCGCGTGGTCACGGTCGACGGGTCGGGCACGAGCGTGGGCCCGGCGCGGAAGCCCAGGTACTGGCTCGCGGCCCACGCCGGCACGTGTGCGGAGTCGCAGGTCGCCGCGTCGGGCTGTCCGTTCGGCTGCAGCACCACGTTCCTGCAGAAGTGCTCGTTCACCATCGACAGCGAGTCGACCCAGTTCATGTACTTCTTGTAGTACCACGACCCTTCCGGCGACGAACCCGCGGGCGGCCAGCCGGGGTACGCGCTCTTGTCGCCGCTGACCAGCTGGGTGTACAGCCCGACGTAGACGTCGCGCAGGGGGGGGCCGTCGTTGCGGATCACGTAGTGCAGCACGACGAAGTCCGCGGCGGCGTCGAGGCCGAACGCGTAGGTCGACAGCGAGACCTCGATGCCGAGCGGCTGGTGATCCTCGCTCGAGAACCCCGAGCCTGGCCGCGCCGGGCGGTCGGTGAACGAGGCGATGAAGTCCTGGTCGCTGATCGCGTCGGGCGAGTAGTTCTTCGAGGTGACCAGCCGCGAGCGCTCGACGATCGCCGCCGGCAGCGGCGTGTACTCGGTCTCGGAGACCTGGTTCGAGCCCTGCGAGTTGTCGACCGCTGCATGCGAGACGCGCAGCGCGAGGCCGGTGTCGGTCACGGCCAGCCCGCCCACCCACAGCCCCGCGCGGGACATGTGCTCGAGTCCTTCGCCGAGCGGGTACTCGAACGACGGCGTGCGCGACAGGAAATTGTTCCCGAGGAACCCATAGTTGGTGAGCGTGAGGCCGAGCCGGTTTGCATTCGTGATCTTCGCCTGGTAGCGGATGGCCTGGGCGGTGGCGGATGGGACGTGGACGCCGGAGGCGAGCGTCAAGGCACTGGCGAGTGCGAACGCAGGAAGAACCGCCCCGGCGCGCGAGCGCGCCGAGCATCCATTACTGAACAAGGACGACCGGACGCGCCATGCGTTCCTCTCCCTGCCGCAGCAGGATCCAGTAGACGCCGCTCGCCAGCGACGGGGGACGACTCCAGGTTGCAACGACCGTGGCGCCGGTTCCTTCGCCGGCGGCCACCGCCGTGACGGCGCGCCCACGCACGTCGTACGCATCGAGTCGCCACGAAACGCCGGCTCGGCTGGCGAAGCGCAGCGCGACCGGGCCACGGGCCGGGCTCGGCGCCGCCTCGAGACCCCGCGGGGCGGGGCCCGGTGGCGGCGGTGGGTCGACCGCAGGGGCATCGTAGTCGGCGAGCGCCGTGCCGTACAGGCTGTCGATCGAGGCGATGCGATCCGCGCCCTGTCCCACGATGAGCAGCGCGTCGATCACCTGCGTGTCGCCCGGGGCGAACGTGAACGGTCCCGAGCCGAGCACGAACTTCTTGTCGGCTGGATTCGCGTCGAGCCAGCCGACGCCGGTGCGCGGATCGTCGCTGAACGGAAAGCGCGTCGGCGCCCCCGTGGCCGGGTCGACGTACGGTGTTCCATTGACGCGCAGGCCGCGGAGGAGGCGAGCGCACTCCTGGGGCGTCGCCGGGTCGACCCCGTTGACGTAGGTCGCGATCGACGTCACGCCGAGGTCCGTTCCGCCCGGCGGCACGCGCGGGCCGCGGGTCATCCGCAGGCCGAACGCGGGTTGCGCCGTGCCATACACCGCGTCCGTGCCCGGGAGATCGTAGTTGTACGCCAGCCCGTTCGCGGAATCGGTCGCCACGAAGTCGGCGCGCCCCCCGACGTCAGGATCGGCCCACAGCCCCACGTACGCGCTGTCGAGCGTCGCCGTGCCGCGCTCGAGAATCTCCCAGCGGAACAGGATCGCCCCGCCGCGCGGTCCGGCCTCGTCGAACGCCCACGTCGTCTGTCGCACTTCGAGTCCGAGCGGTTCGAGGCCGGAGTGCGGCACATGCCGGCTCGGGTCGGCGTCGTTGTAGACCGCCCACGTCGAGACGTTGCCGCGCACGAGCGGCGCGTCGCCCGCGGAGTCGAGCGGCGCGCCGAGCGGGCCGCCGCGGGCGACCCACGCGGCCCAGCCGGTCGTGTCCTTGCGTGCGGCGCGGTACACGGTGTACGCGGGATCGTCGGGTGCGAACGCGCCGCCGGGCAGGACCGGCCCGGGGCGGAACTCCGAGACGTACTCGCAGATCGCGGCGCGCTCGACGCCGCCGACCTGGCCGGTAACCCACAGCCCGATGGGGAAGAACGGGCGCGTCCCCGAGCCGCGCGGATACTCGAAGCCCTCGCTCCAGGCCGCCAGCCCCGTCGTGAGATCGAAGCCGAACGATCCCACGTTTGACACCACCCCCGCGACCCGACCGGCGGACACCGTCGCCTGGGCCGTGTCGTAGGGCACGGCGGTGCCGGTGGCGGCGGGAATCAGCCCGGCAGCCAGGGCGAGGGCAGACAACGGGGCGAGGATCATGCGGGGATCCGGGGTCGAGGAAGCGATTGGCCTTGCATCGGACGGCGGGGGAGTCGCATCTACTGTAATGACGGAGGGGTCGTTCGGCAAGCCATGCGCCACGGCCGTTCCCGCCTTCCTGAAATCCACGCGACCCGCCCCCTTGGGTGGGAGATCCGAAAGGAGCCCTCATGTCCCTCCGTCCCGAGTCGTTCACCGTCAAGGTCCAGGAAGCGATCGAGCGCGCGCAGCGGATCGCCCGCGAGCGCAGCCATTCCACGCTCGAGCCCGAGCACCTGCTCGCCGCGCTGCTCGACGACGAGGCCGGCGTCGCCCGCGCGCTGCTCGCGAAGCTGGGCGCCGACCCCGACGCGCTCGCCACCGAGGCGGAGTCCGCCCTCGCGCGCCGCCCGCGCGTCTCGGGCTCGGCCGACCTGCACCTGGGCAACGATCTCACGCGCGCGCTCGAGTCCGCCGACACCGAGCGCGAGCGCCTCAAGGACGACTATCTCTCGGTCGAGCACGTGCTGCTCGCGCTCACCGCCGCCGGCGAGACCGGCCGCCTGCTGACCTCGCGCGGCGTCACGCGCGACGGGCTCCTGGCCGCGCTCAAGGACGTGCGCGGCGGGCAGCGCGTCTCCGATCCCAATCCCGAGGACAAGTACCAGGCGCTCGCGCGCTACGGCCGCGACCTGACCGCGCTCGCGCGCCAGGGCAAGCTCGACCCGGTGATCGGCCGCGACGAGGAGATCCGCCGCGTCATCCAGGTGCTGTCGCGGCGCACCAAGAACAACCCGGTCCTGATCGGCGAGCCCGGCGTGGGCAAGACCGCGATCGCTGAGGGCCTGGCGCGCCGGATCGTTTCGGGCGACGTGCCCGAGGGCCTCAAGGACAAGCGCGTCATCACGCTCGACCTGGGCTCGCTGATCGCGGGTGCCAAGTTCCGCGGCGAGTTCGAAGATCGCCTGAAGGCGGTGCTCAAGGAAGTGGAGTCGGCCGAGGGCAAGGTCATCCTGTTCATCGACGAGCTGCACACGCTCGTCGGCGCCGGTGCGGCCGAGGGGTCGATGGACGCCTCCAACCTGCTCAAGCCCGCGCTCGCCCGCGGCGAGCTGCATTGCGTGGGTGCGACGACGCTGGCGGAGTATCGCAAGCACATCGAGAAGGATGCCGCCCTCGAGCGCCGCTTCCAGCCGATCTTCGTCGGCGAGCCCTCGGTGACCGACACGATCTCGATCCTGCGCGGGCTGCGCGAGCGCTACGAGGTGCACCACGGCATCCGCATCAAGGACGAGGCGCTGGTCGCTGCGGCCACGCTGTCGGCGCGGTACATTGCCGACCGCCAGCTGCCCGACAAGGCGATCGATCTGATCGACGAGGCCGCGTCGAAGCTGCGCATGGAGATGGACTCGCTGCCCACCGAGCTCGACGAGCTGGAACGCCGCGTGCGCCGGCTCGAGGTCGAGCGCGAGGCCTTGAAGCGCGAGACCGACGTCGCCAGCGGCGAGCGGCTGCGCCGCCTCGTCGACGAGCTCGCCGGCCTGCAGATGGAGCGCGAGAAGCTGCGCGCCCAGTGGGAACGCGAGCGCGCGGTCGTCATGGAAATCCGCGCCCTCAAGGAGAAGATGGAGGAGGCGCTGGTCGAGGAGCAGCAGGCCGAGCGCCGCGGCGACCTGGCGAAGGTGGCCGAGCTGCGTTACGGCACGCGCCCCGAGATCGAGAAGCAGCTCGCCGCCGCGCGCGCGAGGCTGACGGAGACGCACGCGGGCGGCGTGCGCCTCGTCAAGGAGGAGGTCGACGAGGAGGACATCGCCGAAGTCGTGGGCAAGTGGACCGGCATCCCGGTGTCGCGCCTGCTCGAAGGCGAAGTGCAGAAGCTCGTCCACATGGAGGAGCGCCTGCACGCGCGCGTGATCGGGCAGGACGACGCGGTGCGCCTGGTCTCCGAGGCCGTGCGCCGCGCCCGCGCGGGGCTGCAGGATCCGAACCGCCCGCTGGGATCGTTCCTCTTCCTGGGGCCCACCGGCGTGGGGAAGACCGAGCTCGCCCGCGCGCTCGCCGAGTTCATGTTCGACGACGAGAAGGCCATGGTCCGCATCGACATGTCCGAGTACATGGAAAAGCACAGCGTGTCGCGCCTGATCGGCGCGCCCCCGGGTTACGTCGGCTACGACGAGGGCGGGGCGCTGACCGAGGCCGTGCGCCGTCGCCCGTACGCCGTGATCCTGTTCGACGAGGTCGAGAAGGCGCACGCCGACGTGTTGAGCGTGCTCCTGCAGTTGCTCGACGACGGACGCCTGACCGACGGCCAGGGCCGCACGGTCGACTTCCGCAACGCGCTCGTGATCCTGACCTCGAACCTGGGCTCGGACGCGATCCGCGAACTGGCCGACGATCGCGACGCGATGGTCAAGGCGGTGAACGCGGCGCTGCGCTCGCACTTCCGTCCCGAGCTGCTCAATCGCATCGACGAGACCGTGATCTTCCTCGGCCTCGACCTGGCGGAACTGACCAGGATCGTGCGCGTGCAGCTGCTGCGCGTGGCGAAGTTGCTCGAAGCGCGCGGGCACGGCCTGGTCGCCACCGACCGCGCCGTCGAGGCGCTGGCCCGCGACGGCCACGACCCGGCGTTCGGCGCGCGCCCCTTGAAGCGCGCCATCCAGCGCCACCTGCAGAACCCACTGGCGCTCAAGCTGCTCGAGGGCGCATTCCCCGCGGGCTCGACGATCGAGGTGGATTACGAGGGTGGGGCGTTCGTGTTCGGGGCGAGGGCGGCGGGGGAGGTGGCGGGCGCGACGCCGGACCCGAAGCCGGGGAAGAAGAAGGCGGGTCCGCCGGGCATTGCCGCCGGGGCATCGCAGGCGTAACGCCTACTCACCCTTCCAGAACACCCCCCGCTTCGTCGGCGGGCGCTTGGCCACCAGCAGCGCCTGGTTGGCGCGGCGCATTTATGGCTGCCATCGGGCGTTTTCAGCAAGGCGACGACATCTTCCACGCGAAGGTTGTGGATGGTGAATTGTTTCGGTTGCACGGCGATGTTTTCGGCTCCC
>JANOEH010000206.1:0-3157 GCA_031413115.1 Candidatus Eiseniibacteriota bacterium | reverse complement strand
CGCGATGGCCCACTGGGGCGTGGCGATGGCGTGCGGGCCGCACATCAATTATCCGGTGGTCACCCCCGAGGCGGCCGAGGCAGCCTGGAAGGAGGTCGGCCTCGCGCGCGCCCACGCGGCGAACGCGTCCCCGGTCGAGCGTGCCCTGATCGAGGCGGTCGCGAGGCGATATGCCGATCGGCCGATCGAGAGTCGCGCCCCGCTCGACAGCGCCTACGCCGATGCGATGCGCGCCGCCTGGAAGGCCCACCCGAGGGATCCCGACGTCGGGGCGTTCTTCGCCGAGGCGCTGATGGACCTGCGGCCCTGGGACCAGTGGACCCTCGCCGGCCAGCCGCAGCCGGGGACGGAGGAGGTTCTCGCGACGCTGGATGCCGTGCTCGCGCTCGAGAAGAAGCACCCCTTCGCGAACCACCTCTACATCCACGCGGTCGAGGCCTCGCCGCACCCCGAACGCGCCCTCGAGGCGGCGAATCGGCTGCGCAAGCTCCAGCCCGGTCTCGCCCACAACGTCCACATGGCGTCGCACATCGACATCCGGACCGGTCGCTGGCAGGAGGCGATCGCCGCGAACGAGGCCGCCGTCGCGGCCGACGCGCGCTACCGCGCGACTTTCGGCGAGCCGCGCGGATTCCTGCCCGTGTACGTGGCGCACGACCGGCACATGCTTGCCTATGCCGCGATGATGACGGGGCAACGCGAGCTCGCCCTGAAGCACATCCGCGCGATGGTCACCGAGTTGACACGCGAGTTCCTCGAAGAGTTCGGGTTCGCCGCCGAGGCGTTTCTCGCCATGCCGGACGAGGTGATGCTGCGCTTCGGCCTGTGGGATGAACTCGTCGCCGAGCCCGACCTGCCGGAGAACCGGCCGTTCTCCCACGCGTTCCGCAAGGCCGCGCGCAGTGTCGCCCATGCGGCGCTCGGCGACACCGTGGCCGCACGACGCGAACAAGCCGCATTTCTCGAGGCGTCGAAGCGCGTGCCGGCGGACTGGTTCGCGGCCGGAAACAATCTTTCAGTCGACGTGATTGGCGTCGTCACGCCGATGGTCGAGGGCGAGATCCTCGTGCGCGAGGGACGCGTGGAGGAGGGGATCGCGAGCCTGCAGGAGGCGGCGCGACGGAGGACCGGCTCCGCTACGACGAGCCACCCGGTTGGCTGATCCCGGTCCGGCACACCCTGGGCGCGGCCCTCTTCAATGCCGGGCGCTACGCCGAGGCCGAGCAGGTGTACCGCGAGGATCTCGCCCGACTGCCGAACGACGGTTGGGCGCTCTACGGGCTCGCCCGGAGCCTGCGTGAGCAGGGGAAGACGGACGACGAGGTGCGGGGCATCGAGGCGCGCTTCAAGAAGGCCTGGGCCAAGGCCGACACCCGGATCACCAGTTCGTGCCTCTGCCAGCCGCTCCGTTGACCCCCGGCCCCCCCGGTGCTAGCGTTCGGCCGCAGGAATGGTCCCTTCAGCTCACATCACGCATCGGGTGAATCGACCCGCCGGGATCGGCTCCCGGGCCTCGCTTTGCGCGGGCCTGTCGGAGCCGTCTCGTCTTTCCGGCCACCGCCCGACGCGGGCCTGAGGCCGAAGGGAGATCATGGGCAGGATTTTCGTACGGAAGATCGGGATCGAGCACGTCGACCCGCTGCACGTCCTGGGGCAGAACGATCAGAACCTGCGGTTCATCGAGCGGCATATGCCGGTGCGCATCACCATGCGCGACTCGACGCTGTCGGTCGCCGGGGACGAGGCGCCGGTCGAGGACGCGACGCGCGTGTTGAAGGAAATCGTGGGCCTGGCCGAGCGCGGGCGCCTGGTGGAGGAGCATGACGTCTCGCGGGCGCTGGGCGACAACGGCGGGTTCGGCAACGGCGGCCCGCACGGGGATGGCGTGGGCGTCGAGCGGCTGACCGAGGCCGGCGAACGCGAGTTGCCCGAGGGCGAGGGTCCGACCTACGTCTTCGAGCGCAAGACACTGCGTGCGCGGTCGCCGAACCAGGCGCGCTACCTCAAGGCGCTCGAGACCTACGACGTCGTGTTCGCCATCGGACCTGCCGGCACCGGGAAGACCTACCTGGCCGTGGCCGCCGCCGTCCATGCGCTGCGGCAGAAGAAGGTCGAGCGCATCGTGCTCGTGCGTCCCGCGGTGGAGGCGGGCGAGAGCCTCGGCTTCCTGCCGGGCGACATGCAGGAGAAGGTCGATCCGTACCTGCGCCCGCTGTACGACGCCCTCCAGGATTTGATGCCGTTCGAGAAGATTCGTCGCTTCCTCGAGCTGGGCGTGATCGAGATCGCGCCGCTGGCGTTCATGCGCGGGCGCACGCTCACGAATGCGTTCGTCATCCTCGACGAGGCGCAGAACACGACCGTGCGGCAGATGAAGATGTTTCTCACGCGCCTGGGCATCGGCGCGCGCGCGGCGATCACCGGCGACGTGACGCAGATCGACCTGGCGAACCCGGCCACCTCGGGCCTCGTCCAGATCCAGGAGATCCTCGCGGGCATCGACGACATCAAGTTCGTGTACTTCGAGAAGAGCGACGTCGTGCGCCACCGGCTGGTGCGTGACATCCTTCACGCGTTCGACGTCTTCCACAAGACGCACGCGGGCACGGACGACGGCAGCGCAGTGTGAGTCCACGCCGACCCGCCCTCCCGGATCGCGAACGACCGGGCCGCCCGTGGGGGCGGCTCGTGCGTCGCGTCGCATTGGCGTTGATCGTCGTGGCGGCGGGTGTGGTGGCGTTCCCGCAGCCCCGGACGCAGGGGGCCGGCTACCAGGTCGGCGAGGTGGCGCGCGAGCGGATCACCGCGCCGTTCGACTTCCGCATCCGGAAGGACGAGGCGCAGCTCGCGCGTGAGCGCGACCAGGTCGCGCGTGCCGTGCCGCCGGTGTTGCGCCGCGAGGCGCGTGTGTGGACCGACGTGCAGGGCCGCTACGCCGCGTTCGTCGAGGCGGCGAGCTCCGCGCTCGATCGCGGCGCGCCCGGCGCCGAGCGCCTGGCCCTGCTGCGCCAACTCGGCCTGCCGCTGACCGCCGACGCCTACGCCGCCCTCGCCGCGCCCGGTCACGCGCCGCGCATCCTCGAGGAGGCGGGGCGCTTCCTCGACGAGGCGTTCGCGTTCGGCGTCGTCGCCGACAAGCGCGCCCCCGCGCTGGCCG
>JANOEH010000205.1:0-20803 GCA_031413115.1 Candidatus Eiseniibacteriota bacterium | reverse complement strand
CTCTCCGCCGGCGAGCGCCAGCGCGTCGAGCGAGCGCGCGTTGAGCACCGTGTTGAGCCGCGCCAGGCGATCCTGTTCGGAGGCCGCGGTGCCGTGCACGTAGCCGGCGTCGTCGCGCGCGCTCATCGAGCCTCCAGCCAGGCGCGGTAGGCCTGGATCCCGCCGTCGAGCCACGCCACGTCGCGATAGCCCTGGCGCGACAGCGACTGCGCCGCCGCCTGCGCCCGCGGACCGTCCTTGCAATAGACAAGCACCGGGCGGTCGCGGAAAGAGCTGATCTCGCCGAGGCGCGACTCGAGTTCGGAGTACGGAATCTGCACCGCGCCGTCGAGGTGCCCGAGCGGGTCGTTCCACTCCTCGGGCATGCGCAGGTCGAGGGTGAGGCCGCGGTTGTTGGAGGCGCGCCACAGGTCGACTTCGTTGGCCTGCACCGACTGCACGTAGCCGGCCCTGGGGGCCGCCGTGCCGGGCGGGGCCGCAACGGGATCCGGCGCCGGCACGCACCCGGCGAGCGCGGACAGGACTGCGCCGGCCACGAGGCTCACCGTGACGCTTCGAATGAACGTCATCTCTGGTAGACTCCTTGTCGATCCGGGTCCCGCCACGGGGCCCTTCGTCCCGAAGCATGCCACGGAGCGTCGCGGCGAGCACGCGACATCCGGCCCCGACTCCCCGCCAGGAGAGACTCGTGACCGCACACCTTCGGGCCGCCCGCGCGGCGGCCCTCGTCCCGGCTTTCGCGCTGGCCCTTGGCCTGGTGTTCTCGTTCGGCCCGGCGATCGTCGGCCCGGCGCGGGCGCAGGCACCCGGCTGGATCGCACGCGACTCGTCGTCGTTCGAGATCTGGCAGGGCGACCTGCTGCTCGGCACCGAGGAGTACCGCGTCTTCCAGGCGAGCGACACCCTGATCATGGGCTCGACGCTGCGCCTGCCCGGCGCCCGCCCGGACAGCAAGCTGCCGCTCGAGAAGCGGACGACGTTCCTGCGTCGCGCGCTCGACTCGTATCCGCTGCTCTTCCAGGTGATGGACATCCCGCGTGACACGACGCGCGGCAAGGGCAGCGCGATCAACGTCATGTTCAGCGACACGACGGCCGTGATCTATCGCGAGATCACGGGCGTACTCGGCCGCGGCGAGGTGATCGGCCTGCCGCCCGGGCGCATCTACCTGCTCGAGCCGGGCATCTACGCGCAGGTGCAGACGCTGGCCGGCGACTTCCTGGCGACCAAGCAGGCAAAGCGCCGCCAACCGGTGCTCATCCCTTCGGCGCAGCAGGTCGTCGAGCTCACCCTCACCCGCGGGCCAATCGAGCGCCTGGGCAACGAGGGCCATGTCGTCACCACGACGCGCGTCGACATCACGGACAAGCTGACGCAAATCGTCGCGTGGGTCGACGCCGACGGCCGCATGTGGAAGATGGAGGCGCCTGGGCAGGAGCTGCGCGTCGAGCGGGCGGTGCCGGCAGGCGCGGCGACGAAGCCGGCGACGAAGAAGAAGGCGGGGGCGATGAAGGACTGACCTGCAGGGATCCGGGTCCCTGCCGTCGATTTTGAATCACACCTTGCCGGTCCGTTCGTAGGTGGGAACGGAGACACCGCGCCACAGGAAAGGTCTGCAGGTCGCATTCAGGTCCCGGCAATGCGATTCCCCCTGCGAGCCCCCGGGCAACTCGACCCGCCCTCGCGAGATCGTGCCCCGTTCCCGCGGACGCGGCGCTCCACGATGCGATACGAACGGCGGCCAGTGCCGTGACTTCGTCGAGGGGATCCCACGCCCGATGGCACAACCGATCACGGGAATCGTACCTTCGGGCGGCCCCTCGGTGGGCCGGATCGAGCCCCCGCCCCCGGCTGTCCTCGAGGGAGTGCGGCAGCGCGATCGGGCAGCGCTGTCCTCGTTCTTCGACTGCTATTTCGATCTCGTGCACGGCGTCGCGTACCGCCTGACCGGAGATCGCACGGCCGCCGAGGACCTCACGCAGGACGTGTTCTACAAGGTGCAACTGGCGGCCCACAGCCTCGATCCGACCCGCGATCCGGCGCCGTGGCTGGTGAGGATCACGCGCAACGCGCTCTACGATCAGCGCCGCTCGGCGCGCGATCGCCTGGCACGCGCGAGCACGTCGCTTGATGCCGACCCGCTGCTCCGCAACCAACTGCGGGGGAGCGCACCATCGCCGGAGGACACACTGATGCGCCAGGAGCGCGACACGCGGGTGCAGGCTGCGGTCGCACGGCTGCCTGAATCGCTGCGCGAAGTCGTCGTCCTGCACACCTTTCTTGGCTGGGGACACGATCGGATCGCCGAGGTGATCGGCGCCAGCCACGCCGCGACGCGCAAACGCTATTCGCGGGCCCTGACGGTGCTGGCGGACATGCTCGAGGACCTCGACCGATGAGCGACGATTCGGTGCGCCCCGATGATCGCCAACCAGCGGACGCTCCCCCGACGCCCCGTGAACAGCGGGTCGAGGCGATGGCGCGATCGCTCGCGCCTCCGCCGTCCGATCCGGAGTTTCGGGAGCGGCTGCGCGATCAATTCGCGGGATCGAGGGTCGCTCCCACCGCGCCGGCGGCACCGCCTCCGTCCGGGCGCTCCCGGAGTGCTATGCTGCGGCCCCGTTTCTCGCGCCGACGCTCGATTCTCGCGCTCGCCGGCGCGCTGGCCGCGGGCATCGCGATCGTCGCCCTGCTGCGCCTCGATGATCGCCGGCACGAGCCCGGGGTGACCCAGACTGCGTCACCGCTCGCCTACGATGCGGCACCGGGCGAACGGACGGATGATGGATCGCTGCTCGTCGATGGGCTCGAGGTCGCGGTGGCGGACGTCCGTGCCGGACGTAGGCGAATCCTTGCCGGGCAGGACGTCCAACTGCGTGGAACGCTGCCGCTCGAACTCGTCTGGGATGACGTCCTCGCAATCGAACTCGTTCCCGGTTCGCGCTGCACCCTTCCGGGAGGCACAGGCGGTGCGGGTGACGAATCGGCGACGGCGCTGCGCGGCCACATCGCCCGCGGCGAGGTGCGCATCGTGACCGGCCCGGGCTTCAGCGGACGGACGTTGACCATCGAGAGCGACGACGCGAGCGTCCACGTCGTCGGCACGACGTTTGCCGTGATCCGCGACTCCGCCGGCACATGCGTCTGCGTGGAGGACGGCATGACGACAATCCGCTCGCGCGACGGCAACCAGGGCGGGCGGGTCGTCGCCGGACGGCGGCTGCAGCTCTTCGATGACTACCGACCGCCCGTCGACAGCCCGATCCGCCCCGAGGAAGCCATGAAACTAGGCATGCTGCGCGATCGCGCCGGGAGCCGCTTCGTCCCCTGAAGTCACAAGCCCTCGTGCGATTTCGTACTCCGATATGCGGCCGCGCTTCGTGCCCGTCGCTTCCCGGCGGGCCCCGTCCAGCTCATCGCTTTCGCACTTCCAATTGGAAGGGGACTTCCCATGCTCCGCTCGCACGCCGTCACCGCACGCTCGTCCATCGCCGCGCCGGCAAGCCTGTTTGCCGGCCTCGTGCTCACGCTGTTCGCAGCTGCTCCTGCCGAACCCGCAGCGACCGTCACCCCAATCACCGGGCCGACCGTGATCAGCGAACCAGGTGACTACGAGGTGACCTCGGACTTCACCGTCACCGATCCCGCAGGCGATGCCATCGTCATCCGGGCGAGCAACGTCCGGCTCTCGCTGGGCGGCCGGACGATCACCGGCCCGGGCAACAAGCAGGGCCGCGGCATCGTCCTCGAGGGCGCCACCAACGTGAGCGTCGAGGGCGGGTACGTGCGCACGTTCGGGATCGGGATCGCCCTGATCGGCACGCGCCGGTCGAGTGTCTCCAACGTGGCGGTCGAGGGCGCGGACGAGTTCGCCGATCCGCCGGCGATCGCGCCGCAGATCGGTGTGCTGCTCGTCAACTCCGCGATGAACACGATCCGCGGCAATCGACTGGAGCGCGTCAACCTGGGCATTTTCGTCCGCGGGGCGCAGAGCTACGAGAACCGCATCCAGCAGAATGCGGCGACAGCGGGATTCAACGGCCTGCTCGGAATCTGCTACAACCCCGCCGCGGGGGAGGGCGCCGTCGGGCCGCAGCGCGACCAGGTGCAGCAGAACACGATCGACGGCTTCCCCAAGGGAATCCAGGCCAGCGACGAATCGACGAACAATCGCTTCGTGGCCAATGTCATCCGCTTCACCGATGTTGCCTACGAGGATCGCAACGGCTCGAATCAATTCGTCGGCAATCGCTCGACGGATCTCACGCCGTAGGCAACGGACTTCGCCCGGACGCGAAATGGAGACGGCGGCGGCGCTCCGGGTGGAGCCGCCGCCGCCGTTTCGCCCTTTCGACGCGGGCCCTACTTCTTCGCCGCCGCCCGCTCGACGTAGTCCACCAGCAGGCGCACGCCAAAACCCACGGCGCCCTTCGGGCCATAGGGCTTGTCGCGGTCGTTCCACGCCACGCCGGCGATGTCGAGATGGACCCAGGGATAGCCCTGCGCGAACTGGGCGAGGAACATCGCGCCCGCGATCGTCCCGCCCTCGCGGCCGGCCGAGTTCTTCATGTCGGCGATGTCGCTGCGCAGGAGCTCGTTGTACTCGGGCCAGGTCGGCAGTTGCCACAGTCGCTCGCCGGTGCGCTTGCCCGACTCGATCACGTCGTCGACCAGGACCTGGTCGTTGCCCATGATCCCCGCGCACTGCGAGCCGAGCGCGATCACCACGGCGCCGGTCAGCGTCGCCAGGTCGATCACCGCGTCGGGCTTGAAGCGATGGGCGTACGACAGCGCGTCGGACAGGACGAGCCGGCCCTCGGCGTCGGTGTTGTTGACCTCGATCGTCATGCCGTTCGAGGCGGTGAGCACGTCACCCGGCTTCAGCGCCTTGCCGCCGGGCATGTTCTCGGCCGCGGCGACGAGGCCGATGACGCGCACGCCCGCCGGACGCAGCTTGCCGAGCGCGTGCATCGCGCCGAGCACGGCGGCACCACCGGACATGTCGTACTTCATCTTCTCCATCGAATCGGCGGGCTTGAGCGAGATGCCGCCCGTGTCGAACGTGATGCCCTTGCCGACGATGCAGATGGTCTTCTTGACCCGGCCCTTCGGCTTGTAGTCGACGACGATGAAGCGCGGCGGCTGCGCCGACCCGCGACCCACGCCCAGGAGCGCGCCCATCTTCATGCGCTTCATCTCGACGGGCCCGAAGATCGTGGCCTTGAGGTGCGCCGAGGTGCCCGCGATCGTGCGCGCCGCGGCGGCCATGTCGGCCGGCGTCATGTCCTGGCCCGGATGGCTGGCCATGTCGCGCGTGATGACGACGCTGGCGGACAGCGTCTCGCCCTTCTTCGCGCCTCGCGTGACGGCGGCGAGCTTCGCCTTGTCCGCTTCGACGACGATGAGCGACTTGACCTGGCGCTTGCGATCCTTGTCCTGCGTCAGGTAGTGGCCGAACACGTAGTTGCCAAGCACCGAGCCCTCGACGACCGCCTGCGCGGCGAGGTCGGCGTCGAGCGCGCCCTTGCCGGCGCCGTGCGCGACGGTGGCAAGCGTCTTCACGCCGAGCATGCGGGCGCGCGTGACGGCGGTGCCGGCGGCCTGGCGGACGCGCTCGGCATCGACGCCCTTCTCGGCGCCGAGGCCGACGACGATCAGCCGCGCGAGGCGGCCGGTCGTCGGATAGAGGACGACGCACTGTCCGGCCTTGCCGGCGAAGTCGCCGCTCTTGAGCAGTTCGCGGATCGCTCCGCCGGCGGCCTTGTCGACCGCCTGCGCCGCGCCCGACGGGCGGCTGGTGCCTTCGAAGAAGCCGAGCACGAGCGCGTCGGCGGCGACACGTTCGGCGGCGCCACCGCGAACGACGATCTGCATGAGCGAGCCTCCATCCTGGATGACGGGCAACGGTGGATCCCGGGGGAACGCGGGCGGCGGGACCGCCCGACAACCTGCACAGAACACGGGATTTGCCGCGCCAAGTCAAGCGCGGGATGGGGCTTGTGGCCGCGCGCAGCCTGCGCGATCCTCGCTCCGTCCGCCGTCGCGCATTTTCTTCTCTCTTCCGTTGCGAGGATCCGCCGTGTCGACTCCGAGCCCCGCTGCATCCCGCCCGCGCGCCCTCGTCACCGGGGGGAACGGTAATCTCGGCGAGGCCGTCGCGCGCCTCCTGCAGCGCGCCGAGTACGAAGTGCATATCACCGTGCAGGACCAGAGCACGCGGGCCGAGTTCGCCTTCGGCATGATCCAGGCCGACATCCACGTGCACGTCGTCGACCTGACCGATCCGCCCGCGGTCGCCGCTCTGGCGACCGAGATCGGCGGCCCACTCGAGGCGCTGGTCGCGACGGTCGGCGGTTTCGCCGGCGGGCCATTCGCGGAGATGGATCCCGCACTCTTCGACCAGCAGTACTCGCTCAACCTCAAGACCACGCTGCTCACGCTGCATGCCATGTACCCGCTACTCAAGGCGAGCCCGGGCGGCAGCTCGGTCGTGCTGGTCGGCAATCGCCCCGCGCTGTCGGCGGGCCCCGGCACCGCCGTGTCGTCGGCGATGAAAGCCGCGGTGATCCACCTCACCAGGAGCCTGGCCAAGGAGTGGAAGCCCGACGGCATCACCGTCAACGCGATCGCGCCCGGCGTCATGGACACCCCGCAGAACCGCCGCGACATGCCCGACGCGGATCCCTCGGGCTGGCCCACGCCGGGGCAGGTCGCCGAGGTCGTCGCCTTCCTGCTCTCGGGTGCAGGCTCGATCGTCTCGGGCACGACCGTTCCCGTCTTCGGGCGCTCGTAGCGCTTGGCCACCACGCCCCGCATCTCGATCGTCGTCAGCCACTTCGATCGCCGCCGCTGCCTGTACGAGGCACTCGATTCGATCGCCGCGCAGACCCGGCGCGACTTCGAGGTGATCGTCGTCAGCGATGCCGGGCCAGGCAGCTCGGCCGCGGTCGTCGAGGCATTCGCCGCCGCCCACGCCGGCGCGTTCGCGGCGCGCTTCGTCCGGCGCGAGATGAACGGCGGCGTGGCCGCGACCCGCAACACGGGCGTCGCCACGGCGCAGGGAACGCTGATCGCGTATCTCGACGACGACGATCGCTGGCGTCCGGTGCACCTCGAGGCGCTCGTGCGCGCGCTCGAGCGGACCCCGGGCGCCGAGCTGGCCTACGGCGACGCCGAGGTGCAGCGCCTCGAGCCGATCGACGCACGGGGCGGACGCGCCCCCGACGGCGACCTCGATCCGTGGACCTGGCGTGTCGCGGCCCGGCTGCCACTGGCGGTGCCGTTCGATGTCGACGACCTGCGCCGCGATGACTTCATCGTGCCCGGCGGCATGCTCCACACCCGAGCGTTGTACGACGCCATCGGTCCGTTCGACGAATCGCTCTACGTCTCGGACGACTGGGACTGGCTGTTGCGCGTGCACGCGGCGTGCGGCCCGGGCGCGTTCGTGCGCGCACCGCTCCCGGTGGTCGACGTGCGCATCCGGGGCGCGGCCGGCGCAAACCTGTCCGCCGACTTCGGCGCCCGCCGCCGTGCGGCCCTGGCCACGATCGAGCGGCGCCACGGCACCCCGCCGTTGGCGCCCAAGACGTTCTGGGAGGTGGCCGGGACGTACGCCGCGCGCTGAGTTCCCGCCCTGGCTCACCATTTGTCGAAACCTTGTCTCGCCGGCGAAGGTTCATGGGAGCAGAATGACCGAAATCCGATTCTGGTCATCGCTCACCCTGGGGAGTCGTCCATGCCCGCCACCAGCCGTCCCTTCGCCGCCGAGTCCGTGACGGCCGACCGCATTCTCGATGCGGCCGACCGCCTGCTGGGCCGCTTCGGCTATCGCAAGATGACCGTGGACGACCTGGCCCGCGAGGCCGGGATCGGCAAGGGCACGGTCTACCTGAGCTTTCGCAGCAAGGAGGAGGTCGCGCTCGCCTGCATCGACCGCATGGCCGGCCGCCTGCGCATGCGCCTGGAGTCGATCGCCGCCGAGGCCGGTCCGCCGGCCGACCGGCTGCGCCGCATCCTCGTACTGCGCGTCATGCATCGCTTCGACTACGCGCGCGGACACTCGGCACGGCTCGACGAGCTGCTGGCGGCTATCCGCGCCGAGCTCATCGCCCACCGCACGCGGCATTTCGCAGTCGAGGCCACGATCGTGGCGAGCGTGATCGCCGGCGCGGGGATCCCGCGCATCGATCCCCAGGCCGCCGCCGAGGCCATGGTCACGGCCACGAACGCGCTCCTGCCCTACAGCCTGAGCGCGCGCGAGCTGGGTCGGCGCGCCGAGATCGAAACCCGCGCCACCACAGTCGCCGAGCTCGTCGTCCGCGGCATCGTCGCGCCGACGACCACGACGTCCCAGCTCCCGATCGTTTCCGAACCGCCCCGTCCCCGGAGGAATCCGTCATGAGACGCGTCTCTCGTCGTTCTTCGTCGCTCCACCTGCTTGCCGCGACCGTCCTCGCTTCGCTGACGCTCGGCGTTCTACCCGCGGCCGCACAGTTCGGCGCGCCGCCCGCGGACCAGCCGGATCTCGCGGTTGATCGCGCGACGTCGCGCGCCGTCGTCGAGAGCCTGGCCGTGAAGGTCGAAGCCGAGTACGTGTTCCCCGATGTCGCAAAGAAGGTGGCGAAGGGCCTGCGCGACCGCGTGAAGCAGGGCCGCTACGACGGGATCGGCCAGGCAATGGAATTGTCCGACACGCTGAACGCCGACCTGCGCACGCTGGCGCACGACCTGCACCTGCGCCTGCACTACTCGCACCGACCGCTCCCCGCGACCGCACCGAACGCGGGCTCGGACGCCGATCACCTGCCCGACCCGGCGGAGCAGGCGCGCGTGGCCGCGCAGGCCCGGCGCATGAACCACGGCTTCGACAGGGTGCAGCGCCTGGCCGGCAATGTCGGCTACGTGGAGCTGCGCGCCTTCGACGGCTCGCCGGACGCCGGCAAGACCGCGATCGCCGCGCTCGAGTTTCTCAAGAACTCGGACGCGCTCATCTTCGACCTGCGCCGCAACGGCGGCGGCGACCCGAACATGATCGTGTTGCTGCTCAGCCACCTGTACGGCGGTGAGGACCGCGTCCACGTGAACGACTTCTACGAGCGTCGCGGCAATCGCACCGTCGAGTACTGGACGACCACGACCGTCCCCGGCCCGCGCTTCGACGGCAAGGAGGTCTACGTGCTGACCAGCCGCCGCACCGGCTCGGCCGCCGAGGAGTTTGCTTACGACATCAAGCACCTGAAGCGCGGAACGCTGGTCGGCGAGGTCACCGCCGGCGGCGCAAACCCGGGCGGACTGTTCCGCCTCGATGACCACTTCGCCGCGTTCATCGCCACCGGCCGCGCGATCAACCCGATCACGAAGACGAACTGGGAAGGGGTCGGCGTCGCACCCGACGTGGCCACGACCGCCGACGAGGCGCTGAAGACCGCGCACGTCATGGCCCTGACGAACCTGCAGGCGAAGGCGACCGATGCGGAGCTGAAGGGGATGTACGAACGTGCACTCGACCAGGCGAAGAGCGCGCCGGTCGAGCCGGTGGCCGGGCTCGGCGGGCCGGCGGGTGCGGCGGCGAAGCGCTGAGCCCGTCGCCACACGCGAACAGACGAAAGGGCGCCCGCCGAGGAGACTCGGGGGCGCCCTCTGTGTTCATGGACGACATCGGCCCGGGCGCACGCTGCGAATCTGGCTGCGATGCATGGTGCGAAGCTGGCTGGGGCCCGGAGTGCGATGTGTCAGGTCGGGAAAGATCCCCGAGCGCCCGTGCGTCCCAGACCCGAGCCACGAGTGGCAGTTTGGATCCAGAGACGCCGGGGCCGGGAAACTCGAAGAATCAGGCGTCGGGCGCGCGGCACCCCGCGCAGACGCCGTTGAACCGGATCGTGTAGTCGCTCACCGCGAAATCGAGACCGTCCGGGGGGAGCACGGTGTCCAGCGCCTCGTGGGCGACGTCGTGGAGCGTGTGACACTTCACGCACCACAGGTGATGGTGACCGCCGAGATTCGCGTCGAACCTCCGGCTCGTTCCCGGGGCATCCACCTCGCGCACGAAGCCGAGTTCGACGAGGAATTCGATCGTCTTGTAGACCGTTCCGAGAGACAGCGCCGGCAGGCCGGGCTTCAACTCCCGAAACACCCCCTCCGCACTCGGATGCTCCCGGCTCGCGAGCAACGCCCCGTAGACGGCAAGGCGCTGATGGGTCACCGGCACCCCCCGGTCATGGCAGGTGCGGGTAAACCGGTCGAGTTCCGAAGCGACGTCCGGTCGCGAGGGGCTGAGCGCAGGGTGCAAGGGGTCGCTTCTCCGGAGAGCTTCTCGAGAGATGAGAAGCATTCTCAAACCGGAAAGTAGCCGGGACGGTGGCGCCCTGCAAGGCTCCCGAGCAGGCCAAACGTTTATTTGACAATATGTTGCATTCCGAGGCAAATGCACCGTTGTGAGCGGGGGAAGGGTCCGCGAGGGGTGGCGCGGGGGCAAGTTCGGGGCATGATCGCGGCGGCTTGCGCCAGCGCAAGTTGAGCGAGTCGGCCCGCCGGCCCCCCGCCGTATGTGCAAAACCACATGCCGCTGGGCAGGTGATTTGACCGGTTTGGGGGCGGATGTCGCATGGACTCCATTCCCTGGCGCAGGCACACCCCGCTCCCCTCATCGCATCCGAAGGTGACGCCCCCCGCCCGGGCGCACGGAAGGAATCGACGGCCATGCACCCAGCGCCCCACACCGACGAAGACCTCCTGCTCGATGCCTACTCGCGCGCCGTGATCGATGCGACCGAGCGGGTGAGCCCGGCCGTGATTAATCTCGAGGTGACGCACCGCGTTCCGGCGGGCCGTTCACGGCGCGGCGGACGGGGTCGCGGTCCCGACGGTCGTGGCGCGGGCGCCGGCGACGAGACGCCCGAGGTGCAGGGCACGGGCTCGGGCTTCCTGTTCACGCCCGACGGCTTCGCGCTGACCAACAGCCATGTCGTGGGCGGGGCGACGCGCATCACGGCGACGCTCACGGACGGTCGACACGTGGCGGCGACGCTGGTCGGCGACGATCCGCACACCGACCTGGCCGTCGTGCGCCTGCAGGCCGAGGACGCACACCTGCCGACGGTCGATCTGGGCACGTCGGGCGACCTGCGCGTCGGTCAGCTCGTGGTCGCGATCGGCAATCCGCTCGGCTTCCAGACGACGGTCACGGCGGGCGTCGTCAGTGCGCTCGGCCGATCGCTGCGCGCCAGCTCGGGGCGCCTGATCGACGACGTCGTGCAGACCGATGCGGCGCTCAACCCGGGGAACTCGGGCGGGCCGCTGGTCGATTCGCGCGGGGCGGTGATCGGCGTCAACACGGCGATCATCCGCGGGGCGCAGGGCATCTGCTTCGCCATCGCGGTCGACACCGCGCGCTTCGTGGCGACGCGGCTGATGAGCGAGGGACGCGTGCGGCGCAGCGTGCTGGGCCTGGGCGGGCAGAACCTGCCGATCCGGCGCCAGGTCGTGCGTTTCCATGACTTGCCGGTCGAGAGCGGCGTGCTGGTGCTGGGCATCGAGCCGGGCGGACCGGCCGACCGCGCGGGCATTCGCGAGCGCGACGTCGTGATCGCATTCGACGACCGGCCGGTGGCCGGCATCGACGACCTGCACCGGGCGCTGACGCACGAGCGCGTCGGCGTGCCGACGTCGATCACCGTGATCCGCCGCGCCGAGAAACTGACGCTGAGCGCGGTGCCGGCCGAGGCGGATTCCGCGGCCTGACCTCCCCATCGGGCTGATAAGGTGGCGCCGA
Organism: Candidatus Eiseniibacteriota bacterium; assembly: GCA_031413115.1. GTDB lineage: Bacteria > Eisenbacteria > RBG-16-71-46 > RBG-16-71-46 > DASYSL01 > JANPEF01. Next base: position 9,030 of record JANOEH010000205.1, on the reverse strand, counting down.
CTTCGACCTGATCCGGGAGCGGCGACCCATGTCCCACGAACTGACCATCCTCCGCGAACTCACCCTGCTCGCCGGCGTCTCGCTGGTGGTGAACCTGCTGCTGCGCCGGCTCAAGGTCCCGTCGGTCGTCGGCTTCCTGTTCACGGGGATCCTGATCGGCCCGGGCGGCCTGGGGCTCGTGCGCGAGCCCGAGACGGTGGCGACGCTCGCAGAGATCGGCATCGTGGTCCTGCTGTTCGCCATCGGTCTCGAGTTCTCGCTTGCCGACCTGAAAAAGCTTGGCCGCAAGGCCGTGATCGCGGGCGTTGGCCAGGTGGTCGTCACCGCGGCCGCGGTCGCGCTGGTCCTCATCGCGATGGGCGCGGTTCCCGCGAAGGCGATCTTCCTCGGCCTGCTGATCGCTCCCTCCTCCACCGCGCTGGTCTTTCGCCTGATCACCGATCGCGGCGAGCTGCAGGCGCCGCACGGGCGCCTGCTCACCGGCGTGCTGCTGGTGCAGGACCTGGCGGTCGTCCCCATGGTGCTGCTCGTGCCCGCGCTGTCGACCTGGGCTGCGGGCGGCGGCGGCGATGCCCCGGCCGGTGCGGCGGTGCTGGGTCACGGCGGCACGACCGGTGGCGGTCTCGAGCTGGTGCTCCGGGGTCTCGGGACGATCGGGCTGGTCGCGCTCGCATTCTTTGCCGCGCGGCGACTGGTGCCGTGGCTGGTGGCGCGTGCGGCGGCGGGTCGCTCGCGCGAGACGTTCCTCGCCGCGGTTCTGCTCGTCGTCGCCGGCTCGGCGTGGCTGTCGCAGCAGGCCGGTCTGTCGGTCGCCCTGGGCGCATTTCTCGCGGGCCTCGTGCTCGCGGAGTCGGAGCATCGTTCGCAGGTCCATGCCGACATCCTGCCGTTTCGCGACATGCTGCTCTCGGTGTTCTTCATCTCGATCGGGATGCTGCTCACACCGTGGACGCTGCTTCTTCACCCGCTCGAGGTCGGCTTCGCGACGGTCGGAATGGTGACCTGGAAGCTGGTCGCCGCGGCGGCGGTGGCGCGCCTCGCCGGCTATCCATGGCGCATCGCGCTTGCGGCCGGGCTGAGCCTCGCGCATGTCGGCGAATTCTCGTTCGTGCTGGCGCAGGCGGGCACGCCCGCGGGCCTGCTGCCGGCGCCGTGGGACCAGGCGTTCCTCGCCGGTGCGGTGTTCTCGATGATGCTCACGCCGTGGTTCGTCAACTCGGCCCCGCGCTGGGCGCTGACGGTGGAAATGAAGTTGCGCGGCCTGCGCGAGATCTCGCACCTGCCGGGCTCGCCCCATGCGGAGACACCGCAGTCGCTGCTGATGCGCGACCACGTGGTGATCGCCGGATTCGGGTTGAACGGGAGGAATCTCGCGCGCGTCCTGCGTTCGGTCAAGATCGCGCACGTCGTCGTCGACCTCGATCCCGAGGCGATCGTCCAGTGTGGCGAGGACGGCAGTCCGGCGTTGGTCGGCAACGTGACCCAGCCCGAGATCCTCAAGCAACTGGGGATCGCGCGGGCGCGCGTGCTGGTGCTCGCGCTGTCCGATCCGTTCGCCTCGCGGCACGCCACGCGACTGGCGCGCTCACTCAACTCACATCTGTTCGTGCTGGTGCGCACGCGCTCGGTCGAGGACATCGACGCGCAGTACGAAGCCGGCGCGAACCTGGTCATCCCCGAGGAGTTCGAGACGTCGATCGAGATCTTCACGTCCGTGCTGCGCGAGTATCATGTTCCGGTGAACGTCGTCGAGGCGCAGGTCACCATGCTGCGTCACGAGCGCTACTCGCTGCTGCGCGGACGCAAGCTGCCGCGCGCGGTCCTCGAGCAGCTCGACGCGATCCTGACCAAGGGCACGACCGAGGCGGTCGTCGTCCTCCATCACTCGCCGGTCGTCGGCCAGGTGCTGTGGGAGACGGGGCTGCTCGACGAGGAGCACGTGAAGCTGGTCGCCATCGTGCGCGGCGGCAACGCGATGATCGACTTCGATCCGCAGATGGAGATCCGCGTCGGCGACACGCTCGTGATCACGGGCGGCCACGGCGATCTGGATCAGGTGATGGAGCGGCTGCGGCCGATGGATCGCTCGGTGAGCTGATCGAGGCCGCGTGGCGACCCGGGGTCACGAGCGCAGCTTGTCCCGCCACCTCGCCGCATCGCCCGGGCGACCGGTCGTTTCGTACACCCCGACCAGCGCCTTCACGGCGCGTTGCACACCCGGATCGCCGTCGTCGCCGGACAGGGCACGGAGGATCGCGTGCGCGCCCAGGAGCTCGGGCTCGGCCTCGCGGGGACGATCCAGTCCGACGAGCGCTTCCCCCAGGGCGAGCTGCGTGATCCCGATCCCCACGTAGCCGGGAGGCATCACGCGGCGGGTGGAAGCGAGCGAGCGGCGCAGGATCGCCTCGGCCTCGGCGAACTTGCCGAGCCGGTTGTAGACGCGTCCGAGATTCGTCATCGAGACCAGCACCTCCGGATGCTCCTCCCCCAGCGCGCGGCGGCTCACCTCGTAGTCGAGGAGATACAACGGCTCGGCCTTCTCGGGGCGGCCGCTGCGCGCGTAGATCACGGCGAGGTTGTTGAGCGACTGCATCGTCTCGGGATGCTCGGGCCCGAACAGCCGGCGGCGTCCCTCCATTGCGCCCACGGCGAGCGACTCTGCCCCCGCGTAGTCCCCGGCCTGGTTCCGCGCCCAGGCCAGGTTGTGCATCACCGTGAAGGTGAACCGGTCGTCCACGGGAGCCAGGCGGCGCTGGGCGGCGAGCGTGAGCGTGAGCAGGCTCTCGGCGCTCGTCGAGCGTCCGTCCTCGGTGTACATCAGTCCTAGGTCGTTCATCGCCCGCACGACATCGACGCTCCCGTCGCCGAACGTTCTGCGGTGCCCGGCGAGCGCCGCGACATACAGGGGCTCGGCCTCGGGGACGCGCCCCTGTGACACGAAGAGCGCCCCGAGCTGCTGCGCGACGCGCAGACCCGACGTGTGGCCGGCGCCGTCGAGGCTGTCGTACAGCGCGCGCGCGGTGACCAGCGTCGGCTCGGCCTTGTCGAACAGTCCGAGCTTGAAGTACGTGTCCCCGATCGAGCTCAGCAGCTGGGCGCGGATGCGCGGCCGGTCGGGGAACTGCACGGCCGCGGCATCGATCGCCGCGGCGAGCACGTTCTCGTCGAGGACACGCAGCGCGGCGTCGGTCGTGTTGATCTCCGCCAGGTGCGCCCGGAGCGACGCGACGCCCGCCGCGACCGCCGCCTCGGATCGACCATCTTCGCGCAACGAGGTCGCCACCCGGGCGGCCAGGTCGGCCTCGAGCCGGCGCGCCATGGTGAGCGCGTCGATCCCGCCGAGCATGTTGCGCTGGAACTCGACGACGGCCTCGGTGTCGAGGCGCGCCTGCTCGGCCGCGCGACGCTGCGTCGCCTCGCGCAGCCCGAACGTGGTCGTGGCGACGATGCCCGCCAGGAGCGCGATCATCGTGGCCGTGACACCGGCGACCAGCGTGCGGTTGCGCCGCGTGAACTTGCGGAGCTGGTCGAGCGTGCTCGGGCTCCTCGCCAGGATGGGGCGCGAATCGAGGTGGCGCTCGACGTCCTCGGCCAGCGCGGCGGCGCTGGCGTAGCGCCGGTCGGCCTCCTTCTCCAGCGCCTTGCCGACGATCGTCTCGAGATCGCCGTCGACGGGGCGCGTCCCCTTCCAGGCGTGGCGGAGCGACGACGGCGGCTGCTCGCAGATGATACGCACCGCCTCGGGGATCGACGCCGTCTGCGTGTCGTACGGGCGCGCGCCCGTGAGCATCTCGTAGAGCAGCACGCCGAGCGCGTACACGTCGGTGCGCAGGTCGACCTGGTCCGAGTCGCCACGCGCCTGCTCGGGACTCATGTAGGGCAGGGTGCCCTTGATCTCGCCGACTTCCGAGACCGCGGTCGCCGCGTCGACATCGGACTCCGTGATGCGGGCGAGCCCGAAGTCGAGGATCTTCACCTCGGGCAGGCCCCGCGATCCGCCGCGGCTCTCGGACGCGGTGGTCGCGGTCGTGATCGCGCTCGAGGCTTCCTCGACTTCGGCGACGACGATGTTCGACGGCTTGAGGACGCGGTGGATGACGCCGCGCTGGTGCGCATAGTTGACCGCCCCGCAGATCGCGAGGAAGAGCCTCAGGCGCAGGCGCAACTCGGCCGCGTCGACCGGCGTCGGTCGCGCGCGCAACCACGCACCGAGCGAGGCGCCGCGCACCAGCTCCATGGCGAAGAAGTGCTCGCCCGCGTCCGTGTGGCCGGCCTCGTAGATGGCGGCGATGTTCGGATGCTTGAGCCGGGCGAGGGTGTCGACCTCGCGCTGGAAGAGCCGCACCTGCTGCTCGTCGACGAACGTGCCGCCGCGGATCACCTTGAGCGCGACGTGTCGGCGCGGGTGCTCCTGCTCGGCCTCGAACACGATCCCCATCCCCCCTTCGCCCAGGCGGCCGAGGATGCGGAAGCGCCCGATCGTCGCGGGGAGTCCCGCCCTGCGCGCGGGCGTCGAGGCTGCGACTGGACGCGACCCCGTGGGGGCGACCGTTGCGTCGTTGTCGGGCGTCGGGCCGGCGACGCGATCAGGATTCACGGGGTCCATGGATCAGAACACCAGCTCGTAGCCGGGCAGGATCGATCGTGCATGGATGCGCGGCATGGCCAAGCCTCCGGGAGAGCGAGTGTCGGGCTTCAGGGCGGACTCTCCGGTAGTTGGCGGGTCGGGTCAAGCCGACCATCACCGCCCGGTCCGAGCGCACGACCCCGCAACGGCAGACCCGCAGCGGCAGCTTGCCCTCCGCCGTGGTCGAGCGTAGAGTCCCTGCCTCGCCGTCCGGACGCCGATCCTCGGAGATCCCCCCATGCTCGCTTGCCTGGCTTGTGCCGCGTCGCTCCTCCTGCTCGCTGCCGCCTTCCCCGCCCACGCCCAGTCCATGCGCACGCTCGACCTGGGCGGCAGCGCCTGGAGCGCACCCGTCGGGGCCGAGCCGTGCATGGCCGAGGACGATCTCGTGCGGCGGCTGGCGGCCGATCCCACGCTCGCCGCGCGGCGCGAGTTGTTCGAGCAACTGGTCGCGGAGGCGACCCGCCAGAAGCTGATCGGCGGCACGACCAACGCGGGACCTTCCTACGTGATCCCGGTGGCGGTGCACATCGTGCACATGGGCGGGATCGAGAACATCTCGGACCAGCAGGTGCTCAGCCAGATCTACGCGCTCAACCGGGACTTCGCGGATTCGACGGGCAACGGCGCGCCCGCGGTCGACACCCGCATCAGCTTCTGCCTCGCGCAAAACCTGCCTTCATCGAGCACCGTGACGTGGTCGACCACGCCCGGCATCACGCGCACGTTCTCGACGCAGACGAATCATCTCTACGGAAACTTCGCCAGCGAGACCGCGCTCAAGGCGATCGACTACCTGCCCTCGGCCAACTACCTAAACATCTGGGTGGTGAAGACGATCGCCGGCGGCTCCGGCGGCGTAGCCGGCTACGCGACGTTCCCGGGCACGGTGCCGTCGACGCTCGACGGCATCGTCATCCGCGCCGACGCGTTCGGCAGCAACTTCACGCCGTTCGGCTCGGGCTACACGCTGCTGCCCGTCAACGACGATGGCAAGATCATGACGCACGAGGCCGGCCACTGGCTGAACCTGTTCCACACGTTCCACGGTGGATGCTCCACGACCGGCGACCAGGTCGCCGACACGCCAAAGGAGCAGGTAAACCGCACGGGTTGCCCGACGACGTCGCTGGCCAGCTGCACCGCGGTCGCCGACCCGATCGAGAACTTCATGGACTACACGAATGACGCCTGCCGCTTCGCCTTCACCGCGGGGCAGCAGGTGCGCATGCAGACCGCGCTCGGCGCGCACCGCGCCGGCCTGGTGAGCGCGGCGAACCTGCTCGCCGCCGGCTGCTCGAGCGGGCTCGATCCGTTGATCATCCTGACGCCGGGCCAGCTCTGTTCCGGCGGCACGGTGCAGGCGACGACGACCGCGCAGGCAGCCGGCATGACCTACGCGTGGTCGTTCCCCGGCGGAACGCCGGCGGCTGCTGCGACGCAGAGCGCGTCGACGACGTACCCCACACCGGGTGTGTACCCCGTCACGCTCACGGTCACGACCGCGGCGAATACGAGCGCGACGAACACGAAGTCCGTCTACGTCCTTGCCTGCACGCCGATCGCGAACACCTGCACCAACTGGACGTTCGGCCTCAACCAGGGCCTCAGCTTCGCGACCGGGGCGCCCGTCGCGGTGGCGGGGCGCATTCCGGCGGCCATCGAGGCGGGAACGACGATGTCCGACGCGACGGGCAACCTGCTGTTCTACTCCGACGGCGTGCGCGCGATCGACCGCACGGACAACGTCATGCCGAACGGCAACGGTCTCCTTGCCGGCGGCAGTTCGCATACGGGCATCATCGCCTTCCCCCGTCCCGGCTCGAGCACGCAGTATTTCCTGTTCGCCATGATGATGCTGGAGGACGCCCCGGTGCCGAATCCGCTCACCTACAGCGTCGTCGACATGACCCTGAACGGCGGGCTGGGCGACATTCCGGCCGGACAGAAGAACCTGCCCGTCACCCTGCCGGGCAACCCGACGTTCACCATGGAGGCGCTGGCCGCGATCCCACACTGCAACGGGCAGGCGTGGTTCGTGATCTCGCACGGCGGCTACCTCGACGCCTTCAAGATCTACGTCACGGTGGTGACCAGCGCCGGGGCGGTCTCGACGAACGTCTACCCGATCGGCCTCGACGTGCCCGGGACGACCGGCGGTTCGATCCGCCCCACGCCGGACGGGACGAAGTTCGTGATCACCGGCGCGGCGACGAAGGAACTGGCGATCTACGACTTCAACCGCTCGACCGGCGGGGTGACCGTGTCGCTGCCGCCGACCATGCTCGAGGTGGGCGGCGACGCGCTCCTGAGCCCGAACAAGCAGCTCGTCTACTACACGTTCAGCGACAGCGGCGTGTACGGGCTGCGCCAGGTCAAGCTGTCGACGATGGAAGTACGCGAGATCATCCGCAACTCCGCGGGCCCGATCGCGCCCGGCCCCGACGGGAAGATCTACATGGCCCCCGGCTCGCAGAACGCGCTCCACACGGTCAACTACCCGGACCTGTTCAACACGCAGAACCTGAACGAGTGCGGCTTCAATCCCCTGAGCGTGCCGCTGGCGTCGGCCAGCACCCTTTTCGGGGCGCTGCCGAACAACGTCGTCGCCTGCACCGGCTCCCTGCTCCCGGCCGCGTTCACGACGAAGGTGACGAACTGCCTCACCGTCCAGTTCACGACTACGAACTGCGGGGGGCCGTTCGTGTGGAACTTCGGCGACGCCTCCGGTGGAAGTGGCGCGACGGTGTCGCACACGTACGCCGCGCCCGGCACGTACGTGGTGACGTTGACCGCGACCGGCTCGAACCCGAGCGTGGCCACGCAGACGATCACGCTCGGCCTGGCGCCGGTGTCGATCGCAGGCGCGAACACGGCGTGCACGACGGCGCAGAACTATTCGGCGATCGGGCCGGCGTCCTACACCTATGCATGGTCGACGTCGGGAGGTACGCCGTCGAGCGCGACCGGCAACAGCATCGACGTCGTCTGGCTCCCGACCGGGGGCCTGCTCACGCTCACGGTGACCGACTCGACGACGGGCTGCACGCAGTCGATCGCGAAACTGGTAGGCCCCTGCCCGGTGTGCAAGTCGCCGCCGCTCAACATGAACGCGTGGTGGCCGCTCGACGAACCGACGGGGACCACCGCGCTCGAGACCGTGCTCGGCAGCCACGCGACCGACGTGGGCGCGCCGCTGCACGTGCCCGGCATGGTGCGCCGCGCTCGCTCGTTCGACGGCGCGACGCAGCGGCTCGAGGCGAACGACGCGCCCGGGCTCAACTTCGGCGCCGGAGATCTCACGATCGACGCCTGGGTCCGCACGGAGGCGGCGACGGGCATCCGACGAATCGTCGACAAGCGCACGCCCGACCCGGCCCAGGGGTACTCCCTCTACCTGAAGAACGGCCGCCTCGCGCTGGGGCTCGGCGCGCCGCCCAACGCCACGCTCAGCGAGTACTGGTCGCCGACGGCGCCGTTCGTGGCCGACGGCCAGTGGCACCATGTGGCGGGCGTGCTCGAGCGCGCCGACGCGATCGCGGGCACGCGCCTGTTCGTCGACGGCAACCTGGTCGCGAGCTGGCCGGCGTTCGACCCCGCGGGGAACCTGACGAACACCGAGAAGCTGCGGATCGGGGCGGGCGTGGGCTTCGGTCCGCCGATCGAGCACTTCCCCGGCGAGATCGACGAGGTCGAGCTGTTCCAGCGCGCGCTGTCGGCGAGCGCGATCCTCGGCGTCGCGCAGGCCGACACGATGGGCAAGTGCAAGGAGTTCCTGTACGTTCCGGCGTTCAGCAGCCTGTGCCGCGATCGCAACGACGTCACGGTGACGATCTCGGTGTGCAACTACTCGACGGCGGCGCAGACCTACAACCTCACGTTCGCGGGGCTGCCCGCGACGCCGCCGTGCTCGTTCCCCGGGCCGACGACGTTCCAGGTGATCGGACCCAACCCCGTGACCGTTCCCGCCAACGGCTGCGTCGCGGTGCAGGTGAAGATCACGCGGCCGATCGCGATGCCGATCGGCACGAACGCCTGCTGGCAGGTGACGGCGACCAACACCGCGACCAGCCTTCAGATCGTGGGTCAGGGCACGGTCGTGGCGGCGCGGCGGTTCTGCGACCTGATCGCCGTGCCGTTCCTCGACGGCGGCATCGGCGTGGCCGGCTCGGGCTCGGGGGCGACGCTCCGCTTCAAGGCGACGAACGAGTCGGGCGGGCAACTGACGGTGCCGTACACGATCACCGTGGCGGCCGCGCCGGGCTCGGAGGGAGACACGGGCGGCGGCACGCTCGGCGATCCGCCGGGGGTGATGCTGAACGGTCTTCCGCCGGGCGTGCCGCTGACGGGCGACATCGTGCTGGCGGGCGGCGCAACCGCCGACATCGACGTGCAAGCGTCGT
>JANOEH010000204.1:0-24141 GCA_031413115.1 Candidatus Eiseniibacteriota bacterium | reverse complement strand
GCGAGGCGGACGATCTCGAACGCATCCTCGCCGGGCTTCGCCCGCTGCTCGCCCGCTTCGGCGGTGTCTGCCTCGTGTCCGACGCGATGTGGCTGCGTCACTAGGAGGGATCGTGCGCCTCGCCCGGATCCTGCTCGCGCTCAACGCCGCGATGTTCCTCGCTCTCGGCGTGTGGGTGCTCTTCGCCCCGGCGACGGTGGCCGCCTTCGTCGCGCTCGACCTGTCGTCGCCCACGGCGCGGGCCGAGTTCATGGCGTTCTACGGCGGCCTCGAGATCGGCTTCGGCTTGTTCCTGGCCGTCTGCGCCACGCGCGCAACCTGGCTCAAGCCCGGGCTCGCGGCGCTGGGACTGGCGCTTCTCTTCACCGGCGCGGCCCGCGCCCTGGGGATCGCCACCGGGGGGCCGGTGCAGGCGAACCTCGTCCAGTTCATGGTCTTCGAACTGGCCTGCGCGCCCGTGTGTTTCATCGCGATGCGCCGCCTCGAGTCGATTCGCGGCCGCGGCTGAGTCGCGGTCCTGACAAGGACCTTGCTTGGCGGCCTGCGCCCGCGCGCCTAGGCTTGTCCGCGGTCCCCTCCGGTTCGCACCTCTCTCTTCCGAGGAGTACGTCCCCATGATCATCACGACCGCCCACGCGCCCGGCACGTTCTGCTGGCCTGAACTCGCCACCTCGAACCAGGCCGGCGCCGAGACGTTCTACGCCAGCCTCTTCGACTGGACGATGGCCGTCACGCCGATGGGTCCCGATGCGCATTACACGATCTTCCTCAAGGACGGGAACCCCGCCGCAGCCGGGGCGGCGCTGATGCCGGATGTCGCAGCGCAGGGCGTGCCGCCGCACTGGTTGTCGTACGTCTCGACCGACGATGTCGACGCCTCGGTGGCGCACGCGCAGACGCTCGGCGGCACCTTGCTGGCCGGGCCGTTCGACGTCATGGAGCACGGCCGCATGGCCGTGCTCGCCGATCCGACCGGCGCGTCGTTCGCGCTGTGGCAGGCGAAGCGACACCCGGGCGTCGGCGTGCTCGACGAGGATCGCACGCTGGTGTGGACCGAACTCGTCACCGACGACACGGCAAAGGCAGCGACGTTCTACGGCGGGTTGTTCGGCTGGACGCGCGAGTCGTGGGCGAGTTCGGAGATGGACTACTCGATCCTCAAGCGCGGCGCGGCGATGGCCGCCGGCCTGATGGCGAAGACGCCGGACATGGGCCCGGTGCCGAACCACTGGATGCCGTACTTCGGAACCGCCGACTGCGCCGCCACGGTGAAGAAGGCCGCCTCGCTCGGCGGCGCGTGCATCGTGGAGCCGATGGCCGTCCCCGGCGTCGGCACGATGGCGGTGCTGGCGGATCCGCAGGGCGCGCACTTCTCGGTCATGCAGTTCGCGCCGCCGTCGGCCTGAGCGTGGCGGCCTGAGCGCACGGCGGCGACCCTCCTCGACGCCGCGCACCACGGGGGGGCCGGTGGCCACGCCGGCCTCTTCGCGTTGGTGCGTGATCGGCATCGACGCCGCGCCCGCCCCGCGCCCGGCGCGCCGCACGCGCTGTTCCGCCGCACGACCGATCGCCGGATCTACGAGCGCATGGGCAAGCTGCCGCTCGAGGTGGGGGCCGATCGCATCGCGCGCACGGCGCAGGCGGCGCTCCGCCTTCTCGCCGCCGTGCGGCAGAGGACCGGACTCGTCCTTCCGCCGCCCCTGCGCCTGCCTTTGGCCGGCCCGGGGGCCGCGGTCGAGGTCTACCCGGCCGCTATGCGGCGGGGGTTGCCGACCGACGCGCAGGGCGGAGCCGGGCTCGCGGATTACCTCACAGAGCGCCTGAAGATGTCGCGGCAGACCCTTGCCGCGCTTGAGGATCCGGATACGCGGGATGCCGTGCTCTGCGTTCTGGCCGGGGCGGATGTCCTGGCCGGGAGGGCGATCGCGCCCGGACCGGCCGAGCGGGCCGTGGCCCGGCGCAAGGGCTGGATCTGGTGCCGGTCCGTGGCGGCCGGCGGCGAGGGGTCCGTCGACGGTTGACGATCGGGTCGCCGGATTGGTATAAACCTCTTGGTTTGCAGAACGTTGGGCGGATCGCAGGGCCACCGCCGCACGCTTCGCCGGCCCCTCGATCCGCCTTTCTGTATGTCCGGCCCGTGCCGGCAATTCCCGGCAGCCTCGCCGGAAGCGAAGGAGAACTCCCGATGTACGCGATCGTCACCATCGCCGGCAAGCAGTGGCACGCCGAGCCGAAGGCCATCCTCGACGTCCCGCTCCTCAGCGTGCAGCCCGGCGACACGGTCACGTTCGACCAGGTGCACCTGGTGGCCGATGCCGGCAAGGTCACGCTGGGTCGTCCGTTCATCGCTGCCGCGAAGGTTGTCGCCACGGTGATCGAGAACGGCCGCGGACCCAAGCTCGTGATCGGCAAGTTCAAGCGCCGGAAGGCCTATCGCCGCACGAAGGGCCACCGTCAGGATTACACCCGCATCCAGATCGAGTCGGTCACGGCCTAGCCGCGACCGCCGCCTGAAGAGAGGTCACGTACCATGGCTCACAAAAAAGGCCAGTCCAGCGTCAAGAACGGCCGCGACTCCAATGCCCAGCGCCTCGGCGTGAAGGCCTACGGCGGCCAGTTGGTGCATGCCGGATCCATCCTCGTGCGTCAGCGCGGCACCGTGTTCCACCCCGGCGCCAACGTGGGCAAGGGTTCCGACGACACCCTCTTCGCGCTCGTGCACGGCACCGTCCGGTTCAAGCGCTGGGGTCGCGACAAGCAGAAGATCGGAATCGAGCCGCTGAAGGTGGAGATCACCTCCGACGCGGTCGAGGTTTGAGGCTCGCTTGAACGTCAAGGTCTCGGTCGTCGGCGGCGGCAACGTCGGGGCGAACACCGCCCTCAACATCGCGGAGCGCGGCCTCGCCGACGTGACGCTGATCGACATCGTCGAGGGCATGCCGCAGGGCAAGGGGCTCGACCTGACGCAGGCCGCGCCACTGTGGCACTCGGCCGCGCGCGTCACGGGCTCGAACTCGCTCGAGGACGTGAAGGGCTCGGCGGTGGTCGTCATCACCGCGGGCTGTCCGCGCAAGCCGGGCATGTCGCGCTCGGACCTGCTCAAGGCCAACGCCGATATCGTCGGCCCGGCCGCCGAGGCGGTGAAGCAGCACGCCCCGAGCGCGACCGTGATCGTGGTCACCAATCCGCTCGACGTGATGGCCTACGTCGCATGGCGGAAGACGGGTTTCCCCAAGCAGCGCGTGCTCGGCATGGCCGGCGTCCTCGACTCGACGCGCTTCCGCGCGTTCGTGGCGATGGAGCTGGGCGTGGCCGCGCCCGACGTGCAGGCGATGGTCCTCGGCGGGCACGGCGACTCGATGGTGCCGCTGCCGCGCTACACCACCGTCGCTGGGATCCCGATCACCGAGCTGCTGTCGAAGGAGCGGATCGAGGCCCTGTCGCAGCGCACGCGCGACGGCGGCGCCGAGATCGTCAAGCTCCTGAAGACGGGCAGCGCCTACTACGCGCCCGCGATGTCGGCGGTCGAGATGGTGCAGGCCATCCTGCGCGACGAGAAGCGCGTCCTCCCATGCTCCGTGCTGCTCGACGGCGAGTACGGTATGAAGGGGCTCTTCCTCGGCGTGCCGTGCGTCGTCGGCGCCGCCGGCGTGGAGCGTGTGATCGAGCTCTCGCTGTCGGCCGAGGAGCAGGCCATGCTCGCGGCGTCCGGCAAGGGCGTTCGCGAGATGATCGAGGAGCTTGCGCTCGACGCCGTCGCCTGAGCGCGCCACGCGCGAGGCTGCGGCGTCCGCGCCGCCGTCTCCGTGTCCCCTGAAGCACGAGCCGCCCCGGTGAGGGTCCTGGGAGTCATCCCAGCCCGCGCCGGGGCGTCCCGCTTTCCGGGCAAGCCGCTGGCCCTCCTCAAGGGGCGCCCGCTGATCGCTCACGTGTGGGAGCGGGCGACCGCCTGCCCGGCGCTCGACCGCGTGGTGATCGCCACCGACGACGACGCGATCGTCACCGCCGCCCGCGGCTTCGGCGCCGAAGCCGTGCTCACCCGCGGCGACCACGCGAGCGGCACCGACCGTGTCGCCGAGGTCGCCGCCCGAGACGAGTTCGCCGGCTACGGCGTGGTGGCCAACGTGCAGGGCGACGAGCCGCTGCTCGATCCGCTGGCGCTCGCCGCGGCGATCGCGCCGGTGGCGGCGGGGGAGGCCGAGCTGGCGACGCTCGCCCATCGCGAGCACGACGCGGCGGCGTTCGCCTCGCCGCACGTGGTCAAGGTGAGGCTCGATGCGCACGGCGATGCGATTGATTTCACCCGTGTCGCCGCCGAAGGCGGCCCCGGGCCGGACGGCTTTCTGCGTCACGTGGGCTTGTACGTCTTCGCCCGTGCCACGCTGTTGCGCTTCACGGCCCTTCCGCCTACGGCGGAAGAGAATACCCGACATCTCGAGCAGTTGCGTGCCCTCGGGCACGGGATTAGAGTACGCGTCGTGATCACGCCGTACGGCAGCCGGGGTGTCGATACTCCGGCCGACCTCGCGGCGCTCGAACGCGATTGGGATCGACTCGCGACCACAACGCCTTCCAGGGAGTCCACCCGATGACCCGATTCGTCTTCGTGACCGGTGGCGTGGTGTCCTCGCTCGGCAAGGGCATCGCCGCCTCGTCGCTGGGCCTGCTGCTCAAGGCCCGCGGGCTCAAGGTCACGATGCAGAAGTTCGATCCCTACCTGAACATCGATCCCGGCACGATGAGCCCGTTCCAGCACGGTGAGGTCTTCGTCACCGACGACGGCGCCGAGACCGACCTCGACCTGGGGCACTACGAGCGCTTCACGGGCACGACGGTCGGGCGCCAGAACAACGTCACCGCCGGGCAGATCTACCAGGGCATCCTCGACAAGGAGCGCCGCGGCGACTACCTCGGCAGCACGGTGCAGGTCATCCCGCACGTCACCGACGAGATCAAGCGGCGCATCGTCTCGCTCGCCGAGTCCTCGGGCGCGGACGTGTCGATCGTCGAGATCGGCGGCACCGTCGGCGACATCGAGTCGCTGCCCTTCCTCGAGGCGATCCGCCAGCTCCGCCTCGAGCTGGGGCGCGAGCGCACGTGCTTCATGCACCTTACGCTCGTGCCCTACATCAAGGCCGCGCAGGAGACCAAGACCAAGCCGACGCAGCACTCGGTCAAGGAGCTGCGCGAGATCGGCATCCAGCCCGACATCCTGCTGTGCCGCAGCGAGCAGCCGCTGGGCGAGGAAGTGCGAAAGAAGATCGGCCTGTTCACCAACGTGCCGACCGACTCCGTGGTCGAGGCGCCCGACGTCGATACGATCTACCGCGTTCCGCTGGTGCAGCACGACAACGGCCTCGACGAGAACGTGGTCCGCCTGCTCGGCCTGGCCGATCGCACGCACCCGCCCGCGCTCGACGCGTGGCGCCGCCTGGTCGACCGCATCACCGCACCCAGCCGCACGGTGCAGGTCGCGATCGTCGGCAAGTACACGCACCTGCAAGACGCGTACAAGTCGATCATCGAGGCGTTCATCCACGCCGGAGCGGAACACGACACGCGGGTCGAGCTCAAGTGGGTCGAGTCGGGCGAGCTCGAGGCCGGCGACCCCGAGCGGCTGCTCGGCGGCGTCGACGGCGTGCTCGTGCCGGGCGGATTCGGCGAGCGCGGCATCCAGGGGAAGATTCGCGCGGCCGAGTGGGCGCGCACGCAGGAGGTGCCGTACTTCGGCATCTGCCTCGGCATGCAGGCCGCGGTCATCGAGTTCGCGCGCAACGTGTGCGGCTGGCCCGACGCCGACAGCGCCGAGTTCGACGAGAAGTCCGGCCACAAGGTGATCGACCTGCTCGCCGAGCAGGTCGGCGTCGAGCACAAGGGTGGCACCATGCGGCTGGGCTCGTTCCGCTGCCACCTGGTGCCCGGCTCCAAGGCGCAGCAGGCCTACGGCGTCGAGACCGTCTCCGAGCGCCACCGCCATCGATTTGAATTCAACCCCCGGCTGGGAATCCAGTTGGTCTCGCGTGGGCTGGCCGTGACCGGCAAGAGCCCGAACAACCGGGACCTGGTCGAGATCATCGAGGTGCCCGACCACCCGTGGTTCGTCGGAGTGCAGTTCCATCCCGAGTTGAAGAGCCGCCCCGCCGAGCCGCATCCGCTGTTCGCCGCGTTTGTCGCGGCCGCACTCGCCCACCGGGCCGGCCGCGTGCCCGCTGCCGGCGCGGAAGCGAAGGCCCGCCCGTGACGCGCGTCGTCGGGGTCGGCGCGGGGGCGGGCGTGGCGCTGATCGGCGACGGCTCGCTGGCGGTGCTCGCCGGGCCGTGCGTCGTCGAGTCGGAGGCGCTGGTGATGCAGGTCGCCGAGCGGTTGGTCGCGCTGTGCGAGGAGCGCGGGCTGCCGCTGGTCTTCAAGTCGTCGTACCGGAAGGCGAATCGCTCGTCAGGCCGCTCGTACACCGGCCCCGGCGATGCGGCCGGCCTCGCCGCGCTCGCCGCGGTCAAGCGGACGTTCGGCGTGCCCATCGTCACCGACGTGCACTCGGTCGAGGAGGTCGGCCCCGCGGCCGCGGTCGCCGACCTGCTGCAGGTTCCGGCGTTCCTGTCGCGCCAGACCGACCTGCTCGTCGCCTGTGCCGCGTCGGGCCGCCCGGTGAACGTGAAGAAGGGACAGTTCCTCGCCCCCGACGACATGAAGCACGTGGTGGCGAAGCTCGAGTCCGCGGGCGCCAACGGCATCCTGCTCACCGAGCGCGGCGCCACGTTCGGCTACCACAACCTGGTGGTCGACATGCGCTCGTTCCCGATCATGGCGCAGACCGACTGGCCGGTGGTCTACGACGTCACCCACTCGCTGCAGCTGCCCGGCGCCGGCGACGGCGTCACCGGCGGCGAGCGCCGCTTCGCCCACGCGCTGGCGCGCGGCGCGGTCGCCGTCGGTGTCGATGCAGTGTTCTTCGAGACACACCCCGATCCCGCGCGCGCGTTGTCCGACGCCGCCACCCAGCTGCCGCTCGCCGACGTGCCCGCACTGCTCGACGAACTGGTCGCCATTCGCGGCGCGCTCGGGAAGCCCGCGGCCGGGCCGAACGCCCGCGCAACGAGCCCGCCGACCGTCGCGCCGGCGACGATGCCGGGCAACCTGCCGGGCGGGATGGCGCCGTGAGCGCGCGGGGGACCGCCGATCCCACGCGCGTGCGGCTGGTCGCCTTCGATTCCGACGGCACGCTGACCGAGCGCGGAATCTCGTGGGACGATCGTGGCGTCGGCACGCGGCGCTTCGACGTGCGCGACGGGATCGCCATGCAGTGGGCGATGCAGGCCGGGCTGCGGGTGGTCGTGATCTCCGGCAAGGAGTCGCCGGCGACGAACGCGCGCCTCGCCGAGCTCGGCGTGCCGGGGTTCCTGGGAGTGCTCGACAAGCCCGCCTGCCTCGCCGCGTTCGCCGCGTCGCATGGACTCACGCTCGCCGATTGCGCGTTCCTCGGCGACGACCTGCCCGACGTGCCCGTAATGCGCCGGGTCGCCTATCCGATGGCTGTCGCCGACGCGCATCCGATCGTGCACGCGGTCGCCGCGTGGCGCGGCACCGCCGACGGCGGGCGCGGCGCGGGGCGCGAGGCACTCGAGCACCTGCTGCGAGCCACCGGCCGCTGGGAGGCGATCCTCGCCCGCTACGACGCGGGCGATGTCGCGGTGCCGGCATGAGCGGCGCCGCGTCGCGCACCGGGGTCGACGCGCTGGAGGCCGCCCGCGCGTTGCTGAGCGCCCAGTCCGCCGCGCTTGCCGCTGTGGCGACGCGGCTCGACGACGGGTTCGCGCGCGCCGTCTCGCTGCTCGCCGCGCGGCGCGGCAAGATCGTCGTCTCGGGGATCGGCAAGAGCGGGCTCGTGGGCCGCAAGGTCGCGGCCACGCTCACCTCGACGGGCGCGCCCGCGTTCTTCCTCCACCCGGTCGAGGCGCTGCATGGCGATGCCGGCCTGGTCGAAGCGGGGGACGCCGCGATCGTTCTATCCAAGAGCGGGGCCGGGGACGAACTGGCCGGCCTGTTGCCGCTGTTCGCAAGGCTCGATGTGCCCATCGTCGCGCTCACCGAGCACGCCGACTCGCCGCTCGCACGCGCCGCGACGGTCGTCGTCGCGTACGGCCCGGTCGACGAGGCGGGCACCGTTCCTGGCGCGCCGACCACGAGCACGCTGGTGAGCATGGCCCTGGGCGATGCGCTCGCCGCGGCGCTGGCCCGCGAACGCGGCTTCGCCGCTGCCGACTTCCACTTCCTGCACCCGGGAGGCGTGCTGGGCCGGCGCGCCTCGATGCGTGTCGACCAACTCATGCACCGGGCACCCGACCTGCCGGTGGTCCGGACTGGCGACTCCGTTCATGCCGGGTTGCTCGCGATCATGGCCGGACGACTCGGGCTGGCCTGCGTCGTCGACGAGGCCGGCGCGTTGTGCGGCATTCTCACCGACGGCGACCTCAAGCGCATCCTGCTCGCCCGTGGCGGCGAAAACGTGCTCGCGCTCCCGGTGGCCGAGGTCATGAGTCGCCACCCGCGCACGATTGCCGGCGACGCCCTGGTTGCCGCTGCGGTGCGGGAAATGGAAGACAATGAGCCCGGGCCCATCACGGCGCTCGTGGTGGTGGACTCGGAAGGCCGCCCTTCGGGCGTGCTGCATCTGCATGACTGCATCCGCCTCGGGGTCCGCTGACCGGTTCCACCGAGGGGTCCGCCGAGCCGTCCACCGACGCTGCTGGCATGCTTCCTGCAAGGCTTTCCTTGAATCCTCGCTCCCTCCTTTGATAGCGTGCGATCACACGGGGTGAGCGCCCCGCGTGGGAGGTTCCATGGTCAACGGGCGAACCCTCGGGACGGACACGATCGCACCGGGTCGCGCGCTGCGCGAGCGGTGTGCGGCGTCATTGCGTGCGCTCGTGGCCTTCGTGGCCATCGGCACCTGCGCCCCGCTCTCGGGCTGCAGTCGCGACACCACGGTGCCGCTCTCCCCGCGTGCGGCAAACCTGCCCAGCCTGGAAGTCACCGACTTCACGCTCGAGGAATCCGACACCGGCCGTCCCGAGTGGATCCTCGAGGCGAAGTACGCGGCGACCTATTCGCATCGCGGGCTCATCGTGGCGAAGGACGTGACGATCGACTTCTTCGACTCGGCGGGCGAGAAGTACTCGCACCTCACGGCCGCCGAGGGCACCGTGCAGCAGCCGGGCAACGACATGGAGGCGCGCGGAAAGGTCGTCGTCACGACGACCGACGGCACGCGCATCGCGACCGAGTCGCTGCGCTTCCTGCCGCGCAAGCGGCTCATCACGTCGGATCAATTCGTGCGCTTCGAGCGCAACGGCGACGTGGTGACCGGGATCGGCTTCGAGAGCGATCCCAGCCTCGAGCACTTCTCGATCAAGCGCGAGGTGAGGGCGCAGGTGCAATCGAGCCCGGGGGGCGGCCTGCGCTTCGAGGAGCGACGCGGCAAGTGATCGATTCCCCGCTCGACGCCACGCAGTCGGTCGATCCCCTCGACTCCGCAGAGCCCGCGCCGATGGCGCCCGGCGGCCCTGCGCTCGTCGCCACGGGACTCGTGCGCGCCTACGGCAAGCACCGCGTCGTCGACGACGTGAGCGTCACGGTGCGCCCGGGCGAGGTCGTCGGGCTGCTCGGGCCGAACGGCGCGGGCAAGACGACCACGTTCTACCTGATCGTCGGCCTGCTGCGTCCGGGTTCCGGGCGCATCCGCCTCGGCGAAGAGGACCTGACCGACCTGCCCGTGTACCTCAGGGCGCGCCGCGGTATCGGCTACCTGGCGCAGGAGCCGAGCATCTTTCGCAAGCTGTCGGTGCGCGACAACGTGCTCGCGGTGCTCGAGACGCTGTCCATTCCCGCGATCGAGCGACGGCGGCGGCTCGACCAGCTGCTCGACGACCTGCACCTGACGGCGCTGGCCGACCGCCAGGGCACGAAGCTGTCGGGTGGGGAGAGGCGGCGGGTCGAGATCGCCCGCGCCCTCGCCACCCGACCGCGCTTCCTGCTGCTCGACGAGCCGTTCGTGGGCATCGATCCGATCGCCGTCTCCGAGATCCAGGACATCGTGCAGCGGCTCAAGGCCCAGGGGCTCGGCATGCTGATCACCGACCACAACGTGCGCGAGACGTTGCGCATCACCGACCGGGCCTCCATCATGTACGAGGGCCGGATCCTGGTCGAGGGCAGCGCGGCATACCTGACCACTCATCCTGAAGCCCGGAAGTTCTACCTCGGCGATCGCTTCGCCCTCTAGGACGCGACCCCCGCCCGGAAGGATCGTCGGCATGCACCAGAAACCCACGCTCGGACTCTCGCAGCAGCAGCGCCAGGTGATGACGCCGCAGATGCAGCAGGCGCTCAAGCTGCTGCAGGTGCCGACGCTCGAGTTGCAGATGATCCTCAAGGAAGAGCTGACGCAGAACCCGTTTCTCGAGGAGGTCGACGAGTTCGCCGAAGTCGAGGACCAGAAGGCCGAGGGCGAGGACAACCCGCTCGAGCGGCAGGAGGAGGAGTCGGTGACCTCGGAGTCCGAGGCCTCGACCGAGACCAAAGACGAGATCGACTGGTCCGACTACTCGCAGGACGACTTCGACCGCGTGCCCATGCCGCAGGGCGAGACCAACAGCGAGTTCTTCGAGAAGGTGCCGGTCCGCCGCGACAGCCTGGTCGAGCACCTGACGACCGAGTTGCACATGCTTCCGCTGTCCGAGGACGAACAGGCGCTGGGCGAGATCATCGTCGGTTCGCTCGACGACCGCGGGTACCTGGCGACGTCGATCGAGGACCTGGCCGAGTTTGCGAAGGCGACGGTCGAGGAGGTGCTGCGCCTGCTGGCGATCGTGCAGACGCTCGAGCCGGCCGGCGTCGGCGCGCGCGACCTGCGCGAGTGCCTGCTCATCCAGCTCAAGGCGCGCGGGCAGGAGGGGACTCTCGCGTGGCGGATCATCGAGACGCAATTCGACAACCTGAAGAACAACAAGCGCGCCGACATCGCGCGGGCGCTCAAGGTGACGGTCGAGCAGGTGCAGGACGCGACCGACTCCCTGGGCACGCTGTCGCCCAAGCCGGGATTCGAGTTGTCGGCCGAGGAAGCCCGCTACGTCGTGCCCGACCTCATCGTCGAGCGGGTGGGCGAGGACTACGTGGCGTTTCTCAACGACCGCAATGTCCCGCGGCTGCGCATCAACCAGGCATACCAGGCGGTGCTCAGCGGCAAGCAGAAGGCGGGCCGCGAGGAGAAGAAGTACGTCAACGACAAGCTGTCGGCGGCGCGCTGGCTGATCAAGACCATCGACCAGCGGCGGCGCACCATGATCAACGTCATGACCTGCATCATCCAGGAGCAACGGGAGTTCTTCGACAAGGGGATCCAATTCCTGCACCCGCTCACCCTGCAGGCCATCGCGCGTCAGGTCGGCGTGCACGAATCGACGGTGAGCCGGGTCACCAACAACAAGTACGTGCAGACTCCGCGCGGGATCTTCGAACTCAAGTTCTTCTTCTCCAGCGGCCTGACGACCGACGACGGCGAGGATGTCTCGGCGCGCACGGCGCGCGACCGGATCAAGAACCTGATCGGGGACGAGGACTCGAAGGACCCCATGTCGGACCAGAAGATCGCGGACCTCCTGCAGGCCGACGGGCTCAACATCGCCCGCCGCACGGTGGCCAAGTATCGCGAGCAGCTCAGAATCCTGCCGGCCCGCATCCGCCGGCGCGTCTGAACCCTCGTCCAGAAGGGGCCGTGGCCCCGGAGGCATCGACCATGCGCATTCACGTGACGAGCCGCCACGAACGGCTGACGCCGACCGTTCGTCGTTCGATCGAGGACCGGCTGCACAAGAGCTCCCGTTTTGCGGCGCTGAGCGAGGTGCACGTCATCCTCGACGTGCAGAAGAACCGCCACGTGGCCGAGATCATCGCCCACGCCGACGGCAAGGAGGTCGTCGTCCGCGAGGTCTCGGCCGACGTGCGCACCTCGATCGACGCCGCGGTCGAGAGCCTCGAGGCGCGGGTCAAGCGGCTCAAGGAGAAGCGCAGCACGCAGCGCCTGCACGACGGCACGCGCCCGAACGGCGACGAGGCGCTGGGCGCCATCCGCTCGGCCGCGCGCGCCGCGCTCCCCGTGGCCGCGCCGAAGATCGTCGCCTCGCGCGGCGCGGGGCCGAAACCGCTGAGCGTCGACGAGGCCGCCGAGCGCCTGCTCGCCACCGCGGCCGAATACCTGGCGTTCGTCAACGCAGAGACCGGGCGCTTGAACGTGCTGCACCGCCGGAAGGACGGCGACCTCGGCCTGATCGCCCCGAAGCAAGCGGTCGTGCGGCGCGGTCGGGGATAGGGGACGGCGTGCAGAACCTGACCGCGGCCCGCCTGTTCGAGGAGCAGCAGGCCGACCTCGAGCTCGAGGCGCTGACCGAGTCGCTGTCGTCGCAGCGCGACATCACGGTCGCCGACGTGCACCGGCCCGGGATGGCGCTCATGGGGTTCGTCGAGAACTTCCTGCCCGAGCGCATCCAGATCCTGGGCCAGACCGAGATCGCCTACCTGGCGCAGCTCTCGCCCTCGGGCGCGCGGGAGGCGATCGACCGCCTGTTCGGCTTCACGCTGCCGTGCATCATGATCGCCAAGGGCCTCGAGCCGCCGGGGTACCTGCTCGAACGCGCCGCCGCGGCCGACTGTCCGGTGCTGCGCTCACCGCAATCGACCACGCCGTTCATCCATTCGCTCACCGCCTACCTCGATGCGATCTTCTCGCCGCAGACGACGCTGCACGGCTCGCTGGTCGACGTCTACGGCGTAGGCCTGCTGCTCACCGGCAAGAGCGGCATCGGCAAGAGCGAGTGCGCGCTCGACCTGGTCGAACGCGGGCACCGACTCGTCGCCGATGACGCGGTGACGGTCACGCGGCGGCATGGCAACGTGCTGATCGGGACGGGGAACGCGCTGCTCCGGCACCACATGGAGATCCGCGGCATCGGGATCATCGACGTGCAGAGCATCTTCGGGATCCGCTCGATCCGCGTGCAGAAGCGCGTCGAGGTGCAGTGTGACCTGCAGCTCTGGGTGCCGGGCACCGAGTACGACCGCACGGGGCTCGACCAGCAGCGGATCGACGTGCTCGGCGTGCCCATCCCGTTCGTGCCGATCCCGATCGTGCCGGGCAAGAACATCACGGTGATCGCCGAAGTCGTCGCGCTGAACTACCTGACCCAGGCGTACGGATACAATCCCGCGGAAAAACTCAACAGGCATCTGCTCGAGATGATGAAGCGCAAGAGCCAGAACCGCGCCTGGGTGCGCGAGGACATGGAATGAGCGACCCCCGGCACGACACCGTCGCGGCCCCGGTCGCGCTCGTCCCCGCGCTCGTGGTCACCCACGGAGGTCTCGGCGTCGCGTTGCTCGGCGCGGCGCGCGCGATCGCGGGTGTGTTCACCGGGCTCGAGGCGATCTCGAACGACGGACTCTCGCGCGATGCGCTGGTCGCCGCCGTCGGCGACCGGATCGCCGGGTTCGGGCCGGCGGGGGGCATCGTGTTCGCCGACGTCGCCGGCGGCTCGTGCGCGCAGGCCGCGCTGGCGGCGGCCGCCCGCGGCGCGCCCGGCCCGGTTCGCGTGCTGTCCGGCGTCAACCTGCCGATGGTGCTCGACTACCTGCACAACCGCACGCGCCTCGAGCCGGCCGCGCTGGCCGATCACGTGCAGGCGCGCGGCCGGGCCTCGGTGCAACTGCTCGAGCCGCCCGCCGCGGCCGTCGCCCCGGAGAACGCCGAATGAGCGTCGCGCTCGTCCGGGTCGATGACCGCCTGCTGCACGGCCAGGTGCTGCTCGCCTGGGGCTGCGCGCTGGCCGCCGATCGCTACCTCGTGGTCGACGACGCGCTGGCCGCGAGCCCGTTCGAGCGCGCTCTGGTGCAGAGCTGCGGCGGCGACGCCGAGGTCGCGATCGTGCCGCTGGCCGAGGGCGCGCTCCGCTTCGCCGACGAGGAGGCGCGCGCCGGCAGCGCCGTCGCCCTGGTGCGGGGGCTGCCCGAGGCGCTGGCCCTGGCGCGTGCCGTGCGCGACGCGGGCGGGCGCCTCGAGAGCTTGAACCTGGGCGGCGTGCACCACGCGCCCGGCAAGGAGCGGGTTCACGACTTCGTCTACCTCGGCCCCGAGGACCGGGCCGCGCTGGCGGCGCTGCGGGATCTGTCCGTGCGCGTCGTCGTCCAGGACGTGCCGGCCTCGACCCCGTTCGACGCCCCGCCGGCGTGGAGCGCCCGGGTCGCGTGAACGTCCTCCCCGCGATCTTCGGAACGCTGCTGTGGGGCGCATGGGTCGCGGCCGATGCGACGGCGTTCGTGCAACTGCTGATCAGCC
Organism: Candidatus Eiseniibacteriota bacterium; assembly: GCA_031413115.1. GTDB lineage: Bacteria > Eisenbacteria > RBG-16-71-46 > RBG-16-71-46 > DASYSL01 > JANPEF01. Next base: position 9,758 of record JANOEH010000204.1, on the reverse strand, counting down.
AGCCGATCGTCGCGGGCACGGTGACGGGTTGGTTGTGGGGGCGGCCGATGATCGGCCTCGAACTGGGGGCCATCCTCCAGTTGTTCGCCTGCGGAGTCCTGCCGCTGGGCGGTCGCACGCCCGAGGACTTCCCGGCCGGCGCCGTGGTCGGCGTCGCGGTCGCTTCGTCGGTCGACCTGGCCTTGCCCGTCGCCTCGGCGCAGGGCGGCCCGCTGCTCTACGGCGCGTGCGTCGCGTTCGCGGTCGCGCTGCTCGGCAAGCCGCTGCTGGTGTGGCAGCGGCGGCGCAACGAGCGTCTCGCCGCGTGGTGTGACGTCGAGTTGATGGCCGGCAACCTGGGGGCGCTGGGCCGCGCGCAGGCCGCCGGCGTGGCGCAGGCCGCCGCGGTGGGGCTCGTGTGGACGGGCTCGGCGATGCTGGTTTTCGGCCTGCTCGCCGGCCCGTTGTTCCGCACGCAGGGCGTGGCCCTGGGGCAGGCCTGGCACCTGGGGTCGCCGCTGTTGTGGGGCTTCGGCGCGGGGTTGGTGGCGAAGGGCTTCGTGCGCGGGCGACGGCCGACGCTGTTCTTCTGGTTCGCGTTGACCGCGTTCCTCGTGCTTCGCCTGGCCCAGCCGTCGTGAGCGCGATTCCGCCCGTGCCCGAGTCGCCCGAGTCGCCGGCTGCCGTGCCGGTCGCGGCACCACCGCCGCGTACCCGGCTCCTGACGTCGCAGGTGTTGGGCGCGGCGTTCGCGCGGCTGTTCCTGCTGCAGGCGACGTGGAACTACGAGCGCATGCAGGGGCTCGGGCTCGCCCACGCGCTGGCGCCCGTCGCGCGGGCGCTGGAGAAGGATGATGCTGCGGCCGCCCGCGCGCTGGTGCCGCACGCGGGATACTTCAACACGCACCCGGTGATGGCGGCGGTCGCGGTCGGCGTGATCGCCGGCGAGATGGAGAAACGCGCCGCCGGCGAGCCCGCGCTCGACGATGCCGGGCTCCTGCGTGCCAAGCAGGCGCTCGGGGCGTCGCTCGCCGCGGCGGGCGACCCGCTGTTCTGGAACGCGTTGCGTCCGATGGTCGCGCTGGCCGCCGTCTACGCGTGGCGCGAGGAGCGCTCGCCGGTGGGGTTGTTCACGTTCCTCGCCGGCTACAACGTGATCGCCGTGGGCTACCGCATCCGCGGCCTGTTCGAGGGTTACCGGCGCGGGCTCGCCTACGTGGCGAACCTGCCGCGCCGGCTGGCGCGGCTGACCGATGCGCTGCGCCTGCTCGGCGTCGTGCTCGCCGCGCTGCTGATCTCGACGATCCTGATCCCCGACGGTCCGGCCGTGCCGCGGCAGGTGCTGGCCGGCTCGATCGGGCTCGGGCTCGGTGCGCTGGCCTTCGGGCGCGCGCGGTTGGGCCCGGCCGAGTGGGGGGTTGCCCTGTCCCTCACGGTCCTCGCCTGGGTCACCATCGGCCCGGGCATCTCCCCGTTCTGAAAGGCGCCATGGTCGAAGCCGAGCTGACGATCACGAATCGCCAGGGCCTGCACGCCCGCGCCTGCCAGAAGTTCGTGCATCTCGCCTCGGCCTACCAGGCCGAGGTGTTCGTGACCCGTGACGGCGTCGAGGTCAACGGCAAGAGCATCCTCGGCGTCATGATGCTCGCCGCCGAGCCCGGGGCCGCGATCCGCGTGCGCGCCGACGGGCCCGACGAGACGGCTGCGCTGGCCGCGCTGACGCAGCTGGTGGAGGACAAGTTTGGCGAAGAGTGAGCCGCTCCAGGGGATCGCCGCGTCGTCGGGCCTCGCCATCGGCCCGGCGCGCGTGTTGCCCGCCGCCGACCAGGACGTGCCGCGGCGGACGCTCGCGGCGGCCGATGTGGCCGCCGAGTATGCGCGCCTCGACGCGGCGATCGCCGCGGCGCGCGGGGAACTGGGCGAACTCGTCGCCCAGGTCGACGCGCTGCACGAGGACGAGACGCACGCCATCCTCGACGTGCAGCTCATGCTGCTCGGGGATCCGACGGTCCGCAGCGAGACGCGCCACGCGATCGCCGACGAGCTGCTCAACGCCGAGTTCGCCTACCATCGCGTGTTTGCCCGCGCCGCCACGGCCTACGAGGCGAGCGGGGCCGAGATCTTTCGCGACCGTGCCGTCGACTTCCGGGACGTGTCGCGTCGCGTGCTGCGCCACCTCACGGGATGGACGCCGTCACGCCTGGCCGGCATCGAGGAGCCGTGCATCGTCGTGGCCCACGACCTCGAGCCGTCCGAGACGATCCACTTCCACAAGGGCAAGGTCCTTGCCGTGCTCACCGACGAGGGAGGCCGCACGTCGCACTCGGCGCTGCTGGCCCGCTCGCACGGCATCCCGGCGGTGGTCGGCCTGCGCAACGTGACGCGGCTCCTGCAGGACGGCGACCTCGTCGCCGTCGACGGCTACTCGGGTGCGGTGTGGCCGCGGCCGTCGCAGCGGCGGGCCGAGCGCTTCCGCCGCCGTATCAAGGTCGTCGCCGCGCACGGCAAGGAACTCGAGGCGCTGCGCGACCTGCCGGCGATCACGCCCGACGGGCGCAAGATCGAGCTCTCGGCGAACCTCGAGATTCCCGAGGAGGTTGGGCACGTGCTCGAGTCCGGCGCGTCCGGCATCGGCCTCTACCGCACCGAGTTCTTCTACCTGGGCCGCCCGCACCTGCCGAGCGAGGAAGAACAGACCACGGCCTACCGCGGCGTCGCCGAGCGCATGCACCCGCGTCCGGTGATCATCCGCACGATGGACCTGGGCGGCGACAAGGTGGCGAGCTACATGCGCACCGACGACGAGGCGAACCCGTTCCTGGGCTGGCGTGGCATCCGCTTCGCGCTGCATCACCCCGAGGTGTTCCGCACGCAGCTGCGCGCCATCCTGCGCGCCAGCGCCGTGGGCAACGTCAAGGTGATGTTTCCCATGGTGACGACCTACGAGGAACTCGACCAGGCGCTCGCCCTGTGCGACGAGGTGAAGCGCGAGCTGACCGCCGAGCGCGTGCCCTTCGACGCGGCCTGCGAGATCGGCATGATGGTCGAGACGCCGTCGGCTGTGTGGTCGGCCGAGTTCATGGCCAAGCGCGTGGCGTTCTTCTCGATCGGCTCGAACGACCTGATCCAGTACACGCTGGCGATGGATCGCGGCAACGCCAAGATCGCCTACCTCTACGAGCCGCTCGACCCGGCGATCCTGCGCTCGATCCGCGCCACGGTCGCCGCCGGCCACGCCGCCGGGCTCTGGGTCGGACTGTGCGGCGAGATGGCCGGCGATCCGCGGATCGCCGCCCTCCTGCTCGGCATGGACGTCGACGAGTTCTCGGTGTCGCCATTCGACCTGCCACGCGTCAAGGCCGTGATCCGAACGCTGAGCCATGCGCGCGCGAGAGAGATCGCGGCGCGCGCGCTCGAACTGCCGACCGCGGGGCAGATCCGCCACCTGCTCGATCGCGAGCTCGAGGCGATCCTGCCCGCCGTGCTCCTGGGAGGGGACGATGCCGCACGCGACTCTGAGTGAAGCCGACGTTGCCGCGCGCGACGCCGGCGGCATGGCCGCCCTGATCGCCGCGTGGCCGGCGCAGATTGCAGGGCAGCGCGCAGCGCTGGCGGCGAGCCCCTGGCCCGCGCAACCCGCGCCGAGGCTGCTCGCGGTGGGGGGGATGGGCGGCTCGGCGATCGCCGCGGATCTCGTGTTCGCGCTCGCCGCCGATCGCCTGCCGTTTCCGACGCTGGTGTGCCGTGACTACGCCTGGCCGGCCGCGGTCCGGCCCGGGGCGCTCGCAGTGCTGTCGAGCTACTCGGGCAACACCGAGGAGACGCTGGCCCTCTATGACGAGGCGAGGGCCCGTGGAGTGGCCCGGCTGGCGATCACGACGGGGGGCGAACTGGCCCGTCGTTGCAAGGCCGACGGGGTGCCCTGGAGAGTCGTTCCGGCGGGCCTTCCCCCCCGGGCCGCCCTCGGTTATTCTGTTGTGTCACTATCCCTTGTGCTCGAATCACTGGGTGCTCCGGGCTGGGGCGATGCGGCCTGGGCCGAGGCGCACAGGGTCGCGATCGAGCTGGGCACGCGCTGCGCGCCCGATCGACCCGAGGCCGAGAATGCGGCGAAGCAGCTGGCCCGCGCCGTGGTCGGGCGCGCCGTCTGCATCTACGGCGGTGCGGGCCTCGCGGCGCCGATCGCGCGCCGGTGGAAGGGTCAGCTCCACGAGAATGCAAAGACCCTGGCCTTCGACGCGGTCCTGCCGGAGATGAACCACAACGAGATCGTGGGCTGGGAGGCGCTCGCCGACCTGCACCCGCGGTTCGCCGTGATCCTGCTGCGCGATCGTGCCGAATCGGGCGCGCTGGCGCGGCGGATGGCGGTGACCCGGGCGATCCTCGAGGACGAGGGGGTCGGTGTGCACGAGGCGTGGTCGGTGGGCACATCGCCGCTGGCGCGCATGATCTCGCTGCTCGTGCTGGGCGACTGGATGAGCTTGTACCTGGCGGTGCTGGCCGGCGTGGACCCCACGCCGATCGTGAAGATCGACCGGCTCAAGGCGGCGCTCGCATCGGCGGGCGACGGCGAGCCGGGGAACGCGGAGGCGACCCCCCGATGACCCCGTCCGGCATCAAGGCGATCATCCCCGTGGCGGGGGTGGGCTCGCGGCTCCGGCCGCACACCCACACGACCCCGAAGGCCTTGATCCATGTGGCGGGTCGCCCGATCCTGGCGCACATCCTCGACGATCTGGAACGCCTCGGCGTCACGGACGTGGTCCTCGTCGTCGGGCACATGAGCGAGCACATCCGGGCCTACGTCGACGCGCACTATGCGCACCTCACGCGCTCGTACGTCGACCAGCCCGAGCGCCTGGGGCTCGGCCACGCGGTGCGCCTGACGCGCGCGCTGGTGAGCGGGCACCCGGCGTTCATCGTGCTCGGTGACACCATCTTCCGCGCCGATTTCTCGGCGGTGGTGAACGGCGGCGAGAGCGCGATCGGCGTGCACGAGGTGGAGGATCCGCGGCGCTTCGGGATCGTCGAGACGAAGGATGGGTACGCCTCGCGGCTGGTCGAGAAGCCCGACCAGCCGACGTCGAACCTGGCGATCGTCGGGGTCTACTACCTGACCGACTCGACGCTCCTGTTCGACGCGCTCGACACGCTGGTGGCGAAGGACATCCGCACCAAGGGCGAGTACCAGTTGACCGACGCGCTGCAGCTCATGATCGAGGGTGGCCACCGGATTCGCCCCTTCAAGGTCGACGGCTGGTACGACTGCGGGAAGACGGAGACGCTGCTCGAGACCAACCGCGAGTTGCTCGAGAGCAGGGGCGACGCGCCTGGCAGGGCCCCGGCGGGCACGGTGATCGTGCCGCCCGTGGCCCTCGACCCGACGGCCGTGATCGAGCACTCGATCATCGGCCCACACGTCTCCATCGCCGCCCGCGCCGTGGTGCGCGAGGCGGTGGTGAAGAATTCGATCGTCAATGAAGACGCCGTCGTCGAGCGTATCCTGCTCGAGGGATCGGTGATCGGCGAGAACGCGCTCGTCCGCGGGACGTTCCGCCATCTCAACGTGGGAGACTCCTCCGAAGTGAGCATGGGATAGCTCACGGAGCCCCCGCCAACCCGCAAGGAGCAGGCATGTCCGAGCCGCATCTCTTCACCTCGGAATCCGTCACCGAGGGGCACCCCGACAAGGTCGCCGACCAGATTTCCGACGGTATCCTCGACGCCATTCTCGCCGGTGATCCGAACGGGCGCGTCGCCGCCGAGACCCTGGTGACGACGGGTCTGGCGTTCGTCTCGGGCGAGATCACGACGCGCACCTACGTCGAGATCCCGTCGCTCGTGCGCCAGATCATCCGCGAGATCGGCTACACCGACTCGGGTGTGGGCTTCGACGCCGACACCTGCGCGGTGCTGACCTCGATCGACGACCAGTCGGGCGACATCGCCATGGGCGTCGACACGGGCGGCGCCGGCGACCAGGGCCTGATGTTCGGCTACGCCTGCCGCGAGACGCCGGAACTGATGCCGATGCCGATCCTGCTCGCGCACCGCCTGTGCGAGCGCCTGGCCAGGCTGCGCAAGAACAAGAAGCTCGACTACCTGCGCCCTGATGGCAAGTCGCAGGTCACGATCGAGTACGAGGACGACAAGCCGGCGCGCATCGACACCGTCGTCGTCTCGACCCAGCATCATCCCGACGTGAAGACGAAGACGATCCGCGAGGACGTCATCGAGCATGTCCTCAAGCCGATCCTGCCCAAGCGCCTGGTCGACTGGAAGACGATGAAGATCCACGTCAACCCGACCGGCCGGTTCGTCAACGGCGGCCCCAAGGCCGACACCGGCCTCACCGGGCGCAAGATCATCGTCGACACCTACGGCGGCATGGGCAGCCACGGCGGCGGGGCGCTGTCGGGCAAGGATCCGTCGAAGGTGGACCGCTCGGCGTGCTACGCGGCGCGCTGGGTGGCGAAGAACCTGGTCGCCGCCGGATTGTGCGACCGCGTCGAGGTGCAGCTCGCCTACGCCATCGGCGTGGCGCAGCCGGTCTCGATCATGTGCGACACGATGGGCACGGGCGTGATTCCGGACTCGCAGATCACCAGGCTCGTGCGCAAGAACTTCGACCTCACCCCGGCCGGCATCATCCGCGACCTCAAGCTGCGGCGGCCCATCTATCGGCAGACGGCCGCCTACGGGCACTTCGGCCGCGAACTGGATGGCTTCACCTGGGAGATCACCAACCGGGCGAAGGATCTGAAGAAGGGACTGTGACCATGGCGGAGACGATGACGACCACGCACGACGTGAAGGACCTGGGCCTCGCGCCCGCGGGCAAGCTGAAGATCGAGTGGGCGGACCGGCAGATGCCGGTGCTGCGTCAGATCCGTGCCCGCTTCGAGAAGGAGCAGCCGCTCAAGGGGCTGCGTGTCGCGGCCTGCCTGCACGTGACGGCCGAGACGGCGAACCTGATGCGCACCCTGAAGGCCGGCGGCGCCGACATCACGCTGTGCGGCTCGAACCCGCTGTCGACCAACGACGAGGTCGCCGCCTCGCTCGTCGCCGACTTCGGCATCTCGACCCACGCGATCAAGGGCGAGGACCACGACACGTACTACCGGCACATCCAGTCGGCGATCGACAGCAAGCCGCAGGTGACGATGGACGACGGCTGCGACCTGGTGACCGTGCTCCACACCACGCGCAAGGACATGCTGGCGGGCGTGATCGGTGGAACCGAGGAGACGACGACCGGCGTCATCCGCCTGCAGGCGATGGCGAAGCAGGGCGTGCTCGGCTACCCGGTCGTGGCCATCAACGACGCCGACACCAAGCACCTGTTCGACAACCGCTACGGCACCGGCCAGAGCACGCTCGACGGCATCCTGCGCTGCACCAACATGCTGCTCGCCGGCTCGACCGTCGTCGTCGCCGGCTACGGCTGGTGCGGCCGCGGCGTCGCCATGCGCGCGCGCGGCATGGGCGCCATCGTGCTCGTCACCGAGATCGATCCGGTCAAGGCGATCGAGGCGGCGATGGACGGCTTCGAGGTGGTGACCATGGAGAACGCCTCGTCACGCGGCATCCTCTTCATCACCATGACGGGCAACAAGAACGTGATCCGCGGCGAACACTTCAAGGCGATGCAGGACGGCGCCGTGGTGTGCAACTCGGGCCACTTCAACGTCGAGATCGACATTCCCGCGCTGGAGAAGCTGGCGACGGGCAAGAACGAGACGCGTCCGTTCGTCGAGGAGTACGTGATCGGCGAGAAGCGCGTCTTCCTGCTCGGCGAGGGCCGGCTGATCAACCTGGCGGCGGCCGAGGGGCACCCGGCCTCGGTGATGGACATGTCGTTCGCCAACCAGTCGCTGTCGGCCGAGTACCTGGCGAAGAATGCGGCGACGCTGCCGAAGGACGTCTTCACGGTGCCGAAGGAGATCGATGCGCAGGTGGCCCTGCTCAAGCTGGCGGCCATGGGCGTGACGATCGACACGCTGACCCCCGAGCAGGTGAAGTACCTGGCCGAGTGGAGCGAGGGAACCTAGGCCGGGTGGTGAAACCGATGCAGGACCGGCGGCCGCGGCGCACGCGGTCGTCCGGCTCAAAGGGAACCGCGGCCCCCGCAGGCAGGGATCCCATGAAGATCGAGCTCTCGGAGCGACGCCGGCGGCATGTCGTCGGCGTCCTCCTCGGCGCCCTCGGGCTCGTCGCACTGGCGAGCCTCGTGACCTACCGTGCACCCGCTCTCGGGTACGCGGCGTGGTCCATGCCCAACGCCAGCGGTCCGCTCGGCGCGGCGCTCGCGCACGCGCTGGTCGGCACGTTCGGACGCATCGTCGCCTTCGGCGCCCCGCTGTTGCTGTTCGCCTGGAGCCTGAACCGGCTGCGCAATCGAGCCGCGGGTCCGCTCGCGCTCGAGACCGCGTTCGGCGGCGCGCTGGCGATCGAGGCGCTGGCGCTGGTCGGCCTGGCCGGCGAACGGGTCGGCGCATGGGCGGGCGGCATCGGGCTCGGCATCGCCGGTGCGGCACGGGCCGTGCTCGGCGACATCGGCGGCGCGATCGCGCTGGTCGCCACGTTCCTCATCACCGGATTGGTCGCCTCGGAGATCGGCTTCGGCCTGGTCACCCAGGCGTGGCGCCTGTTCGTCAAGGCGCCCGCGCGCGCCGTGCTCGAGGGCGCGCGTGAGAAACACGCCGCCGTGCGCGCCCGTCGCGCCGAGGAGGCGGCGCCGGCGGAGACCGCGCTTGCCGCGCCACGGGCGCGCAACCGTCGCCCGGCCGAGGGGATCGAGCCTGCGGTCGTCGTGCCCGCGGCCGAGGACGTCGTCTCGGTCGCGCCCCGCATCGTCGCACCGCGTCCGATCACCGAGGGCGACGCGCTCGCCCAGGCGCGCCGCGAGGAGGCCGAGGCGCGCGAGCGCCGCGTGCAGGAGAGGGAAGCCCGCGCGCTCGAGCGCGCCGCGGCGAAGATGGCCGAGGCCGAGGCGCTCCCGGCGCGCGCCAGCGGCGAGATCCCGCTCGCCTCGGATGACGCGGCGCATGCCGCGGCCGCGGACGACGGCGCGCCCAAGCCCGGCGTCGATCCCGCGTCGCAGCTCACCGCGGGCATGGCCGGGATGTCGGGCGTCACCACGGCTGCGCGCGAGATGGGCGCGAAGGGCAAGAACCTCTTGCGTACGCCCGAGATTCCGAAGGTGCCGTACGTGCCGGGCGACCGGCCCGGGCTCGACCTGCTCGAGGACCCGCCGACCGGGATCGAGGGTCCGAGCAGCGAGGAGCTCACTGCCGAGGCGCAGCTCCTGACCACGCGCATGCTCGACTTCGGAATCACCGGCCGCGTCACCGAGATCCAGCCCGGCCCCGTCGTCACGATGTTCGAGTTCGAGCCCGCTGCCGGTGTCAAGGTGTCCTCGATCACCAGCCGTGCGGACGACCTCGCGCTGGCCATGCGCGCAAGGCAGATTCGCATCATCGCGCCCATTCCCGGGAAGGCCGCGGTCGGCATCGAGATCCCGAACCGCAAGCCGCGGACGGTGTATCTCAAGGAGGTGCTCGCGTCCGACGTCTACAGGGGGGAGAAGGGAGCGCTCAAGATCGTGCTCGGGGTCGACGCGGGCGGCAACTCGTTCGCCTACGACATCGCGAAGATGCCGCACGTGCTGGTCGCGGGCGCGACCGGCGCGGGGAAGAGCGTGTACCTCAACGTCCTGGTCACCAGCCTCCTGTACGGGCACGGGCCGGATACGCTGCGCTTCGTCATGGTCGACCCGA
>JANOEH010000203.1:0-13732 GCA_031413115.1 Candidatus Eiseniibacteriota bacterium | reverse complement strand
ATCGCAAGGTACTCGAGCTCAAACCGGGCGAGCCGAACGCGACCAAGGGTCTCAAGTCGCTCGGGCTGTAATCGTCGACCGGAACCGGGAACCGGAGGAGAGAATGCACGTCAAGCGTCGCACGGTGGAGAGCATCGAAGTCCTCACCCCGAAGGGTTATCTCGTGGGCGGGGAGGAGACGGACGAGCTGGAGAAGCTCACCCGCGACCTCGCGGCCGAGGGCAACCTGCATCTTCTCATCGACCTGGGCGAGACGCAGCACATCAACTCGACCGCGCTGGGCGTGCTCATCACCGCGCACACGAGTTACCTGCGTCGCGGCGGCCAGATGAAGCTCTGCCGCGTCGACAATCGCATCAAGAACATCTTCGTCATCACCAAGCTGTCGCTGGTGTTCGACGTCTACGACGACGCGGAGAAGGCCCTTGCCAGCTTCGCCCAGGGGCCGGCCAAGACCTGAACTTCGAGGTCACTGACACCATCGAGGCGGGCTCGCCGAGCGCGGCCGCTCGAAACACCGTAAGGAGGATGCATCGTGCAGCGTTTTCTGTGGCCGATCTACATCGTCGCTTCCCTGGTCGTGTCGTTCCTGATCTTCAAGCAGCTGCCGCACTTCCTGCAGGAGGGCGGGCCGCTCGTCGCCTCGCTCATCTGGCTGTTGATCATGGTCACGACGTTCGTCGTCGAGCGCGGGCTGTCCCTGCGTCGCGCGCAGGGCAAGAGCCCGCTGCCGGTGTTCCTCACCGCCGTCAAGCGTCACCTGCGTGACGGCGACGTGAAGGCTGCGATCGAAGCCTGCGGCAAGCAGGGCGGCTCGGCGGCAGCCGTGATGCGGGCCGGCCTCGAGCGCTTCCAGTCGGCGAAGGCCGACGGCCTGCCCAAGGACAAGATCATCACCGAGACGCAGGAGGCCATCGAGGAGGCGAACGGCCTCGAGCGTCCGCTGCTCGAGCGCAACCTGGTCGCGCTGTCGACGATCGCCTCGATCGCCACGATGGTCGGCCTGCTCGGCACGACGATCGGCATGATCAACTCGTTCGCTGCCCTCGGCACCTCGGGCGCCGTCGACGCGACGAAACTCGCGCTCGGCATTTCCGAGGCGCTGGTCAACACCGCCGGCGGACTGCTCGTCGCCATCCTCGGGATCGTCGCCTACAACGTGTTCACCACCAAGGTGGACAACTTCTCGTACATGATCGACGAAGCGTCGTTCGAGGCGGTCCAGTTCCTCTCGACCCGCGCCACCGACTGATGTCGGGATCGAGGACGCGATGAGCAAGGTCAGGAAACCGAAACGAGTCGGGATCGCGATCGACATGACGCCCCTTGTCGACGTCGCGTTCCTGCTCCTCATCTTCTTCATGACGACGACGCAGTTCCAGCCGCCGGAAAAGGAGAAGATCACCCTCCCGGAGTCGGCGTCCGAGTTCAAGAAGCCCGAGTCGAACATCATCACGGTCAACGTGACCCGCGAGGGGCGACTGGGCATCGAGTTCACGGAGCGGCGCGAGAAGAAGTACATGCTGATCACGCCGCAGGACTTCGGGCAGTGGCTGACGACCGCGCGCTACTCGGCGCCGTCGGCATTCGTTCTGCTCAAGGCCGACCGGGATGCGCCGTTCGGCGTGGTCGAGCAGATCATGAAGGAACTGCAGGAGCAGAACGCGAATCGGTTCAACATCGTGACCGACGCCAAGAAGAAGCAGAGGATTGCCGCTCCGGCGGCGAACTAGGGGGGAGGTGAGGATCCATGGGTGCCGTAGACACCCCGCAGCCAAGCGGAGGCGGTAAATCCAAGAAGAAACGGCGGGTTGGAATCCGCATCGACATGACGCCGCTGGTCGACGTCGCGTTTCTCCTCCTCATCTTCTTCATGGTCACCACCGTGTTCCGGACTCCCCAGGCGCTGGAGATCAACCTGCCGCCGAAGGACAACCCGCCGGTGCCGATCGCGAAGTCGAACATCCTCACCGTCTTCGCGCTGCCCGGTGACCGCTACAGGTGGACCGTCGGTGACATGCCGCCCGAAGAGGTGGATTGGAAGTCCCTGCCCGGCATCTTCAAGCAGGAGCGGGACAAGAACGAGAAGAAGATCGTGGTCGTCATCAAGGTGCATCCGGAGGCAAAGTTCCACTCCATGGTGGACATCATCGACGAACTCGACGCGCTGAAGATGAATCGCTTCGCGCTCGCCCCGCTGACGGAAGAAGACAAGAAGGAGGTGGGCGTCCAGTGACCAGCGCGACCCTCACCCCGGCTGACTGGCAGCTCGAGTCGGACCAGATCGACCACCTGAGAAAAGTCCGGGCGGCGCAGACGAAGAGCCTGCAACGCTCGCTGACCTACTCCTCGATGTCGTACCTCACGGCGATGGTCCTCATCATGCTCGCCCTCCTCGCGCAGCGGAACGCGCCGCGCGAGGACCGACAGATCGTTGTGCCCTACCGTGAACTGCAGGCTCCGCCGTCGCTGCAGCAGACGCCGCCGTCCGTGTCGGTGGCCGCCCCCACGGCGGCCCCGTCGGCCGGCATCCCGCTGCCGACGGATGAGGAGCAGATCGAGGAAGAGCAGACGATCGCGACGCAGGACGAACTGTCGCAGTCGATCGGCGCGGGCGAGACCGGCGGCACGGGCGACTCGCTCGTGATTGCGCCGCCGTCGGACAACATGCCCGGCTACGGCGAGTACGTCTACGTCGAGGAGCTGCCCGAAGCGATCACCCGGGTCACGCCGGAATACCCGGACCTGGCCCGCCAGTCGAACATGGAGGGCAGCGTCGTCATCCAGGCCCTGGTGGGCAAGGACGGCCGTGTCAAGGACACGCGCATCGCCAAGTCGAACCCCGTGTTCGACCAGGCGGCCGAGAAGGCGGTCAAGCAGTATGTCTTCAAGCCCGCGCTGTCGAACAACAAGCCTGTCGCGGTGTGGGTCGCGGTTCCCATCCGCTTCACGCTGAACTAGAATCGTCGGGAGCGGGCGCCTTCGTCTTCGACCGCGGCGTCCGCTCCGCACCATCCTTCGACCGCCTGTCCGGGCGGACGTTCCCGCACCTCGACCGGGACCGAGGAGGTTGGGCCGTGACGCCTCACGACCAGATGCGCCGCGACCAATCCCTCGTCTTGCGCGACAGCCTGCTGGGCTCGTCGTTCTCCTGGCTGACCATCGCCGTCGCCGTGCTCTTCGCGGCGAGCCTGCGCTCCTCGCCGGTGATCAGCGAACCGCCGATCCGTATCCTCGACATCGACGACCACGTCCTCGAGGACATCCTCGCGCTCACGGACGGCGGGCTTCCCGCGCCCACGCTCGTCCCGTCGACCCAGGTCGACGGACGGGTCGTGCCCCTCGACGTGCAGCGCGACGCGCCGATCCTCTCGTCAGCGGAAGTCGCGGAGCCGACGTCCGGAGTCCTCGATGCGGGAACCGGCCTCGGCGCCGCCGGCGGCACGGGCACGATCCAGGAGGCGACTGGCCGGGGGGCGGACGTCATTCCCGACCCGACCACGTGGATCCAGCACGACGAGGTGCCCCAGGTGGTCACGCGCGTCACCCCTGCGTACCCGGACATCGCGATCCAGGCCCGGATGGAAGGCCGGCTCGTCGTGCGCGCCTACGTCGGGCCCGACGGGCGGGTCCGCCGCGCAGAGGTCGAGAGCGGCCCCGCGGTCTTCGCCGAGGCGGCAACCGGCGCGGTCGCACGGTGGGTGTTCACGCCGGCCCTGGCCAACGGACACCCGGTCGGGGTCTGGGTGCGCGTCCCGGTGCTGTTCCGGCTGGATTGATGGATTGTCCACCGTGCCCCGGTGCAACTTCTTCGCGGGTTGAAGAAGTCTTGCAGCCGGACCGGTGAACTCTTTGTATTTCCTCGGGTTGGCGGGGGCGACCGCTTGACGGTCCTCCCTCGCCGACCGTAACCTCCGGCGGTTCGCGCGAATGCGACCGCATGGCCCGGTGTCGGCGGCGCATCAAACGAAAATCCGGCCGGGACCTGCCCCGGCCTCCCGGGAGCTCTCATGACTGAGACCAATGCTGTCGTCGCCGCCGACGACGCGGTCGTCCGTGCCGCCTGGCCGTTTCCCCGCCGTCTCGCCGCTGTCTTCACCTCGCCCCGCACGCTGTTCGATCACCTGGAGCACCGGCCGACCTGGCTCGTGCCGTTTCTCCTCATGCTCGCCTCCGCCGTGGTCTACGTGCTCACCACCTGGGACGCCGCCTGGGTGCCCATGATGACCGCCCAGCTGGACGAGCAAGGCGCCCCCGAGGCCGCGTACTCGATGATCACGGGAAACGGGAAGGTCATCTATTCGTGCATCATCCCGCTCTTCGGGGGGGTGTTCACCGTGGTCTACGCGGCGATCGTGATGGGAGCGGCGAACTTCGTTCTCGGTGGCAGGATGACCTTCAAGCAGACCCTGTCGGTGGTGGCCCATGCCGGCCTGGTCGGCCTCGTCTCGCTACCCATCCGCATCCTGCTCGCCAACCTGGCGCAGAACCCCCAGGTCACGCTGGGGCCGGGCGCGCTCTTCCCGCTCGCGGACCAGGAGGGCTTCGCCATGAAGTTCCTCGCCGGCTTCCTCCAGTCCTTCGATGTCTTCACCATCTGGCAGACCGTGCTCGTCGCGATCGGCGTCTCGGTGATCGCCCGCGTCGGGTACAAGGCTTCGCTGCTCACGATGTTCGGGTTGTTCGTGGTGTTCTCGTTGATCGGCGCCCTCGGCTCGACCTTCGGCGGCTGAGGCCTCGAAGGCGCAACCGAAGTCGGGGCACGTGCGTAGAGCACGGGTCGCCCGGCACGGCGCCGCGGCATGGAGAGGAGATCGAGTATGAGGATGATTGGTTCGACGGCCCGGTTCGCATCCACGGGCGCCCTGGTCGCGTCCCTTGCACTTGCCGGCGCCGCTGCGGCATTCGCCCAGGACACGGCGCCCCTGCGGGGCACGATCACGGTGGAGGAAGCGGTCAGGCGCGCCCTCGATCGCAACCACGACCTGCTCACGGCGCGCGAGAACATCTCCTCGGCCGAGGGGCGGCAGAAGCAGGCGGTGCAGCGCTACCTGCCCGGGGTGGATGCGTCGTTCAGCTACCGGCGGAGCTTCGACAACAACTTCTTCCTCCAGGGCGACACCCCGATCCCGACCAACCCCGACAACTACTCGACCAACTATTCGCTCGGCCAGACGATCGTCGACTGGGGCGCGTACAAGTCGATCCAGGCAGCGGGGAGCAATGTCGCGGCGAACAAGCACGACTACGCCCAGGCCCGCGCCGACCTGGTGCTGGCGGCCAAACAGCAGTACTACGCACTGTTGCGCGCCCAGCTCCTGACCGAGGTGGCCGACTCCGCGCTCGTCGTTTCGCAGCAGGAGTTGCGCCGGGTCAACAGTCTCTTCGAGCTCGGGATGGTCGCCCGCGGCGACGTGCTCAAGGCCCAGGTCCGCGTGTCGCAGACCAAGCTCGACTTGATCACAAACCGCAACGCGGTCGTCCTCGAGCGCTCCCGCCTGGCTCGCCTGATCGGCCAGGATCCGCACGACGATCTGGCCGCCGCGCGCGACATCACGCCGACGCCGGCCATCGTCGACTCCGCAGCCGTGTTCAACGAGGCGCTCGCCAACCGCTCCGACCTCAAGGCTGCCGAGGCGGCGCTGGCATCGGCGAACCAGAGCGTGGGTGCGGCGAAGGCCGGCTACTACCCGACGCTCAACGGTGGACTCAACTACTCGCACAGCGACGAGGACCCGACGCTCGCCGGCGCGCGTTCGCGCACCGGACAGCTGTCCCTCAACGTCCCGATCTTCAGCTCGTTCTACGGCACCAAGGGCTCGATCCAGCAGAACCAGGCCGTCGCGAACCAGCAGCGCTACGCGTTCGAGAAGAAGAAGCTCGACGTCGAGGTCGAGGTCCGTGAGTCGGTCTCGACTGCGCAGCAGGCGAACGAGGGTCTGACCGTGGCCATCGACCAGGTCGAGTCCGCGCGCGAGGATCTGAAGCTGTCGCAGGAGAAGTACAACGTCGGCTCGGGCACGATCCTCGAGCTTCTCGACGCCCAGGTGGCCCTGCAGCGCGCCCGCAGCAACTACGTGCAGGCGTTGACCCAGGTCCGGATTGCCGAGGCCAGCCTCGAGCGCGTCCGCGGCCGCACATACTGAGCGCGCCCATCCCCGCCCCCGGAGACGACCTGGAATGAAGTTCTTCAAGAGCAAGTGGCTGTGGATCACCCTCGGTGTCCTCGTTCTCGCCGGCGCAGCGGCGGCGACCCTGGCGGGCAAGAAGGGCAAGGTCCAGTCGGTGACCCTCTCCCCGGCCAGGGTCAAGGAGATCACCCAGAGGGTGAAGGCCCCCGGCGCAATCGAGCCGCGCACGACGGTCAAGATCAGCGCCGACCTGTCCGGACGCGTGACCCGCCTCGCGGTCGAGGAAGGAGACGTGGTCAAGCGCGGCGACCTGCTGCTCGAGATCGACAACACGCGGTTCGTTTCCTCGGTCCGCCAGACCCAGGCGCAGCTCGCGTCGTCACGGGCGCGCCTCGAGCGCTCCGCGGACGCGTTGCGCATCGAATCCCAGGCCTACGAGAGGCGCAAGGCGCTCTTCGCCCAGAAGCTCCTCTCCACCCAGGAAATGGATCAGGCCGAGAACTCGTACATGAACGCGCGCACCGAGCAGGCCAATGCCCGTGAGGAGACAACCCGTCTCGAGGCCGCCCTGACCGGCGAGCGGGACCTGCTCGCGAAGACCACGTACCGCGCCCCGATCGACGGTCGCATCGTCGGCCTGAACATCGAGGCGGGCGAGATCGTCGTCGTCGGCACGATGAACAATCCCGGCACGCAGATCCTCTCGGTCTCGGACCTGTCGCGCATGCAGGTCGTCGCCGACGTCGACGAGACCGACGTCATCGACGTGCAGGTCGGCCAGAAGGCGACGATCACGGTCGACGCGCTGCCCGACACCACGTTCGAGGGCACCGTCACGACGGTCGGCAACAGCGCGTCGCAGACCAGCGCCGGCGGGGCGACCGGGGAGACCAACTTCGAGGTCGAGGTGCTGTTCTCGCACACCGTGCCCGCCGTGCGTCCCGGCATGACCGCCGACGTCGAGATCGCGGTCAAACGCATGGAGCAGGCGCTGGCCGTGCCCATCCAGTGCGTAGTCGTGCGCCAGCCCGAGGATCTCGAGGCGCGTGGCAAGAAGAAGGCGAAAGCGCCCAGGGCACCGAAGGAGGGCAGCGCCACCAACGCCGCGACGCAGACTTCGGACGACGAGCTCGATCCCAAGGAACGCAAGAAGCGCGAGATCACCGGCGTGTTCGTCATCGACGGCACGAAGGCCGCGTTCCGCCGCGTCGTCACGGGCATCTCGTCGGAGACCGACATCGCGATCACCGGCGGCGAGCTCAAGGCCGGCGAGCGCGTCGTCACCGGGCCGTACAAGGTGCTGCGCGACCTGCGCCCCGGCGATGGAATCGAACTGCAGAAGAAGGGGAAGGGCGGCAAGCCGGGCGGCCCGAGCTGACATGGACACCACCGAACCGCTGCTCATCTTCCGCGACCTGACCAAGGTCTACCGGGTCGGCGACGAGGAAGTGCATGCCCTCGCCGGCGTCTCGCTCGACATCCAGGAGGGCGAATACCTCGCCGTCATGGGACCGTCGGGGTCGGGCAAGTCCACGCTGATGAACATCCTCGGCTGCCTCGACTCGCCGACGGGCGGCCGCTACCGCCTCAAGGGCCGCGAGATCGCGCGCCTTACGGACGACGAGCTGGCTTCGATCCGCAACAAGGAGATCGGCTTCGTCTTCCAGACGTTCAACCTGCTGCCGCGTTCCGACGCACTGCACAACGTCGAGCTGCCGCTGATCTACGCGGGCATGGGCCCGAAGGAACGCAAGGAACGCGCCGCCGAGGCGCTGGCCATCGTGGGCCTGGCCGACCGCATGCGCCACCGGCCGAACGAGCTGTCGGGCGGCCAGCGCCAGCGCGTGGCGATCGCCCGCGCGCTGGTCAATCGGCCGTCGATCATCCTCGCCGACGAGCCGACGGGCAACCTCGACACCAAGACCGGCAACGAGATCATGGCCGCCTTCGAGGCGATCTACGAGCAGGGGAAGACGGTCATCATGGTCACCCACGAGGAGGACGTGGCATCGCACGCCCATCGCGTGGTCCGCCTGCGCGACGGGCGCGTCGAGAGCGATCGCGCCCAGGAGGCGCGGCGCGTCGAGGGCATCGCGGCGGGTTCGGCGATCGGGCGCATCGGCGCGGCGGGGGACTGACGTGGAGTTTCGCGAGAGCCTGCGCATGGCCCTGGGGGCCCTGCGCGCCAACAAGCTGCGCTCGTTCCTGACCCTCCTCGGGACGATCGTCGGCGTCACCGCCGTGATCGCCATCATCTCCCTGATCCAGGGGATGAACGCCTACGTGTCGGACAAGCTGCTGGCGCAGGGCGCCAACGTGTTCACCGTCGACAAGTTCGGCTTCATCCTGTCGGACGATGAGTTCCGCGACGCGCTCAAGCGCAAGGACATCACCCTCGGCGACGCCGAGGCGATCGCCGGCCTGTCGCGCTCGGCCGCCGCGGTCAAGGCCGAGGTCGAGCGCCCGGACGACGTGCGTTTCGGCTCGACCCGCCTGCGGCGCATCCCGATCAAGGGCGTGCAGGGCGACTACGCCGAAGTCGACCGCACCGAGCTGGCCGAGGGCCGCCATCTGACAGCCAACGACATGTCCCGTCGCCGCGCCGTCGCCGTGATCGGCTACGAGGTGTGGGAGAACCTGTTCGACGGCCGGACCGCGAACGGCCACGAGGTCCGCATCGGCGACGTCAAGTACCTGGTCGTCGGCGTGGCCGAGAAGAAGGGCAGCGCCTTCGGACAGAGCCAGGACAACTTCGTGATCGTGCCGCTGGCCGCCTGGCAGAAAGCGTACGGAACGCGCAACTCGATCTCGATCAGCGTCGCCTCGATCGACCAGGCATCGTTCGAGACCGCGCAGGAGGAGACGCGCGCGATCCTCCGCGCCCGCCGCGGCATCGCCCCTGGAAAACCCGATGACTTCGGCATCGTCACCGCCGAGATGTTCATGGACCTCTATCGCAACTTCACGTCGGCCGCCTTCGTGGTGCTGGTCGGCGTCGCCGGGATCTCGCTGGTCGTCGGCGGCATCGTGATCATGAACATCATGATGGTCTCCGTCACCGAGCGCACGCGCGAGATCGGCATCCGCAAGGCCCTGGGGGCCAGGCGCCGCGACGTGCTCATGCAGTTCCTGGTCGAGGCCGCCACGCTGTCGCTCACCGGCGGCGCGATCGGCGTGCTCCTGGGCATCGCGCTGGCGCTGCTCGTCGCGGCGGTCTCGCCGCTGCCTGCCGCGGTGAGCTGGATCGCGATCGTGCTCGGGCTCGGCATGTCCACGGGCATCGGCCTGCTGTTCGGCATCTACCCCGCGGCCCGCGCCGCGCGCCTCGATCCGATCGTGGCGCTGCGCTTCGAGTAGGCGGCCCGTGGCGCGCATTCCCGGAGTGAAGGCGGCGCAGTCGGGCCTGCTGGGCGAGATCCTGCTCATGTCCTGGCAGGCGCTCAAGGCCAACAAGCTGCGCTCGCTGCTGACCGTGCTCGGCGTCATCATCGGCGTCTCGACCGTCATCGCCATGGTGTCCCTGATCCAGGGCCTCAACAAGTCGATGGCCAACCAGATCCAGTCGTTCGGGTCGAACACGATCTACATCCGCAAGTGGCGCCCGCAGGTCATCATCGGTCAGCTCCCCGACTCGCTGCGCAGCCGGCGCGCCTTCACGCTCGACGATCGCGACGCGATCCTCGCCCGCTGCCCCTCCGTGCGCGCCGTGTCGCCGCTGAACTTCATCGAGGAACAGCCGGTCATTCGCTATCGCAAGCTGGCGACCAAACCCACGTTCGTGCTGGGCACCGATCAGGCCTACCAGGAGACGAACGGCTACGACGTGTCGGAGGGACGCTTCTTCACGCAGATCGAGGTGGACCACAAGGCGAACGTCGCCCTGCTCGGCAAGGAAACGCTGCAGACGCTGTTCCCCAACCAGGGGGCAGTGGGGCAGATGATCCATATCGGCAACCAGGCATTCGAGGTCGTCGGCGAGCTCGAGGGGCGCGGCAAGTTCCTGGGCTTCAACATGGACGAGATCGTCCTCATCCCTCACACCAGCCTGCGCAAATACTTCCCGAGCGACCGCTCGTCGTTCCTCAAGGGCAACGAAGTCCTCTTGAACGCGGTCGCCCGCTCGCCCGAGCAGATGAGCCAGGCGATCGATGAAATCGGCGCCGTCCTGCGCCTGCGCCGCGGCCTGCGCGCGCATCAGGACAACGACTTCGCCGCGATGACCGACGAGGCGCTGCTCAACCTCTACAACCAGATCACCGGCGGCTTCTACGTGGTGATGATCGCGGTGGCGTTCCTGTCACTGCTGGTGGGCGGCATCGGCGTGATGAACATCATGCTGGTGTCGGTCACCGAACGAACGCGCGAGATCGGGATCCGCATGGCGCTGGGCGCCAGACGCTCGAGCATCCTGTGGCAATTCCTGATCGAGGCCTGCGTGCTCACCGGGGCGGGAGGGGCGCTGGGCATCCTGCTCGGGGTGGGCATCGCGAAGATCGTCGACGCGCTCACGCCGCTGCCCTCGACCGTGCCCCTGTGGTCCGTGGTCCTCGGGCTCGCGTTCTCGTGCGGCGTCGGCCTGTTCTTCGGAATCTACCCGGCGGTGCGGGCCAGCCGCCTCGATCCGGTCGAGGCGCTGCGCTACGAGTAGTCCCGATCCCTACCGCACACGGCCGTGTTTCCACAGGAAGTACACCGGCGCTCCAAGCGCCGCGATCCCCACGCCCGACCACGCGCGCCAGCCGCTGGCCGTCAGGTCGCTGAACACGAGCCCGGCCGTCACCACGATGAACAGCACGGGCAAGACCGGGTAGAGCGGCATGACGTAGCCGTCGCGGGGCGCCCCGTTTCGTCGGCGCAGCACGAACGGCGCGGCCATCGTGAGACCGTAGAACAGCCACGACGTGGTGACGAACCAGCCCGAGACGTCCTCGAACCCGCGCGCCGCCAGCAGCCACACGATTGACAGGAGCGCCTGCAGGATCAGGGCGACGTCGGGCGTGCCCCGTCGCCCGTCGATGTGCGCGGCGGCCCGCCACAGGAGCCCGTCGGCGGCCATCGCCTGGGTGATGCGCGGGCCGGTGAGGATCGCGCCGTTGGTGGTGCCGAACGTCGAGATGGCGACCAGCAGCGCGAGCGCGGTCGCTCCACCCTCGCCGAGGAGACGCCGCACCGTCTCCGAGCCGACGGCGGGAATGGTCGCCACCTCGGCCGGGGTGAGCACGGTGTAGTAGGCGACGTTGGTCAGGACGTAGAGGACGATCACCGCGAGCGTGCCGCCGAGGATCGCCAGCGGCAGGTTTCTCCGCGGATTCTTGATCTCGCCGCCCACGTACGTCGCATCGGTCCACCCATCGTAGGCGAACAGCACCGAAATCATCGCCGCGACAAATCCCGTCGCCAGCGGCGGCGGAACGAGCGCCGGGGAAATCGAGGCATCCGCAGGTGGCCCGCTGTGCGGCAGCAGGAACGCGGCGGCGCACAGGCCCACGATTCCGACGATCTTGAGCCCGGTGAACAGCGTCTGCGTGCGCGCGCCCTCGTGCACGCCCAGCAGGTTGACGATGGTGAGCACCACGATCGCGGCCACGCCGACGGCGGGCTCGAGCCCCGAGGGCAGGCGCAGGGCCTCGCAGCTGTACAGCGCGAAGACGCTGACGATCGAGGCGATCACGGTCGGCTTGATCACCCACAGGCTGGCCCAGCCGAACAGGAACGCCCACAGGTCGCCGAACGCCTCGCGGATGAAGACGTACAGGCCGCCGCTCTTCGGATGGAGCACCGCGAGCTCGACCAGCACGAGCGAGCCGGCGAGCGAGAGAAGGCCGCCGAGGACCCAGGCGGCAAGCACGAGCGGCAGGCCCTCGAGCTGCTGGGCGACCGAGTGCGGCGAGCGAAAGATGCCCGAGCCGACGATGTTGCCGACGGTGATGGCACACGCGGCGACCAGGCCGATGCGACGCAGCAGCCCGGAGGGATCGCGCTCGGCGGGGGACGGGTCAGGCGCGGCAGGAGCGGTCGGCGGCATGGCCGCGTTTCTAACACCCGGGAACCGCCGGGTCCACGGTATACTGCGCCCAACCCCATCGGATCGCCGGACCCAGGATCGAGGAGCCTCCCTTGGAGCACGCCCCCGGCGGCGGAATCGTCATCCGCGGCGCCCGCGAACACAACCTGAAGAACGTCTCGCTCACGCTGCCGCGGCACAAGCTCGTCGTCATCACGGGCGTGTCCGGATCGGGCAAGTCGTCGCTCGCCTTCGACACGCTGTACGCCGAGGGCCAGCGCCGCTACGTCGAGTCGCTGTCGGCCTACGCCCGCCAGTTCCTCGGCCAGATGGAGAAGCCCGACGTCGACTCGATCGAGGGACTCTCCCCGGCCATCTCGATCGAGCAGCGCGGCGTCGGCGCGAACCCGCGCTCGACGGTGGCCACGCTCACCGAGATCTACGACTACCTGCGCCTGATGTTCGCCCGCCTCGGCACGCCGCACTGCCCGCAGGACGGCACGCCGCTGTCGCGCCAGTCGGTGAGCGAGATGGTCGACGCGCTGTACGCCGATCATGCCGGCCAGAAGCTGACGGTCTACGCGCCGATCGTGCGCGGGAGGAAGGGCGAGTACCGCCAGGAGCTCGACGACGCGCGGAAAGCCGGCTACCTGCGCGCCCGCATCGACGGGGAGCTGGTCGAGCTCGAGGAGGGCATGCGCCTGGCGAAGACGAAGCGGCACACGATCGACATCGTGGTCGACCGCCTCGCACTCGAACCGAAGAACCAGCGCCGTCTCGCCGACTCGCTCGAGGCCGCGCTGGGCCTCGCCTCCGGCGTCGCCGCCGTGGCCCCCGAGAAGGGCGCCGACCGGCTGTTCAGCCAGAGTGCCGCTTGCCCGGTGTGCGGCACGTCGTACGAGGAGCTCCAGCCGCGCCTGTTCTCCTTCAACTCGCCATACGGCGCCTGCAGCGGTTGCGACGGGCTGGGCACGAGCCTCGAGGTCGATCCCAAGCTGATCATCCCCGACCCGACGCTGTCGGTCGCCGAAGGCGCGATCGCGCCGTGGGGAGGCATCGACAACGCGTGGCACGGCGGTCAGCTCCGTGCGCTGGTCAAGCACCTCAAGTTCGACGCGAAGGCGCCGTGGAAGAAGCTGCCGAAGAAGGTGCAGGACGCGCTGATGAACGGGCTCGGCGACGTCAAGCTGCACTACGCCTACAAGTCCGACAAGGGCGGCCGCTGGGAGTTCGACGACAAGTTCGAGGGCATCCTCGCCAACCTGCGGCGGCGCTACGTCGACACCGCTTCCGACTCGGTGCGCCAGAAGATCGCGGGCTACATGACGACCGCGGCCTGCCCGCAGTGCAACGGCGCGCGCCTCAACCCGGTTGCCCGCGCGGTCCTCGTCGACGGCGTCGCCATCGCCGAGTGGACGCGCTCGAGCGTCGCCGCCGCGCACGCGCGCGTGCGCAAGCTCGACTTCACCGCCTCGCGGGCGCTGATCGCCGAGCCCATCCTCAAGGAGATCGACGCGCGGCTGGGCTTTCTCGTCGACGTCGGCCTCGGGTACCTCACGCTCGATCGCTCGGCGCAGACGCTGGCCGGCGGCGAGGC
>JANOEH010000202.1:0-23556 GCA_031413115.1 Candidatus Eiseniibacteriota bacterium | reverse complement strand
TCGACTGCGTCGACTGGTAGACGAGGCCGGCCGGCAGGTTGTCGATGACCGAGACGTTGGTCAGGTCGACGTTGCCGGTGTTGGTCACGACGACGGTGAAGTCGGCCGTGCCGCCGGGGCAGATCGTCGGGACGTTGACCGACTTCTGCAGGTCGATGGTCGGATTGGGGACGCCGCAGGTGACCTTGGCGGTGATGTCCTCACCCAGACCGTCGAACGAGGCGTTCGAGTTGGCGAGCACCTGGAAGACCGGCGGGAGCTCGATGTTCGAGATCTTGAGCTCGAGGTCCTTGCCGCTGCCGGCGCCGGCGCGGTAGGCGACTTCCGAGCCACCGATGCTGGCGCCCTGGACGGTGACGGGATCGACGCCGAGGACACCGCCGACGGAAACGATGATGTCGGGGATGCCGTCGCAGTTCGTGTCGATGCGGGCCTGGTAGTTCTCCTGGCTGCCGATACCCGGCTCGTCGGCGAACGACGCGGCCGGAATGCAGGTGCTGTTGTCCGGAGTCAGGTTGCCATCGACGTCGCCGATGACCCCTTCCGTCCGCCACAGCACGTACAGGTTCTTGTTCGGACGGTCATAGACCAGCACGAACTTGCGCAGGTCGAAGCCGTTGACGAAGTAGTCGTTGATGCCGTCGGGAGGGACACTGGTGTCCATCTGCGGCGCACAGACGACGATCTTGGGATCGGCGATCGCGATATCGTCGCGCAGATCGTCGAAGGTGACCGCACAACTGGTCGCGTCGAGATCCGCCGCGAAGTTGATGAGGTCAGTGCCGTTGCCATCGATCGCGGGCGGCCCGCCTGCGAGTGCCGGCGTTGCTCCGGACAACAGGAGCATCGCGGTACACATCGCGAGGAAGCCACGCGTGATTCGGCTGCTACACGACTCGATAACGTCGCGCACAGCCTCAATCGTGTGAGTCATGGGAACAGAACCTCCGGTTTTCGGAACACGGATGCAAACTGGGCAAGCAGCGGGACGGGCGGCCCGATGCATGGGAGCAAGTCCGCGCGCGTGGAGCGCGGTGAAACCCGACGCACGCGGCCGGGCGGCTGCGCGAGCGTCGTGCTTGATTCGTGAATCGTGCGTCCTGTGACGCGCCCGTCCCTGGGAGCACCTGCAGCGGGGTCGGTCCACCGTCAAGCTTGCGAAACGGGTGGCTGCGTGGGACCGGTGACAGGCGTTGCGAAGAATATTCCTCTTATCGGACACGGTCAAGCGTCTTGCGTGGCAGAGCTGATCGCCCGAAGGCCGTTTAGCTTCTTGTCTCACAATGAAATAGTGGATCCGGCCGAACTGGGTCGAAATCCCCACGAATCATCCGGGCTTTCGGGAGCCGGCAACCGGTCCATATCGTTTTGACGCGACCGGGATCACCCACCGGTGACCGCTGCGCCGAATGACCCGATGCGACCCGGGTAGTCGATTGAGTAGTCTCGACCCGTGCACCCTCTCCCTCCGATCGTTCTCGTGGGCTTCATGGGAAGCGGCAAGTCGACGGTCGGCCGGATCCTTGCCGTGCGCCTGGGGCTTGGTTTCGTCGACCTCGATGCCGCTCTCGAAGCCGCCTCCGGACGCAGCATCCAGGCGTGGTTCGAGACCCGTGGGGAGCCCGCCTTCCGCGAGGCCGAGCGAATCGAACTGGCGGCCGCGCTCGACTGCTCCCCCTCCGGCGGGGTGATCGCCCTGGGCGGCGGTGCCTTCGCCGAGGCCACGACTCGGGCCCTGCTCGCGGGGCGGGCGCGCACCGTCTGGCTCGACGTCCCACTGGCCGTGATCCGTTCGCGCATCGTCGCCGACGGCGAACGCCCCTTGTTCCGCGATCCCGCGGTCGTCGAGCGACTGTTCGCCGCCCGGAAGGCGGCGTACGCGAGTGCCGACCTCCGCGTCGATGGCGAGGCTGCGGTCGACGTCGTGGTCGAGCGCATCGTCGCCGAACTCGCGATCCGCTTCGGATCGGACGCTGGCGGGGCGTGACCGGGCCGCCTATACTGCCGCCGGTCGCCGTTCCCCCCGTCCGGAGGGCTCCATGCACGTCGTCAGGGCGCTCAAGCGGCTTGCCAGCCGCGGGCCATCACCATGGCCGGTCCTCTCGGTCTATGTGAACACGCGCCCGGTCGGCCCCCTGATGACGACCTACCGGCCCCTCCTCAAGAAACGCATGGCCGAGGAGCTGGCGCCATTCCCGCAGCGGTCACCCGAGCGCGAGAGCCTGGTCGTCGACTTCGCCCGCGTGCAGCACTATCTCGACTACGACCTTCGCCCCGAGACCCGTGCCGCCGCGGTCTTCTCGAGTTACGCCGCCGACGACACATTCGACGCCGTCCAGCTCCCACTCGAGTTCCCGGAGCCGCTGGTCGTCGTCGGCTCCCAGCCCACGCTCTACCCGCTGCTCGTGGTGATGGACCGCGAGAGTCGCGCCGTCGCGCTCGTCGCCGACGGTCGCACGGCCCGGCTGTTCGTGGTGTCGCTCGGTGCCGTCGTCATGCGCCGCGAGGTGCGCGCCGCCGGAACGGAGATCACCGCCGCCGGGCAACCCGCCCCTCGCTTCACCACGGATGCCGCACAGGCGCTCGCCGACCTGGCGACGCAGGAAACCGCGTCGCATGTCTTGCTGGGCGGAGATCCCACGGTGGTCGCCGCCATCCGTGCGGCGTTGCCGGCGCCGTGGGGGGAGCGGGTGCTGCCGGCCGGCGACTGGGATCCGCGCATCGCAGAGGAGCCGCTCGCCGCCGACGTCTTCGCGCGCCTGGAAGCCCGGCGCGCCGAGGAACGCGCCGTGGATGCACGGGGCCTCGTCGCCGCCGCCTCGGCCGGAGACGCCGCCCTGGGGGTCGAGAAGACGCGCGCGGCGCTGCTCGACCGGACTGCCGATCGGCTCCTCCTCGGTGCCGCGTTCGCCGACGTCGCCACCCGCGAGGAGCTGGGCGGGCTCGCTCTCTCGCGCGGCGCCCGGGTGCTGCTCGTCCCGGCCGACCTCGTGCCGGCATTCGACGCGGCCGGCGTCGGCGCGATGCGTGGCTGACCGCCGGCGTGAACCTCGATCCGACGTCCCTTTCCACCGCCCAACGTTATCGCTGGCTGATCAGCCTCGTCGTGCCCCGGCCGATCGCGTTCGTCTCGACCCGCGCGCCCGACGGCACCCTCAACCTGGCCCCGTTCTCGTTCTTCACGGGGGTGTCGTCGGATCCGTTCCTGGTCGCGATCTCGGTGTCGCAGCGCGAGGGCCGGCCCAAGGACACGGCGCACAACATCGCCGCCAGCGGCGAGTTCGTGATCAACGCCGCAGGGGAGGCGCACGCGGCAGAGATCAACCGGGCGAGCGGCGACTGGGATCCGGACGTCGACGAGTTCGCGCTCGCCGGCCTCACCGCCGCACCCTCGGTCAAGGTCGCCCCGCCACGGGTCGCCGAGGCCGCCTACGCGCTCGAATGCCGGCTCGAGCGCACGATCGTGCTCGGTGCGCCGCCGCGCCAGACCAGCCTCATCCTCGGCGAAGTGGTGTGGATGCACGTCCAGGATGCCGTGCTCGAGGACGCGCGCGAGGGCGAGCCGCAGCTCGCCGACCCGGAGCGCCTGCGCCCGCTCGCCCGCCTCGGACGAAACCTCTACACGACGCTCGGCGCGCTGCTCGCCATCGATCGTCCGCGCGGACGCCGACCGGACTAGGTGGGCCGGACTCCTAGGCGGCCCGGGCTGGCTCCCCCTCCGGGCCGGGGGGCCGCGAAGAACTTTCGGCGTGACTCTGTGGCAGGCGCGCCGACAGCATGAACGCCGCGCCCGCGGCCACCAGCGCCGCGGCGAAGACGACCAGCGGCCCCGTCCAGTCCGCCAGCAAGCCTGCCAGCGCCGGCAACAGCATGAACGGCCCCAGGAACGAGTTCATGAGCCCGACGTACGACGGTCGCCGCGCCGCCGGCGCGATGGCCAGCAGCAGGCTCTGGTAGCCGATGTTGGTCCCACTGACCGCGGCGCCCACCCCGGCGAAGGCGGCGAACAGCAGCGCCGGCCGCAATTCCACGGGCGCGACGGGCGCGATCAGCGCGAGAGCGGGTGCAACCGCCGCCGCCAGCGCGACCCCGCGCATCAGGCTGCGATGCCCGCGATGCGTGGCGACGCGTTGCCACCACAGGTTCGAGGCGACGAAGCCGGCGATCCGCGCCGTCACGAATCCACCGACCAGCGCCGGGGCGAAGCCGAGCGGCCCCAGCGCGTAAAGCACCAGGAACGGCGCCGCGGCGAACGAGCCCGCGAGCGCGACACGCGTACCGAACAGCGCACGAAATGCCGGGTCGCGCCAGGCCACCTTGAGGTTCTCGCGCAGGTGCACACCCATGTGCAGCGCGCGGCGACTGATCTCGACCGGCGGCTCGTGCGCCGCCGTGAAGACGAGCGCCCCGGCGCCGATGAAGAGCGTCGCGGCGCCGAACAGGATCCCGTAACGCAGCGAGAAGCCGGGCAGGGTGAGGATGAACTGGATGAGGAAGCCACACCCCGCCGCCAGCAGGCCGCCGAAGAACAGGCGATAGGCCCACATGCGAGCATGCCACTCCATCGGGATCGTGCGCCCCACGACGTCGTAGAACGACACCGCCGAGAATCCGCCGGCGAACGCGAAGCACGAGAACGCGGCGAAGAAGATGGCGAGCGTGAGCCCCGGCGCCCGGTCGCCGATGAACACGATCGTGAGCGTGGTGACGATGAGTCCTGCCACGCGCACGTAGGCCATCGCGGTATAGAGCGGCAGGCGGCGGCGGCGGCTCTCGACGAAGGCGATGGTCAGGATCTGCGGCAGGTACCAGCCGACCTCCATGACCGCCACGGCCAGCCCGACGACACCGCTGCTGTGGGTGAGCCCGCTGACGAAGAGGACGAGGATCGTCGCTGCCTCGATGAACGTCTCGCCGACGTTGAACAGCACGCCGTTCCACACGACCAGCCGGAAGTTCCGACGCGCGGCGGCATCGACGTCGAACGACGGCGGGACCGGGGGGAGCGACACTCGACCTCCAAACGAGGAACCCCCGGCCGACGGGCCGGGGGTCTCGGACTACGTCATGCGCAAGGTTCGGCTACCGGTACTCGCCCTTGATGCGGCCCCAGGTGGCGGACTCCGCGGGGGTCGGGCAGTCGACGTCGATCTTGCCGTCGAAGTGAGCGCTGTAGCCGGCCGGGAAGCTGCCGGCCCGCGCGAGCCAGCCACCCGTCACGCGGAACGGACAGGGCTGACCGCTCGGGCTCACCAGACCGAGCCGGTCGCCGGCCACCCAGACGCCGTTGATCACCGAGGGCTGGCCGGAATCGGCGTTGCCCGAGAGGACCACCTGGTCGCTGTTGCGGCGGATGAACGTCACGGTCAGCGACTGGAAGTTGCCCGCCAGCACGAGCGAACCGTCCGCGAACGTTCCAGGAACCGTCGCATTCGGCGGATTCGTGCCGAAGCTGGCGTTCGTCGCACCGGTCCAGATCGCGATGGTCCACGCGTTCGGACCCCTGTTGTAGATGGTCCGGTAGGTGTTGGCGAACCCGCCCGGCGTGATCACGGTGCCGGCCGAGACGAGATTGTTCATGTGGTACGTGTACTCGGTGCCAGGCGGAATCGGCTCGAGGGGCGAGAGCGGCCCCGCGAAGTCGTCGATGATGCCGACGGCACTGAGCTGGCTGCCAGCATTGGAGATGTAGGTCGCTGTGTTGTAGTTCGACTCCCAGGCGTAGCTGTTCGGACCCCAATCGGCGATGGTGCCGGTCTGGGCCAGCGCAGCGGCGGGAGTGAGGACCACGAACAGCGCGGCCATCAGCGCGAGTCTGTTTCCTCTTCGGGTCATTGCCGTCCTCCTTCGGTCGAGCGGTTGTGCCATGCACATGGGTGCGCGCTCGACTCTCCTATGAATGCTAGCGCCGATACGTCGACTTGACCTGGCCCCACGACTTCGTCACTGCCGGCACGACGTCGGGAACGCGAATTTCGCCGTCCACCTGGTGCTGGTAACCCGCGGGAGCACCGGTGCCGCCGCCGCTGGTCAGACCCGCG
The DNA here is from genome assembly GCA_031413115.1 of Candidatus Eiseniibacteriota bacterium. Lineage (GTDB taxonomy): Bacteria > Eisenbacteria > RBG-16-71-46 > RBG-16-71-46 > DASYSL01 > JANPEF01. The sequence goes on along the minus strand of JANOEH010000202.1, from coordinate 17,515 downwards.
AAGGTCCATCCACCGATCTGGGCTGGCGGAATCGAACCGCTCTCCGTGCCACGGTTGAAGGCGATATCGCCGTTGAACGAGCCGGTCCCGGACGACAGATCGATCGTCAGGACGAAGTTGGTGACAGTCCCGCCGAGGATGTTCGTGCCGTCGATGAAGGTCGAGGGCGCGGTCGCAGTCCCGGGATTGGTGCCGTAGTCGGCCGCCGTGCCGGACGCGCGCGAGTCTTGGTAGATGTCGAAGTCACCCGCCGTGTAGAACACGAAGAGGAACGGCGCAGCGGTCTCCGTCGACACGGCCGACAGGTTGTTGAAGCGGTACGTGTACTCGTTGCTGACGAAGTTGACCGTCGGCAGCAGCGACGGATTCACCGACAGCACGATGCCGAGCGAGTTGTAGCCATCGCCGACGTTGCCGAAGCCCGGCGTCGTGTTCGGATCCTCGTAGTCGAATCCGCGGAAATCCGCGAGGAACTGGTCGGCCTGCGCCCCATTGGGAAGCGCGAGCGCGGCCAGCGTCGCGAACAAAGCGAAGTAGTTTCTAGTTCTCATCGGTCACCTCCTCGAAGCTGCCCGATCCAGAGGGCAGGCCCCGAGTCGTGGGCTAGCGCCTGGGCGGTCTGGAACGAAACGACGAGCACAACGGACGGAACGGACGCACACCATGCTGCGTGCGACAGCCGCTCGATTCGTCCATCACCTCCTTGGATTGACAGGCACAGAGGAGAGCCTGGCGCGTGATGCGCGGTGCTTCCATCCAAAACGCGTCGCTCGCGGGGGGGACACGAACGCCGTGAATGTGATCGCTGTTCCGAAATGCGTGGGCGGTGGCCCGACCGCGTTTTCGTCCTGATCGACTCCGGAAGCGCCGTCCGCGTCGGGTCGTGCGCGCGGGATGGTCCTGTGGGACGACTTCCTTCAATTCAACCGGAGACGGCTGACAAGCGACGGAAAGTTAGCATTGCGAATAGCCCGAGGTCAAGCAAAAGCTGATCGAAGCCAACGCTTTAGTGGATTCGTGCCCGAGATATCTTTGCCCGGGTCAGGCGCCGCGGCCCGGGCTCTCGATCTCGTCCGCCAGGGCGAGCAGTGCCTCGCGGGCACCCTCCGGCCCCGGACCGGCCGCGGCCAGCGCTCGCAGGCGGGCCGCCCATGGGCCGGTCCGCTCGGCGCCCGGCTCGGCCCCGGGCCGGCCACGGTCCCCCAGGTCCCGGGCAATCCCCATGAGCCCGGTCGGGCGTTGCCCCTGCCACAGCGGCACGGTGACGACATGCATGGGCAGGACGCGGCCGTCGGCGCCCAGGAACTCGAGCTCGAGCGTCCGCCGCTGGCCGCTCAAGGCCTGCTGCACGGACTCGCGGGCCCGCGCCCGGTGCGACGCGGTGATCAGCGGCTCGAAGGGCCGGCCGATCAGCTCGGTCGTGTGGTACCCCAGAATCTCGAGGACGCGGCGGTTGACCAGGCTGATGTTGCCCTCGGGATCGAGCGTGAAGATCACGTCCGAGGCCACGTCGAAGAGCTCGTGATAGCGCCGCTCCGACTCGGCCAGCTCCCGGTACGAGCGCTCGAGCGCCAGCATGCCGTCCTCGAGCTTGCGCACCAGGCGCTCGTTGTACTCGCGCAGGTAGGTACGCTCCTCGAGTTGGGCGCGGGGCGCGGCCCCGAGGCCGTCGCTGCGTTCCTTGACGGCGGCCTCGAGCTCGCGCAGCAGCTCTTCGGCCTCGGTCGGCTTCTCGAGGTAGCGGTCGGCGCCCACGGACAGGCCGAACTCGCGGTCCTTGGGATCGGTGTAGGTCGCCGAGTAGAGCAGGACCGGCACGTTGGCGAGCGTCGCGTGGTCGCGCACGGCGCGGCACAGCGCGAAACCGTCGAGCCGCGGCATGAGGATGTCGGTGATGATCGCGTCGGGCGCGCGCTTGCCGGCAACGATCAGGGCCTCGGCCCCGTCTCCCGCAGGCCACACTTCGTGCCCGGCGTGCTCGAGCTGAGTCCGCAGCAGATAGAGACTCTGGTCGTTGTCGTCGACGATGAGAACCTTCATCCGGGCTCCTTCCGCAGTGCGGAGACGTGCGGGGGGTGGGCGAAAGGTAAGGGACTCACGCGTCCGGCCGCAAGGGTGCGTCGAGCGAACTGCCGTACGAACGGACCGCGCGGATCGCCGAGAGAGCGGGTCCGCCGGGGGGACAGGTCTCCCGGGTGGCGAGCACGTCGAGCCCGGCGGCTTGGCTCAAGGACGCCAGCTCCCCCGGGGCAAGCAGAAACGCCGCCCGTCGCGGGTGGCCGAACTGCGCCTGGGCCTGGTCGAACGTCTCCCACCAGAGTTCGCCGCCCGGCGCGAGCAGGTCGACCAGGGCCGGAAAGAGTGCCCGGTCGAGGTAGCGAAAACCGGTGACCAGCGCGAACGAGCCGGCCCGAAACGGCAGCCGCCGCTCCGCATCGGCCACCACGAACGAGCCGGCAACACCGGCCGCGGCAGCGAGGCATCGGGCGCGTCCCAGCGCATCCGGCAGGAGATCGAGTCCCGTTGCGGCGAAGCCCCGCGCGGCCAGCGCGGCGACGACCCGCCCGCTGCCGCACGCCACGTCGAGCGTCGACGCTCCGGCTGGCAGGGCGGCGGCGGCCAGGCACGTGGTCAGCCACTCGGGCGGGCGCCACGCCACCCGGCGCGGCGGGCCAATCTCGCTGCGGTCGGCGGCGACTTCGGGCGGGGCCGGCCGCGCGCCGAGCGAGCCGCGGGCGTGCAGGCGCTCGACCGCGTCCGCGGTGGCGGCGGTGGTGGCGTCCACGACGAAGAACGCGTCCTCGCGCGGCGGCAACTCGGCGGCCCGCACGTTCCACTCGTCGGCCGGCAGGTGCGCCGCGCCCGGGGCGTGCCCGCGCAGGAAGTCGCCTCGCGGACGTCCGTCGAGGACGAGCCCCTCGCTTACTCCGCGTCCCAGAGGATCTCCAGGTCGAGACTGCCGTTGGGCGCGCCCTTCTTGATGTTCGGCTTGCCAACGCGCCGCAGCTCGCGCGGCGCGATCAGGTCGATGGTGACGTTGCCCTTCACCTTCTCGGCATCGCGCATGAGCAGCGTGCCGTGGGCCACCACCTCGAGCTTGTCCTCCTTGGCGCCGCCGATGGCGAGCTGTCCGCTGGCCGCCGCCTCCTTGAACGCGGCGCGCAGCAGGCCCGGCATGTCGCCGCCGAGCTGCAGGCCTGCCGCACCGGTGACGCTGCCGGCGAGGCGACGCAGGAAGCTCACCAGGCTGTTGCGATCGTCGCGATCGGTGACCACCACCTGCAGGTCGGTGGGGCCCTGGATGGTTTCCTTGAGAAACAGCATCGGCGGGTTGAAGCGCACGTGCTTGTCGTCCTCGATCCCGGCGACGAGCCCCGTCGTGGCGAAGACCTCGGCCTGTCCGGGCTGGGGATAGATGAGCAATCCGTTGATCGTGTTCTGGGCCGCGGGCACCTTCCGATCGCCGGTCTCGAACAAAGTGATGGAGCGGATGAGGACCGTGAGGATACGGCGGGGAACGGACATCGAACCTCCGAGGGGATCCGCGAGTCGGCGCGGTGCTGTGCTAGAGTGCTGCGGATTCGCTTGAATCGAGGGTGCTTGCAGGCTAACACGGGCCCCGGCACCGGCCAAGCGCGGGCCCTTTCCAAACGCGGCCGCCGGGGGTAGCCTCGTCTGCGTGTCCGCGCCCCGCGGGCGCCGCGACGGAGGAGCGCATGTCGGACGATCGCCAGGACGACGAACAGGACTTCCCGCTCGAGCCGCCGCAGAAGGACTGGCCCCGCGCGCGCGGCAAGGAGTGCGTCGTCGTCGCCGAGGACTCCGAGCCGCTGCGCGACCTCATGCTCGCCATGCTCTCCGGCCTCGGTTACGAGGTGCTCACCGCCGGTGGTGGCCACGAGGCGCTGCGCCAGATCGAGCGCCATCACGGCGTCGATCTCGTGATCACCGACGCGATCATGCCGCGCGGCGGCGGCTTCCAGATCATCGACAAGATGCGCGACAGCTATCCGGGAACGCCGATCGTGATCACCAGCGGCTTCACCGAGGAGATCGAGGCCGGCCTGCGCGAGCGCACCGGCGACGGGCTCGAGCCCGTCGCCGGGACCGCGACCGAGGCGGTGGACGACGCCTCGCGCGAGACGGCGGTCACCGCGGGCCCGCCGCTGCCGCTCATCGAGTTCCTTCCCAAGCCGTTCCGCCCCGAGCAACTGGCGCGCCTGGTGCGCGACGTGCTCGACCGCTCGCGCAGCGACGCCCCGAGGAAACGCGGTTGAGGGCGGTCGTCTTCACGCAGCACGGCGGTCCCGAAGTCCTCGAACTCCGCGCCGACGTCGCCGTCCCCGAACCGGTCGCGGGTCAGGTGCGCGTCGCCGTCCGCGCCTGCTCCGTGAACCACCTCGACGTGTGGACCCGTCGCGGCCTGCCCTACACCATCGAGATGCCGCACATCCTGGGCAATGACATCGCCGGCGTGATCGACGCCGTCGCCGACGACGTCACGCACGTGAAGGTCGGCGACGAGGTGATGCTCGCGCCCGGCGCCGGCTGCACTCACTGCCGCGCCTGCCTCGACGGCGACGACAACCTGTGCCTGCGCTACGACCTGTTCGGACTGCGCAAGCAGGGCGGCTATGCCGAGTTCGTCGTCGCCCCCGCTCGCAACTGCTTCGTCAAGCCGGCGCACCTCACGTTCGAGCAGGCCGGCTCGATGCCGCTGGTTTTCCTCACCGCCTGGCACATGCTGGTCGGGCGCGTGCAGCTGCGCCCCGGCGAGACCGTGCTCGTGCTCGCCGCCGGCAGCGGGGTGGGCATCGCCGCCGTCCAGATCGCGAAGCTGCTGGGCGCCACCGTGATCGCCACCGCATCGACCGACGCCAAGCTCGAGCGCGCGCGGGATCTGGGCGCCGATCACGTCATCAACTACGAGCGCGACGACTTCGCGACCGAGACACGGCGCATCACCGGCAAGCGCGGCGTCGACGTGGTCTTCGAGCACACCGGGCAGGCGACCTGGGAGAAGTCGATCGCCTCGCTGGCCCGGGGCGGACGCCTCGTGACGTGCGGCGCGACGTCGGGCTACGAGGCCCGCACGGACCTGCGGGCGCTGTTCGCCAGGAACCTGTCGATCCACGGCAGCTACATGGGCCGCCTCGCCGAGTTCGACGAGGTGCGTGCGCACATCGCCGCGGGACGCCTGCGCCCGGTGATCGATCGCGTGCTGCCCCTGGGCGAGGCCCGCGCCGCGCACGAGGCGATGGAACGGCGCGAACAATTCGGGAAGATCGTTCTCGTCCCCTGAGGCGCCTGGGCAACCGGAGATTGCGCGATGGCCTACGAAGCGAAGACCACGAAGACGAAGGCGAGCGTGACCGAGTTCATCGCGAAGATCCCGCGCGAGGAGACTCGCCGCGACTGCACGGCGCTGGTGAAGATGATGAAGCGCATCACCGGCGAGCCCGCGGCGATGTGGGGACCGAGCATCGTCGGCTTCGGGGTCTACTCGTACGTTTACGCCAGCGGGCACAGCGGCGACTGGCCGCTGGCCGCCTTCTCGCCGCGCAAGCAGGACCTCACGCTCTACGTCATGCAGGGCTTCGCGGGCGCACCGGCGCTGGTGAAGAAGCTGGGGAAGATCAGGACGGGCAAGGTTTGCCTCTACCTGAAATCGCTCGCCGACGTCGACCAGGTGGCGCTCGAGGAACTGATCACGCGGTCGGTCGCGTACATGCGCGAGCGCTATCCAGTTCTGCCCGCGAAGCGGGCGCCGGCGAAGCCGAAGAAGTCCGCCGCGAAGAAAGCCGCGAAGAAGCGCGTCTGACTGCTGTCGACGGATCCGGCGACGGGACCCCTGCCGTCGGCCTCCGCTCCTGTCCTCAGCCCACTTTCTGCCCAGTTCACCTCGCCTGGGATAGGTGAATTGGGCAGAAAGTGGGCAGGCGCGGGCGCCGAAGGATTCCTACTCGGAGACCGGTCGAACCCTCGACTCCAGCGCCCCGGCGCTGAGCCTGCGCTTGAGGCCGTTTCGTGACGACCAGGGGACTCGTCCCTCGTGTTGCAGGCGGCCGACTACGATTCCCGGGGCGATCGAGATCGAGTCGGCGAACTCCGAGATCGCCGAAGCCGTGATGACCCCGCGCTCGACGAATGCCTCCCATGTGTCCGCAGGAATCAGATGTTCCCGCGCCCATCGGTCCGCTTCTGCCTCGCGATCGGTCCCGGTCGACGGCGAGTCCGCTTCGAGGAAGATGCTCTTTCGGGAGTGCAGCAGCAGGTGCGCTGCCTCGTGGAAGAATGTGAACCAGAGCTGATCGTCCGTTCGGTAGCGGAGGCTCAGCTGGAGCACGGCCCGCCGACCACCGACCCACATCGTGGCTCCGCTGACCCGACACCCCGGAAGCTCCGGAACGATCGCCACGACGACGCCTGCGGCCTCGAGCGCCGTCGTCGCGCGGGCGAGACCCTCGCGCGGCTCCAGGCGGGTCCACGCTCGAGCCCGTTCGAGCCCATTGCGAAGCCGCCCCTCGTCGAATTCCGGCGTGCGCCGCCGTGTACAGAGAAGCCGTCCGGCCTGCAACCACGCGGCGAGCGCGTAGGAGTCCTGCGCAGCAGATCGGTGTGCCCGGTGGGCCGCCTGGTAGTCCCGGGTGCAGGTCGTCCACTGTTTCGGCGATGCGACGGAGAAGTATCCGAGAACCTCCCGCACCTCATCCCCCGGGTCGGGTTTCTGGTCGATCCATCCGCGCTTCCTCATCTCGCGCAGCGGGAACAATCGCGCCCACGCGCGATGCTTCTGGAGAGTTCGATCCTGCTTCGAGCGCGCGAGGAACTCCCGATAGTTCGCTTCCCGGGCGATCCAGAACCCTGCCGGGACATCGAAGACGCTTTCGAGCTGCAGTGCCGTCTCGGGAGTGATGGCGGCTTTTCCATTCACGATCTCGCTGATCGTCTTCTCCGGTCGGCCCATCCGACGCGCAAGCTCAGCCTGCGACATGCCCCGCTCTTCCAGCAGGTCTGCAAGCGTTCTGCCCGGCGGGGAGACCGTCGTTGGCTGGTAGGCGGCTTCAGGTCGAGCCATGATAGTCCACCACTTCGAGGATCCGGATTCGAGTGACGCGAGCCCGATCGATACCCCCGTCCGGCTTGAGGGGATCGGTTCGTGGGCGGGCCCGAAGATCAGTCGGTAGTTCTTGTCGAGTCGAACGGAGAACGTGCCCGCACGCTCGCCGGAGAGTTCCTCGCAGCGGCCGGGGAGCATCCGCGTGTCCTCGAGGGTCTCCGCTGCTGCCAGATCGTCGAGCCGCCGACGAAGCGCGGCCGCGCGCTCGGTTCCCCATCGCTTCTGCGCCCGTCGGTCCTCCGACATGTCCCGGGCGAGTCGGTCGGTGGCGAAGACGAGATCCAGACTTTCCCCTCGGATCGCGGAAGCATGTCCCAAGGATCGGCAGCTTAACCCATGGGGTTAAGGGTAATATCCCGGGCTGAGGGAAGCAAGGCGACTTTCGTTCGACCGACCCCCGAAGAAAGGCCCCGTCAGGAAGGGATCCCCGTCGAGCGCAGCCGGTACTGCAGTTCGCCGTAGCCCGGCGCGAGTCCGTTCGGTCCGTACGACGAGAGGATCCGTTCGTAGCTGGCGACCGGTCCCACGCCGGGCACGAAGTCGATGCTGCCGTAGCCCAACGCGTGGAAGGAGCCGAGCGACTCGCCGTTCTCGTCCGTGGCCTCGCTCACGCCGTAGTCGATCACGTAGAAGAGCTCGATCGCGTTCGTGTACGTGCCGGCCGCCGTCTCGACCGTGATCGGGCCGAGGACACGCACCCGCAGGAAGACGTCGCTCGCCAGCGCCGGCACGAGCTGGAGCGCGAACTCGTGGCCGGTCGTGAGGTCGCTGTCGAGGAACTTCCACGCCAGCGCCTGGTCGAGATCCCCGTACGTGCCCACCCAGTCGGCGGTCTTCTCCCAGGCGCCCCCGTGCAGGATGAGCGACAGAAGGTCCCCGCCTCCGAGGGTGACCCCGGACGGTGACAGCGCCGCGATGCGCGCGCGCAGGTCGGGCCGGGCGATCGCCAGCTGGCGCAGGAACGCCGAGCTGGCTCTCGCGGAGCGGAGGGGAAGCACGATTGGTTCAAAGGTGAGCGTCTCCACCAGGTTCTGCCGCCGCACGCCCGACTCGGTCGTGATCGAGTCGGTGAACTGCAGCCGGTACGTCCCCGTACTCACCGTCGAAGGCTCCGGGTACGTGCGGTCGTACGACATGGCGGCGAGTTCGCTGAGCGAGGGCAGCGGAAGCGCCTCGGGGCTTGTTTCGAAGTCCATGCCGGTGCCCCAGACGCGTGTGGTCGCGTCGAAGCTCCAGAAGCGGCCGTCCTCGTTCGGCCACATGTTGGCGAGCGTGTGCGTCTTCGACGGGTCGGTCGGGTCGTCGTCGCCGCAGCCGGCGGGCAGGACCAGAAGGGCGAGCAGCACGAGCGGGGCGAAGTGGCGGGAGAGTTTCATCGGACCATTCCTCCGGGACCGGAGATGGAGCCCGAGGCTCAGGCTCTCTCAGGCTCCTGCGAGCGACGCCGTGATGCGCATGGCGCCACGCTGCCGGATGAGATTGCGCGCCCGGCACTGCGGGCACGTCATGGCATCGACATCGGGGGGAAGGTCGAGGATCACGCCGCAGCTCAGACAGGTGGTCGCGAGCAGGCGGTCGCGGTCGATGCGGCCGATCCACTCGCGTGGGACGTAGTCCTTGGCAGCGTGGTACCAGTGTGCAACCTCGACCCGGCCGAAGGCGAGGGCAAGGAATCCCGCGTGGCAGGCGGCACAGAGCACGGCCGAACGGGCGCCCAAGCGGCCCTTCTCCTCTTCCTCCCAGATCGCCACGCGCAGCAAGCCGTCGGCCGCCGCGCCGCAGCGCAGGCAGGTCCGCTCGGCGAGGACGTGCGGCGAGGTTTCGGCCGGAAGTGCGGCGGTCGTCAAGCCAGCTCCCAGTCGCGGATCGCGATCAGGTCGGCCAGCTCGGCGCGGCCGTCGTCAAGCGGTCGAGCGACGGGTCCTGCATGGTGTGCAGCGGGCACACGCGCGTGGCGCCGGTCCCGCTGACGATCGTGGTCAGCTCGGCGTCGCGCGCCTTCCAGCCCGAGACGCCGATGGTGGAGAGCCCGTCGCCCCACGCCGTCAGGCGAGCCCGCAGGTCGTCGAAGTCGGTGAACTGGTGCAGCCACAGGAAGCGCCCGGGCACCGGCGCGGGCGGCGGATCGCGCCGATCGAGCGCGACCGTCCACGCCGGGTCGGCCGAGGCCCACACCTGGCCGCCGGCCATCTCGCACGCGCCGCGCTGCTGGTGGGTGAGCGAGGCCTGCGCGTCGTCGGCGCGGCGCACCGGCCAGCGCTCGGCCCAGCGCGCCTGGGCGCGGGCGCAACGCTCGGCAAAGTCCTCGGGGCGGATCGCGCCCGAGGCCTCGAGGTAGGCAACCGTCGGCGACAGGCAGCCCGCGCGATCGTACAGCGCGGCCTCGCGCACCAGCGCGTCGGCGATGGGATCGGTCACGCCGGGGGCGAGCGAGCCACGACCGATGATGGCCACCGACATGCGATGTCCGTGCTCGATGACCCGCGGCGGACGCAGGCGCTCCTGCGCCAGCGCGCGCCACGTGCGCACGGTCGTGTCGTCGCCGTAGACGATGACCGCCTCGGGGTGCGCGATCGCGGCACGGTGCGTGGCGACGTCGTCCGACGGCCAGTACACCGCGGCGGCGGTGCGCGCCAGCGGCGGGTACTCCTCGGCCAGCGCCTCGAGGAACAGCGGCACGGTCGTCGGCTCGCCGGCCGACACGCGCACGAGGCAGGTGGAGCGCGCCAGCAGCGCCCAGGTCAGCGATTCGATGCCGGCCCACGGGATGGTGGAAGACAGCACCAGCAGCGTGCCATGCGGCGCGACGGCACGACGCGGGCCACGCCGATCGAGCGTCTCGAGACCGCCGACGGCGCGGACGATCGCGGCGCGCAGCGCGTTCTCGGTGTAGGCGCGGGCGAAGCGCGACAGGCCCTCCTCGATCGCGCCGGTCGCCCACCCGCTGGAGCGGCCCAGGCCGTCGAGCAGGCGCGCGCGATACGGACCGTTGGGCGCGGTGAGGCGACGCATCGCGCCGACCAACGCAGGGAGCAGGTCGGCGGCGAGGCGATGATCGAGCGCGGCGCGCTCGTCGGACAGCGCGCGCCAGCGTTCGGTCACGCCGACCGCGTCGAGCGCCGGTGGCAGCGGGGCACCGACGGCGGGCGAGGGCGACGTCTCGTGCAGCGCGCTCACGTCGCGGCCCCGGCCATCGCGGCGTCGGCGTCCGCGCCGGCGTCGAGCGAGCAGCCGCGCGGCTCGCTGCCCCGGGCGCGACCCAGCAGGCGGAACGGCAGCGCCCGCGGGCGACCTGCGGCAAGCGCGCCGTCGGCTGCACCGGCGATGTCCTCGGCGATCGCGAAGTCCTCGGTGAGGATCGCAATGACGGAACCGCGGTTCGCCAGGTCGACGATGCGCAGCAATCCGGGCTGACCCGGCGGCAACGGCTCGAGCGTCTGCACGTCGACGACCAGCGCGCGGACCCACGGCGGCCCGTACTTGAGGCGGGGCGGCGCCTCGGCGAACAACCCTGCACCCCGGTGCCCCGGGCGGAGCGTCGCGTCGTAGAACTGCGAGGTCAGCTCGGTCATCCCGTACTCGTTCACGCAGTGCGCCGCCGGCACGCCGAGCGTGCGCTCGACGCGGGCGTACAGCGCGGCCGGATCGATCGCCCGCCGCAGGCCCTTGGCGCCACCGGTGTGCATGACGCGCGAGCCGGCGGGCAGCCGCACCGACCATCCGCTGCGCTCGACCACGCCGAAGAAGCGATCGAGCGCCAGGTCGGTGCTGAACAGGCACACGCCGCGCCCGGCCTCGGTCGCGGCGTCACAGGCGCGGGCCAGGCCCTCGGCATCGAGCGCCGCGGCGTCGGGGCCGACGGGCGGGCCGGGTGCCAGGTAGTGGCGTGGCTCCTCGGCAAACAGCTCGGCGCCGAGGACCTCGACCATGTGCCACAGCGAGGAGCAAGGCGCGTCGTCGGCGGACGGGCCGAGGACCAGCGGCACCAGGTCGGTGGTCCGCCCGGGCGCGAGTTCGGGCAGCACGAAGGCGCGGAACGTGGGCAGGAGCGACGCATGGTAGAGTGCCAGCGCGTCGGCGGAGAGCGCATGCTCGCCCTGGCGCCGCCCGCCGGTCGTGGTGCCCGACGTGCGGAAAATGCGCGCCGGCTCGGGCGTGCCGCCGTCCTCGTCGCAGATCAGCCGGGCATCCTTGAAGGCCTGCACGGGGACGGCCGGAATCTCACTCCAGGTGCGCAGCCGCTGCGGCAGCGCGCCACGGCGCTGGCAGTAGGCGCGATACGGGGCGAGCGCCTCGTACTGCCAGGCGAAGACACGCAGGGCCAATCGATCGAATGCGGCTTCGTCCGCGGGCGCGTCGATTCCACGGTCGAAGAACGCGGCGAGATCACGATCGAGTTCGGCGGGAGAAGGCGCGGACATGCGGTCATCCTAGCGCAAGGACGGTGACGCTTGGAACGAGACTTGGGCGACTACGAACTGCAGTTCCTCGGCGCGGCGCGGACCGTGACCGGCTCGAAATACCTGATCCGCGCGGGCGGCACGACGGTCCTCGTCGACTGCGGCCTCTTCCAGGGCTTCAAGGAACTGCGGCTGCGCAACTGGGACGCGCTTCCCATCGATCCTGCCACCATCGACCACGTGGTCCTCACCCACGCGCACATCGACCACACCGGGTCCCTGCCGCGCCTCGTCGCCCAGGGCTTCGCCGGCACGGTGTGGACGACGGCGGCGACCCAGGAACTGTGCGACCTCATGCTCAAGGACAGCGCGCACCTGCAGGAGGAAGAGGCCGAGTACGCGAACCGGCGCGGCTACTCCCGGCACAAGCCGGCGCTGCCGCTCTACCGCATGGTCGACGCCGAGAAGGCGCTCGAGCTGTTCCGCGCCGTCGAGTACGGCGTTCGCACGCGTCTGTCGGACACGGTCGAGATCGTGTTCCATCCGGCCGGCCACATCCTGGGATCGGCGATCGTCGAGGTCGTGCTGCGCAAGGGCGCGGAGACGCGCACGATCGTGTTCTCGGGCGACCTGGGGCGCTATGACGCGGTGTTGATGAAAGACCCGGTCGCGATTCCGCCTTCGGCGGATTATCTCGTCGTCGAATCGACGTACGGCAACCGCGAGCACGAGGACAAGGACCCGCGTCCGCACTTCAAGGCACTGATCGAGCGCATCGTGCGCGACAAGGGCGTGCTGCTGGTGCCGGCGTTCGCGGTCGGGCGCACGCAGGACATCCTGCTGCTGCTCAAGGAGGGGATGGCGCACGGCGACTTCCCCGTCGTCCCGGTGCACCTCGACAGCCCCATGGCGATCGACGCGACCGAGATCTACTGCCGTCACGCCGACGAGCAGCGCGCCCAGCACGTGCACACGGGCGATCGTGGCTGCGCGCAGTTCTTCGGTGAACTGAAGATCTCGCGCACGGTCGAGGACTCGAAGGCGCTCAACAAGATGCCCGGCCCGCGCGTGATCATCTCGGCCAGCGGCATGGCCACCGGCGGCCGCATCCTCCATCACCTGAAGCAGCGCCTGCCCGAGGCGAGGAACGCGGTGCTGTTCGTCGGCTTCCAGGCCGCCGGAACGCGCGGGCGCAAGCTGGTCGACGGCGAGCCCGAAATCAAGATGCTGGGCGAGCTCGTCCCGGTGCGAGCGCACATCGACCGGATCGACGCGCTGTCGGCCCACGCCGATCGCTCCGAGCTCGTGCGCTGGACCAACACCATGGCGAAGCCGCCGCGGCGCGTGTTCGTCACCCACGGCGAGCCCGAGGCGGCCGAGTCGATCGCCGCGCTGTATCGCAGCACCCATGGCTGGGACGTGCGGGTGCCCGACCAGCTGGAGGTGGCGCCGCTGTTCTAGGGTCCGCCTCGGCGGCCGGGTCGGCCGGGCATGAAAACACGACGGGCCGCCGGCATCCTGCCCGACGGCCCGTTCGGTTGCGTTACGATGTTCCACGGTCTGACCGGGAAGACGACCGTGCCGGATCCTCGAGGGACCGGCCCGAGGCCCGTCACCGGAACGGGACGGGACTCGAGCCGACCAGCCTGACCCCGCGATCGCATTGATCACGGAGCCCCCGCTCACCCGCCAAGGTCTTGCATGGCTCGAAGGTCAGGCGGCCGACGCAGGAGGGTATTGCGAGCACCGTGCCATCCCGGCCGATCGGGGTGCACGGCTGACGAACGCTTGACGAACGGGGAGATGGGCATTGATTGAACGTGAGTTACGGGCGCGGAGACGCGCGAGGAATGTCACGCCGGAGTGCGCTGCGTCGCCCGCGTCGCGTCGCGCCGCGGGCAGCCGCTACATGGTGTGGCGGTCATGCGTCACCGTGCACACTCGCCGCATCGCCGCGGCGGTGCTGCTCGGAGCTGCCGCGCTCGCCGGCGGCTGCAGCGACGCCGAGACGATCTTCGTGCCGACCGTCTACGTGGTCGCCGGGCGTGTCGCCGATCCGACGCAGCGCCCGAGCGCCGGCGTGCCGGGCGCGCGGCTCACCGTCGAGACCGCGCCGGACGTCGCCGACGTGACGAGCGACGTCAACGGCGACTTCATCCTGCAGGGCGTGCCGCCCGGCACGCACCGCGTGCGCGCCGACCTCGCCGGCCACGTGAGCACGATCACCTACGACTTCACCGTCGCCGCGAACGTGATCGATGCGTTCGTGCCGATCTTCACTCCGGCGCAGGTCGACTCGGTGCTCATCGCGCGCGGCGCGCCGGCGTGGGATCGACAGCAGGGGCTGTTCGGGCTGTTCGCGCTCAAGAGCACCGGCGTGCCGCTGGGCGACGCGGTCGCCTCGTTCACCCCGCTGCCCGGCGGCACGCTCGTCCAGACCGGCGAGGGGGCCGACCCGATCGTGGTGGTCAACGGTGCGACGAACGACTACCAACTCTCGATCGCGCGCAGCGGCTACCTGTGGGACGGACCGTACGGCTTGACGCTGCGGCCGAACGTGCTGACCTTTGCGGCGCCGCGTTCGCGCCCCAACTTCAATGGCTTCCTGTTCGCCCACCTGCCGAGCGGGCCGCCGGTCGAGGGCGCTTTCGTCGCCGCCCTGCCCGTCTCGGGTGACCCCGCCGCGGGGACGGCGACCACGAACTTCATCGGGCAGTTCTCGATCGTGGGGCTGCCGCGCGCGACGTACACGGCGCGCGTCACCGCGCCGGGCTTCCTGCCCATGCTCAGCTTCCCGCAACCGCTCGACCAGGACACGACGCTCGCGGCGATCGCGTTCACCGCCGATTCGCTCGCGGCGTGGGCCGCAGCCGGCGGCGTGGCGCCACCGACGCCCGGACTGGGCACGATCGTGATCGACGTGCGGGATGCGGTGAGTGGCGCGCCACTGCCGGGCGCGACGGTGGAACTGGTCGGAGGCGGGGGACGGAGCGTCGTGCAGACCGACCGTGCGCTGGCATTGCGGCTCGACCTGCCGGTCGGCCTCCACGCCGTGTTCGCGCGCGCGCCGGGCTACGCCGAATCGGCGCCGCAGGCGCAGTCACGCGTCGAGGCCGATGCCGTCACGTTCGGATCGGTGTCGCTGGAGGCGCTGCCGACGGCGCGCGCCGGCACCCGGTCGACGCCTCAGCGCCGGTAGGCGTCCTTCACCCGGCCCCACGACGTGGGCGCCACGGGCGTCGAGTACTCGGCGCGGAACAGCCCGTTCGCGCGCGTGCCCGCGAACACCATGGCCGAGTCCGCCGCGGCCGCGCCGACGGTGCACAGGACGGCGCGCACGTCGTTGTCGCCCGCCAGGTCGGGCCCGAACTTCCGCCAGTTGGCGCCGCCGTTGACGCTCTCCCACACGCCGGCACCACGCGTGCCCGCGTACAGCACGGGCAGCCCGTCGGTCCGACGCGCGATGTCGTTGATTGGCAGCGCCGGCAGCCCCGTCGAGGACGGGAACCACGACAGGCCCTGGTTCGTGCTCCGGTAGACACCGCCCTCGGTCGCGGCATAGACCAGGTTCGAGTCGCTCGCCGCGATGACGATCGCATTGGCGATCACGCCCGGCGCGACCGACGACCACGCGCCGTTGGCCCAGCGCTCGATCCCGCCATCGGTGCCGGCGACGAGGAAGGTGCCGCCGCGCACGCGGGCCAGCGCGCGCACCCGCAGGTCGGTGAGCCCGGCGTTCATGCCCACCCAGCGGATCGTGTCGTTGAGCGCCGCCTTGGGCCCGCCGACGAACACGCCCCCGCCGTACAGCGCGCAGAACACCGACTCGGGCTTCGCCACGTGGAGGATCACCGCACGGGCATCGCGGCCGATGGTCGGCAGCCCG
This sequence comes from Candidatus Eiseniibacteriota bacterium, assembly GCA_031413115.1. GTDB lineage: Bacteria > Eisenbacteria > RBG-16-71-46 > RBG-16-71-46 > DASYSL01 > JANPEF01. The sequence goes on along the minus strand of JANOEH010000202.1, from coordinate 2,109 downwards.
TCGTTGATCGGGTACCAGTTGGTGCCGGTGTCGATCGTCTTGACCATGCCGAGCGGGCCGGCCGCGACGTAGCCGATGTTCTCGTTCTGTGCCGTCACGTCGTGGGCCGAGGGCAGGAACAAGCGCGCGTACTGGTCACCGCAATCGGTCGACACGCCGAGCCCCCCGTTGTTGAGCCCGGTCCACGCCACCACGCAGGCGTTGCCCGGGGGCGACACGAGGGCCGTGAACTCATACCCGGCGAAGCCGAGCGGTGCCCAGCCGAGCGCGCTGACCGCCGAGCGGGCGGCGACGGCGGCGAGAGCAACGCCGGAGGCGAGCAGGCAAGCGCCGAGCGCGGAGCCGCTGAGGAGACGAAGCGAGGTGCGAAGACGGCTCATGCGGCGGCTCCCGGGACGGCGAAGTGTCGATCAGGCAGCGGACGGGACGGACGAAGCGACGGCCATCATTATAGCCGGGCGGACGGCAGGCGGACCAGCCGTCCGGCGGCCGTCGTGGCGCCCGTCGTGACCCGGACCGCGTAGACGCCGGGGGCCACCGGGCGACCGGCGTCGTCGCGCCCGTCCCACGGCAGGCTCAGCGTCCCGCCGGTCGCGGCGCCGACGGGGGCCTCGAGCGCGCGCACGCGCCGGCCGGCGGCGTCGAGGATCGTGGCCCGGATCGGGCCTGTGGTCGCCGCTGCCACCAGCCGGACGCGGAGCATGACGTTGCCGCGGGATGGGTTCGGCCATGCACCGGCAAACGCGAGCGCGGAGTTCCCACCGGCTTCGCCGGTGGAAGTTGTCGCGCTCCCGTCGAATTCGATGTCCTGCGGCGGCAGGCCCGTCCATGTCGGGCCGGGCAGCGGCTGGAGCGTCGCAACGTCGAACACGCGGATGCCGGGGTTCGCCGGCGTCCGATCGCACAGCCACAGTTCGCCGCGGTCGTTGGCCTCGGCATCGGCCAGGTTGAAGCCGGCGGTCGCGTAGACGGCCGTGCCCACCACGCCCGTCGCGCGGTCGTAGGGCTTGCACACGGTGTTGAACGACGCATCGCTGAGCACGACGAAGCCGCGCCCGTCGCTCGCGGGCACGACGTCGGCCACGTCGCCGCCCAGGGCGACCTCGGTCGTCTCGATCGCGTCGACCGCGAGCGCCAGCGGATCGATGCGCACCACCCCGCCGTCGTCGGCGCCATAGAAGCCGGTGCAGCCCACGACCAGGCGACCGCTCGCATCGACCACCAGCTCGGTCGTCGGGTTCTGGAACGGCAGCAGGATCCCCTGCACGCCCGGCGCGGCCGCGTCGCAATCGACCAGCGTGTCGGTCGCCGGGTCGATCACGATCACCGCGCTCGAGTCGGTCGGCGAGAAGATCGCGTCGCGATCGTTGCGCTGCACGGTGACGAACACGCGCCCGTCGGCCAGGGCCATGCGGTTCATCTCGGGGACTCCGTCCGCGTCGGCGAACGCGGCGAGCGAGATCGCGCCCAGGAACGCGCCGGTGGACGGGTCGACGATCCACAGGTCGGCCGAGTCGTAGCGCGCGACGTACGCTTTCGTCGGCGAGACGACGACGACGTCGTTCGGGTTCGCGCCGTTGCCGACCGAGAACTGGCGCACCACCTGGAAGCCGTTCGCCGGGTCGAGCACGCGCACGTTGTCGCAGCCGAAGCGCTCGATCACGTAGAGCAGCCCCTGGTGGTGGCGCAGCACGGCGTCGGAGCAGACGCCGGCGACATTCGGCGTGGCGACCGGCGGCGTGCCGAACGCGACGTTCGCGAGATTACCCGAGGCGAAATCGGTGGCATATACGAAGCCGCGTGACTGCGCGGCTTCGGCTGTCGGGACCTGCACGCCGAGCGCGAGTGCCGAGGTGACCGCTGCAAGGAGAACTCGATTCATCACCTGTTCCCATCCTTTCCATCGAAGCAATAACGAAGGCCGGCGAAGAGAGACCGGCCCGGCAGGGGATATCCACCGAAATCGAAGACCCGGCGGTCGTTATGGTTGGTGCACTCCATCGTCTGTTCGTGCGGCGCCCACGCGGGCGCCACGGTCGCGCCCAGGTCGATCAGCGCACGCGCCGCGATGGGCTGCAGATTTGCGCGATCCAGGTAGTGCGCGCCGAC
>JANOEH010000201.1:0-12459 GCA_031413115.1 Candidatus Eiseniibacteriota bacterium | reverse complement strand
CGACGCGCTGGCGCTCGCCGGCGGAGAGCGCGTTCTCGACCTGGGTGCCGGTCTCGGCCAGATGGCGCGCGGCATGATCGCCCGCGGTGCGGCGCGCGTCGTCGGTGTCGAGCGCAGCGCCGCGCAGATCGAGCGCGCGCGGGACCTCGCGCGGCGCGAGGCGCCCGAGATCGACGAAGCCTTTGACCTGCGACCGGGCAATTCGCTCGCGCCGCCACTCGCCGCCGACGAGTGGGGGACTTTCGACGTCGCGCACGCGCGCTTCCTCCTGGAGCACGTTCCCGACCCGCTCGGCGTGGTGACCGTGATGGTGCGCGCCGTGCGACCCGGCGGCCGCATCGTGCTCGAGGACGACGATCACGCGGTGCTTCGCCTGTGGCCCGAGCCGCCCGGACTCGATCGCATCTGGGCCGCGTACGAGCGCACCTACGAGCGCCTGGGTTGCGATCCGTACGTGGGACGCCGCCTGGTCTCGCTGCTGCACGAGGCCGGCGCTCGACCGGTGAAGAATCGCTGGCTGTGGTTCGGGGCGTGCGCCGGCGATGGCGACGACGGGCTGCAGGCGCTGGCGATCAACCTCCGCGAGATCCTGCGTGGCGCCGAGGAGGCGATCCGCGCCGCCGGGGACCTCGATCGCCAGACCTTCGCCGCCGGGCTCGATGGTTTCGATCGCTGGTGCGACCGCCCCGACGCCGCGATCTGGTACGCGAGCGCGTGGGCCGAGGGTGTGCGGGCGGACTAGCACCAGGGCGACGTTCGCTACGGCTCGCCCGGCGTGGCCGGCGCCTCGCGCATCCTGTCCCTGAGCATTTGCATCTTCATCGCCTCGTGCACATGCACAGGCAACTCGTTCGACATCGTGCCGTCGGGGTAGAGTTCGCGCCGGTGGCCGGCGGTGATGTCGTTCACCATCGCGGTTCCGCCCACGGAATCCGCGCTCGCATTGCCCCGTGCCGTCACGTGCACCGTACCCTCGCCCACGCACACGCAGGTCATCTGCGGCGCGGCGATCACGACGAACGTGGTTCCCGTGACCTCGACACGCGCTTCCGGGCTATCGACCGTCAGGTGCGTGCCCGCAAACGAAGGGCCGGTGACGTAACGGACTTCGCCATGCTCCACGCTCGCGCGTCGCGAGTCGCCCGCGGTCGGCACGGTGAACGCCGTCCCCGGAGCAGTCTCGAGCGCGAGCGTTCCCGCCAGCCGCAACTCCATCGCCACGCCGGCGGGCAGCTCGACGCGTGCGCCCGGCGCGATCGTCGTCGTGGGGAGCGCAGCGAGCGCGATGTCGCGGCCATCGATGCGTGCCATCGCGCCGGCCGCGGCCGTGGAGTCGGCGGTCGCCGCGATCACGGTCCACGCGGGCGCCTGCGCCGAGTCGGGCCGCGGCAGCCACGCGAAGACGACGATCGCGAGCAACGCCGCAGCGGCAAGCCCGGCCGCCCACGGGCGGAGCACGCGGGGGCGTCGTGCGGCCACGGGCACGCGCGGAGCGGCGGCCGACGCCTCGACCGGCGCTTCGATCGTTCCCGCCACGAAGCGCGCGCGCAGCTCGGCCCGGAAGCCTTCGCGTGCCGAAGCCGCCCCCGAGTCGCCCGCATCGCCCGGAGCCCCCAGCGCCGCCAGCTCTGCGCGCAGGCGCGCCTCGTCCTCGGCCGACAGAGGCGGAAGTTCCGGATCGAATTCGTCGTTCAGGCTCATGCCAGGTCCTCGAGTCCGCGACGCAGCGTCGCGAGAGCCCGTGAGTAGCGTTTTCGCGCGGCATCGTGGGTGATGCCGAGCGCCTCGGCGATCCGGTCGTGTCCCCATCCGGCGAAGTCGTGCAGCGCGACCAGCGTGCGCAGCCCCTCGGGCAGCGCCGCGATCGCTTCGCGCAGGCGGCGCTCGCGCTCGCCGGTGACGTAATCCTCGACGGGGCCGGGCGTGCGCGCAGCAACGGTGTCGCGCAGGACTGGATCGTCGTCGAACGAGGCGCTGTGGCGATCGAGCCGTCCGGCGGTCGAGCGCCAGCGGTCGCGGAACGCGTTCGTCGTGATGCCGACCAGCCACGGCGCCGGATCCCGCGCCGGGTCGAGTGTGTGAGCCGCCCGGTTCACCTTGTAGAACACTTCCTGGGCCAGGTCCTCAGCCCGGTCCCGGTCGCCCGACAGCCGCAGGGCCACGGCGTAGACCAGGTCGAAGTAGCGGTCGAAGAACCCCGCCATGGCCTCCGGGTCGCGGGCCCGGACGCGCTCCAGGACCTCGGGTCCCATCGCAGCTACCCGGGTTACGGCGCCCGGCTCGGGGTGTGTCACGCGGAAGCCTCCCCGGCAGGCGAAGCGGGGGCTGGATCCAGCCGGACCACGCACTCGACGTGGGGGGTGTGCGGAAACAGGTCGAAGGGGCGCACCCGCGTGGTGGCATAGCCGTGGCGGGCGAAGTGCGCCAGGTCACGCGCCAGGGTCGCCGGATTGCACGAGACGTAGACCACCCGCGCCGGCGCAAGTTCCGCCACGCGCTCGATCACACGCTCGTGGAGGCCCGCGCGCGGCGGGTCGACCACCACGACGTCCGGCGCGAACGGCTCGTAGGCGGCCGGGTCCAGCGGTGCCTTCGCGTCCTTCACCCGCGCTGCCTCGGGCGTCGTGCGCTTGCCGGCGCGCGCATGCGACCAGGCGCGCAGCACCGCGCGGGCGTCGCCACAGGCGAAGCGCGCGTTCGTGATCCCGTTGCGCGTCGCGTTGCGCCGCGCGTCGGCGACCGCGGGTTCGACGGTCTCGATGCCGACCACCTCGGCTGCGTGGCGCGCCAGCGCGAGCGAGATCGTGCCCGCGCCGCAGTACACGTCGAGCACGCGCTCGCTCCCCGTGAGCGCAGCCTCCTCGAGGGTGGCGGCGTACAGCGCCTCGGCCTGGTGGCTGTTGGTCTGCAGGAACGAGTTGGCGCTCGCCTCGAACGACAGCCCCAGCAGGCGCTCCTCGATCGTGGATGCGCCCCACACCACCCGCGAACTCTCGCCGAACGCGATGTTGGCGCGCCCATCGTTGACCGTGACGACGACGCTCCGCACCGCCGGATCGAGCGCGGCGAGTTCCCCGCCCCAGCGCTCGATCTGGGGCACGGTGTCGCGCGCCACCACCAGGTTCACGGCGGCCTGTTTGGTCGTCGGCAGGTGGCGCACGGTGAGGAAGCGCACGAGCCCGGTGTGAAGCCGCGCGTGGTACGGCGCCCAGCCGTGGCCCACGGCAAACGCGCGCGTTGCGGCCACGATGCGGTTGGTCAGCTCCGAGGCGATCGTGCAGTCGGCGAGGTCGAACACCTGGTCGAAGCGCTCCCGGACGTGGAGGCCGAGCAGGAGCGCACCGTCGGGCCCCGGGTGGAATGCGAACTCCATCTTGTTGCGGTAGCGCCAGACCTCGGGCGAGGGGACGCACTCGGTCACCGGCACGTCGCGCAGGCCGCCGAGGCGGGCCAGGGTTTCGCGAACCTGCCGCGTCTTGGCGGCGACCTGGGCCGGGTAGGCGAGGTCCTGCGCCCGGCACCCACCGCAGACCCCGCCGAAGTGGGCGCAGCGCGGGGCGACCCGCTCGGGCGCGGCGGAGAGCACCTCGACCAGCGCAGCCTCGCCGAAGCTCGACTTCTTGCGCATCAGGCGGGCGCGGACCCGCTCGCCCGGGTAGCCGCCGGCGACGAACACGACGAATTCGCCGATCCGGCCGACCCCGGCGCCCCCCAGGGCGAGGGAATCGACGGTCAGCTCGAGCACGTCGTCTCTTTTCACGATGTTGACGCCGGGGCGGGGCTCACAGGCGCAGGCTATCTGTCGGCGGGGCGGCTTTCAACCCTGTGTGCCGCAACTCTATCGAAAGGTCCGAGAACGACCCTCTCGTCCCGCTCATCGACAGCAAGGAGAGACCCATGGATCGTCACGGCAGTCCCCGCCCCCGGCTTCGCCCGGTCGCCCTGTTCGCCCTTGTCCTGGCCGCTCTCGTCGGCGGTGCCGACGCGCATGCGCCGCGCGAGGCCGGCGCCAAGAGCACGAGTTCGACTTCGACCTCCAGCGAGCGGGGCTTCCTCGGCGTCTCGCTGCAGGACCTGACGGACGGCCTGCGCGACTCGTACGACTACAAGGGCGGTGGCGTGTTGATCTCGGACGTCGTTCCGGGCAGCCCGGCGGCGAAGGTGGGCGTCCGCGAGGGCGATATCCTCCTGCGCCTCGACGACACGCCGGTTTCGAGCGCCGACCAGGTGACCGATCGGGTGCGCGGCATGCGCCCCGGCACGCTCGTCGGCGTGACCGTTGTGCGCGACGGCGACACGAAGTACCTGGGCCGCGCCGAGATCGCCGACCTGTCGACCGCCCGCGGCGAGAACGGCGATCGCTGGTACGCCGCGCCGCCGCCGCCGCGCACCCCCCGCGCCATGCGCGTCCCGCCGACGCCGGCTCCCGACATGCGGACGTTCACGATGAACTCGAGCGGTCGCGGCCGCCTCGGCGTCGAGACGCACGACATCGACGCGGACCTCGCGCCGTACTTCAAGACCACGAAGGACGCCGGCGTGTTGGTGCTGCGCGTCCTCGAGGACACGCCGGCCGACCGCGCCGGGCTCAAGGCCGGCGACGTGATCACGACCGTCGGCGGCAAGGCGGTCGCCGACAGTGACGAGCTGCGCAGCGTGCTGCGCGACCGCGAGGCCGGCGACGTCGAGCTGCGCGTGCTGCGTGCCGGCTCGGCGCAGATGGTGGCGGTGCGCCTCGCCGAATCGCAGGGCTGGAACTGGGACGACGGCCAGGGCAATGGCCCGTGGATGGGCTGGATGGACGGCGACGACGAGGGTCCCGGCATGTCGCACCAGTTCCACTTCCGCGGCATGGACGATGGCGACATCGACGAGCTCAAGAGCAAGCTCAAGGGCATGAAGTGGTACGACGGCAAGAGCAACGATGGCCGCGTCCGCATCTTCCGCGACCTCGACGACCTCGAGGACATGGACCCCAGGGAGCGCGCCGAGTTCGAGCAGGAAATGCGCGAGCTGCGCGAGGAGATGCGCGAACTCATGCGCGACCTCCGCGACGATCGCGACGACGAGCGCGACGACGACGACGACTGAGCGACCAGCCGCGGCACCCGCGGCGGCCGCGGCAACCGCGGCAAGCGAGGACCGGGAGGGGGGCTCCGATCGCAATCGAACGGAGCCCTTCGTGCGTCTGGTACGCTGCTCGCCATGCCCCTGCCCCGGAAGCCGGCCCGCTTCTGTCCTTATTGCGCCACTCGCCTGGTCCCCGCGGACGACCACGGAGTGCTGCGTCCCACCTGCCGCGCCTGCGGGTTCATTGCATATCGCAATCCCGCCCCGGCCGTCGGGGTGATTCTCGAGCGTGAGGACCAGATCGTCCTCGTGCGCCGGAAATTCGAGCCGATGGCCGGGGGGTGGGGCCTGCCCGCCGGCTTCATGGAGTACGGTGAGTCGCCCGAGGCCACCGCGGTGCGCGAGACTCTGGAGGAGACCGGGCTCACGATCGAGCTCACCGGGCTCCAGAACGCGTACCGCGCCGGCGCGGACACGGGCGTGCCCGTGCTCCTTCTGGTCTATCGCGCGCGGCTGGTCGGCGGAGTCCTCGTTCCCGGCGACGATGCCGACGAGGCGGGCTGGTTTGCCTCGGCCGATCGGCCGGAACTGGTGTTTCGCTCGCATCGGCGGGCGCTTCGCGAGTTCGACGCCGCCCTGCGGCGCGAACGGCGCGCCCGACGCTGAAGTGCCACCCCGCGCAGGGAGCGCGGGGGAGTCTTCCAGGGAGGAACCGCCGTGCTCAAACGCATCCTGACGACCGGGATCGCGCTCGCTGCGGTCGCTGCGATCGCCGGCCCCGCGGCTGCGCAGGCGTTCGATGCGCGCCGCCTCGGCATGGGTGGAATCGTCGTCTCGGAGGTCTCGGGCTCGGCCACCCAGAACGTGGCCTATCGGGCGGTGCCGAAGCCGGGCAAGTCGTTCGCCGGCTACAACGCGATTCCGCTGCCGCTCGGGATCATCCAGTACTTCGCCGATCCGCCCGAGTTCGATCCCGACAACCCGAACTTCAACGTGTTCCAGATCGCGAACCTGCTCGGTCAATCGCCGTGGACGCTGCAGCTCATCGAGCCCGAGGAGCTGTCGAGCGACATCATCATCGACATCTCGAAGAACAGCCTCGCCGTCGACCTGGGCGAGTTGCAGCGCCTGTTCCCCGACGAATCGATCCGCTACGGCGTCTCGTGGCAGTCGCCGAACCTCGAGTTCGGCACGTCCAACGTGTTCGCCGGCGTGCGCCCGCAGACCGACGGCCGCATGTCGCTCGACCTCGATCCTGCGCTACAGCAGGTGCTGGGCGAGGCCGCGCCCGTGCAACCGAACTCGGTCTATGGCGCGACCGACGAAGTGCAGGCCCAGACCGCGATCGCCTTCACCGCCGGCGCCGCGCTGCCGCTGGTCACCGCCCCCGACGCGCCCGAGGGCGATCCGCGCCGCGGCGGCTTCGCCGTCTACGCCGGAGCGCGCCTCAAGTACCTGAGCGGGATCGCCTTCTGGCGCGCCGACGCGGCCGGCAACTTCGCCACCGGCGACACCATCTTCGGCACGACCACGCCGATCGACGCCGCCTACCAGGCGGACATCCGCGACGCCTCGGACCCGAAGTTCGGAGCCGGCAGCGGCGTCGGCGGCGACTTCGGCATCGCCGTCTTCATCGACAAGATCGAGATCGGCGTCGGCGTCACCGACCTGGGCAGCACGATGACGTGGAAGGACACCGACCTCAAGCGCATTGCCTACGACTCGGTCTCGGGCAACACGACGACCGAGGAGCTCGAGCAGGGCGTCGAGTACAAGAGCAAGTTCCCGGTCACCGGCAGCTTGAACGTGGCCTACCGCACGGGCGCGATGCTGATTGGCGGCACGCTCGATCGCACGTCGAACGAGCGCTGGATTCCGCGCGCCGGCTTCGAGACGTGGGCCGCCGCCGTGCCACTGCGGGGCGGCGTTTATCTCGATACCTACAAGCAGCTCCAGTTCACCGCCGGCAGCGGCATCAAGCTCGGTTCGATCGGGCTCGACATCGCGCTGGCCACCAACAGCCGAGGCATCACGACCGACCGCGGGCTCGAGCTCGCCGCATCGCTCGCGCTGTACGGCCCGGGAGGCAGCGAATGAACCCGATCATCCGTTCGCGGCGCCCGGCCCCGGCCGCGTCGCTCCTGCTGCTCGCCTGCGTGCTGGCCGCCGCGATCGCCGTCGGCTGCGGCGACAAGAGCCTGATCGTCCGCGTCGACCTGCTCACGTTTCTCACCGCCGACGAGCAGGAAACCCACTATGGCCCCGTGCCGCCGGGGATCTCGGACTCGATCGAAGTCGTCCAGTCGCGGCGGCTCAACCTGTTGCCCGGCCTCGACGACGTCTCCACCGTGACCGATGTCCAGGTCGAGGTGGGTGCGATCATCACCAACCTGACGGGCTCCGGCAGCGGGCGGATCTCCGTCCACCTGTCCCCGGCCGGGACGGACCCGTTCGTCGCCGACAGCACGCCGGTCGTCGGCACGTTCACGGTCAATGGCGCGATGGCCGACACGATCGAGACCATCGTGGTGGGGGACGCCGAACTCGCCGAGCTATTCACGGGGAAGGAAGCGCAGATCGGGATCCGGCTGGTGCTCAACTCGGGAGTGGGGCTGGAGCCGATGGAGGGGGACATCAAGCTCACGACCCTGCGCGCGGTGGTCACCGCGAAGGAAGCCGTCTTCGAGTAGATCGTCAGCCTCCGGTTCATGCTCCGAAGATTGCATCTTGCGCGGCGTTCCATCGCTCATCGTGCACGACGCGGCGTCCGCGACTTCCCGGGCGCCGATTTCGTTGGGGACGCGGCCCCCCGAATCGACCCCCGCCGACATCCGAACATCATTCGTGGCAACGATTTATGTGCAGCCTGGGGACCGCGATTCGGCGCTCCCTTCGAGCCCCGCCCGACTGGCACGGACCCTGCGATTGCAATGCCTTGCCAGCGTCTCCTGAGGGGGGGACAGGCAGCTACCGAGGGGTCACACGGCAGGGAAAGCCAGCCCGCAAGCACGCCCGACCACGGAAGGCCGGGGCCACGGAAGGCGGTCCGTCAGGGATGACGGAAGGGCACACCCACGGTCCTCGCACGGGCCCGGAAGCAATTCCGGGCCCGTTTTCATTGCCCGGGGGACGTCGTGGTACAGTGCGGACGGGCCCGGGCTCTCCCGTAGGTAACGGGAAGCCCTGCAACGAGATCGGGGCCCCGCGCGGCGGATGCAATCCTCGGAGCATGACCATGCGGACGCTTCGTATCGCCCTGGCGCAGGTGAACACGACGGTCGGTGACTTCGACGGCAATCTCCGTCGGGTCCGCGACGCCGTGACCCGTGCCGAGGCTCTCGGCGCCGAGCTCATCGCCTTCCCCGAGCAGACCATCCCCGGCTACCCGGCCGAGGACCTGCTCCTGCGCTCCGAGTTCATCGACGCCAACCGTCGCGCGCTGGCCGCGCTGGCCAGGGACGTCACCCGCTCGGTCGTGGTCGTCGGCGTGGCCCATCGTGACGATGACGTCTACAACGCCGCGGCCGTCATCGCCGGCGGCGAGGTGCGCGGCATCTACCGCAAGCACCACCTGCCCAACTACTCCGTATTCGACGAGAAGCGCTACTTCCAGGCGGGGCGCGAGCCTCTGGTGTTCGGCTATGGCGACGTCACCTTCGGCGTCAACGTGTGCGAGGACGTGTGGTACCCCGACGGGCCCGCGGTGGCGCAGGCCGGCGAGGGCGGGGCGGAGCTGCTGCTGGTGCTCTCCTCGTCGCCGTACTTCCGCGGCAAGACGCGCGATCGCGAGCGCATGCTCGCCACGCGGGCGGCGGACAACGTGGCGTGCGTCGCCTTCGTCAACCAGGTGGGCGGCCAGGATGAACTGGTGTTCGACGGCAGCTCGGTCATCCTCGACGAGCAGGGCGACGTGCTCGCCCGTGCGCGCGCGTTCGAGGAGGACCTGATCGTCGCCGACGTCGACCTCGAGTCGGTGTTCCGGGCGCGGCTGCGCGATCCGCGACGGCGCGACGGCATCGCCTGGCGCGGCGAGGATCACGGCCTGCTGCCGGTGCGGCGCATCGAGCTGCCGCCGCGGCGCGCGGGTGCGACCCGCCGTCGGCCGCGCATCACGCCGGGCATTGCGCCCCAGCTCGACGGCCCGCACGAACTCCACGAGGCTCTCGTCCTCGGGCTCGGCGACTACGTGGTGAAGAATCGCTTCGAGTCGGTCGTCCTGGGCCTCTCAGGCGGGATCGACTCGGCGCTCACGGCCACGCTGGCGGTCGATGCGCTGGGCCCTGATCGCGTGATCGGCGTGTCGATGCCGTCGAAGTTCACCTCGCGGCGCAGCGAGGAGGATGCGGCCGACCTGGCGCAGCGCCTCGGGATCCGCTGCCTGACCGTGCCGATCGCCGACGTGGCCGAGGCCTACGACAAGGCGCTTGCCGGCGTGTTCAAGGGAAAGCGCGCGGACGTCACGGAAGAGAACCTGCAGGCGCGCATCCGCGGCAACACGCTGATGGCGCTGTCGAACAAGTTCGGCTGGCTGGTCCTGACTACGGGGAACAAGAGCGAGGTCTCGGTCGGCTACAATACGCTGTACGGGGATACGGCGGGCGGCTTCGCAGTGCTCAAGGACGTCCCCAAGACCGTGGTCTACGCGCTGGCGCGCACGCGCAACGAGCGGGCGCTGCGGGCGGGGGAGACCCCGCCGATCCCCGAGTCGACGCTCACCCGGCCGCCCACGGCCGAGCTGCGGCCGAATCAGCGCGACGAGGATTCGCTGCCGCCCTACGCGGTCCTCGACCCGATCCTCGAGGCCTACGTCGAGCAGGACCTCTCGCCCGAGGACCTGGCGGCCGCGGGGATCCTGCCGGACCTGGTCGACCGGGTGGTGCGCATGGTCGACGGCAACGAGTACAAGCGCCGGCAGTCGCCACCCGGGATCAAGGTCACCCCGCGGGCCTTTGGCCGGGATCGCCGCCTACCGATCAGCCACGCATTCCGGCGTTCCGACACCCCAAAGGCAACGAAACCCGGGACCCGGAAACCCTCCCGGAAGCCTGCCGCGAAGCCGCGTCGGGCGGCATCTCGCGGGCAAAGAGCAACTTAGGACCGGTCAAACCGCACGAGTTCGGTGCCGCTCAGGCCCTGGAGGCGGGGTGCGCACGAACCCCACAGGTTGCGGGGCCTCTCCGGCGCTTCACTTCCACTCGGGTCCGGGCGGGGAAATATTCCCACTACGGTCGTGGGTGATGAATCGGACGACCCGGACCCGGGTCGAGCGCCCCGGCCCCTCCCTCTCTTCGCGACCCTTGCAAGTCGAAGCAGAGCCTGCTAGCTTGGCCACACCTTCATGCAAGACATGAAGGGAAGGCGCGGAAATAGCGTCAAATCTGGACTGAAGTCCCTGCGGAGAGACGGGGTCCGGGTCGCGACACCTTGCGTGTTCACCATCGGCGCACCCTCTTTGTCTCAGACCTCTCCCAGCAAAAGATTTGCGCTTTTTCGCCCCTCGGGTGGGGAATCTCCCCCGAAATTGATGCATCCTGCCCGTCATGGGCAGGCTGCACGACGCGGGTGTGATTCCGGCCAACCGGTTCCTGTCCATGTAGTTCGGACGGTTTGAATCGGAATGGCCCTCTGCCGAACTGGCAGGCACGGCCCTTGCAAATGCTACACGCTGCCTGACGCACGCTTCCCCGCTGGGAGGATGCGCCGGGTCGCGAGGGGCTGCGACCCAAACCGTGTCAGCGAGGCCCCGTGTCCGTTGCTCTCGCCTCAAGGGTACCCCGGCGGCTGCCGATCTCTTCGGTGCCAGTCGGGGGCCGACCAAAGGAGTTCGAACATGAAGGCTCTCAAGAATTTCATCGTCTGCGAAGAAGGCCAGGATCTCGTCGAGTACGCTCTGCTCGCGGCTCTGCTGTCGATCGTCTCGATCGCGGCGCTGACGCTGCTCGGACCGGTCATCGCGGACGTGTGGACGCAGATCAACACTGCGATCTCGAGCGTCTAGCTTCACGCCTCAAAGACGGGCGCCCGTTCGACCTCGGGCGCTCTTGAACGAACTCCGGACGGGGAGACGGGCCTGCGAGCCCGACCCCGGCCCGGGGGGTCGCAGGGCGGTTCAACCCAGGGATGTGTTCCTCCGTCGCTGACGCTGTGGGGTCCCGTTGCTCGATGCGCTGATCTGGTCACCCGTGAGTGCACTGCCCTGGGGCTGGTGGATTGCGTTCGCCGCCGTTGCGGTGGCGACCGTCATCGACTGGAACTCGCGGCGCATTCCGAACCTGCTCACGTTTCCGCTGGCCCTCGCGGCCCTGGCGTTGAACGGGATCGTCGGGGGATGGATGGGGTTCGCCGGCTCGCTGGTGGGGCTCGTTCTGGGGCTCCTGATCTTCCTGCTGTTCATGGCGCTCGGCGCCATGGGGGCGGGTGACGTCAAACTGATGGCGGCGCTCGGAGCGCTGCTCGGCGTCGTGCACGTGTTCTGGATCGGCCTATTCACGGCCGCCATGGGCGGCGTGTTGGTCGTGCTGTACAGCCTGGGGCAGCGCTCCCTTCCGCGGTTGTTCAACCGGACCGGGGCCCTGCTCAAGACTGCGGTTCTGACCGGTCGTCTGCCGAAGGCGGACGAGCTCGAGGCAAAGCGCGAGGACTACATGCCCTACGCGCTGGCCATCGCCCTGGGTGTCGTTGCCCAGTTCCTGTATCGAGGTGGATCATGAAGCGCCCCCAGTCGCAGCTCATGAAAAATGATCGCGGGCAGTCGCTCGTCGAGTTTGCGCTCACCCTGCCCATGCTGCTCGTGGTCATGTTCATGGTCACCGAGTTCGGGCGTGCCCTGTTCCAGTACAACATCCTGGCTCAGGCCACCCGCGAAGGAGCCCGGGTCGGGGTCGTCAGCGCCGAGGCGGACGCCTCGGCCGACGGCGAGGCCCGCATCGACGACTTCCTGACGGGGACGGGCATCGCCCCCGGGGACCTCTCCACCAAGACGGTCACCGTGGTCGGCGATTACAACGGAACGGGGACCAAAGTCGTGGTCGCCACGGCCGAGATGCCTTTTCGCTGGATTTTGCAGGGCGACATGCCGACAAACCCGGGGTCGGGGTCGGCCGTCGTGTCCCCCAATGCGCTGACGCTGCGTGCCGAGACGGTCATGAAGGCCGAGACGTTCTGATTTCGTCGTAACGCGACCCCGCCGTGCGGGGTGTTTTGAGCCGAGCATGAGGTTCGGCGTACGAGGAGGTTGTCTGTGGCACAGAACCGGGGAGGTCCCTTCCTCATCCTGGCCGTCGTCCTGGGCCTGGCGGCCTCGGCGGTGGTGTTCTTCTACCTGAACCAGCAGAGCGCCGCCAACGTCACCGCACGCCAGACGCGTCCGGTCGTGGTGGCCTCGGCCGA
>JANOEH010000200.1:0-24885 GCA_031413115.1 Candidatus Eiseniibacteriota bacterium | reverse complement strand
CCAACGCCCCTTGTCCTTGAGAAGCCAAGCCGCCTTGACGGAGGCAATCGTGTAGAACCGAATAATCTTGTCGAAGCGCCTTATGCCCGGAGTGTTGGGGTAGAAACTCCTCTCGAACTCGGTCAGGCCTAGCTCAGCCTCTACCCGTACGATGACATCCCGGGCGAGAAGCCCTTCGGGATTCGCCATCAATACGTCGAAGACCTTCCGGAGAAGCACGCCCGCTCGATCCCCGCCTCGATCACTCACGATGGGCCCTCCGTTCTTGTAGCTATCACCCGTGAATCTCGTAGTTCGGGGCTTCCTTCGTGATGGTCAGGTCGTGCGGGTGGGATTCGCGCAGCCCGGCGCTGGTGATGCGGACGAACTTCGCCAGGGTGCGCAGCTCGTCGATGGTGGCCACGCCGCAGTAGCCCATGCCGGCCCGGAGGCCGCCCATGAGCTGGTAGATCGAGTCGGCGAGCGGGCCCTTGAACGGCACGCGGCCCTCGATGCCCTCGGCGACCATCTTCCGCATCTCCTTCACGCCTTCCTGGAAGTAGCGGTCGCCCGAGCCGCGGGCCATCGCGCCGAGCGAGCCCATGCCGCGGTAGACCTTGTAGGCGCGGCCCTCGAGCAGGATCTGCTCGCCGGGCGACTCGGCGGTGCCGGCGAACATCGAGCCGATCATGACGCTGTGCGCACCGGCGGCGATCGCCTTCACCAGGTCGCCCGAGTACTTGATGCCGCCATCGGCGATGACCGGGATGCCCTTCGGCGCGCAGGCGCGCACCGCTTCCATCACCGCGGTGATCTGCGGCATGCCGGCGCCCGAGACGACGCGCGTGGTGCACGTCGCGCCGGGACCCATGCCCACCTTCACCGCGTCGGCGCCCAGGGCGACCAGGTCGGCCGCGCCCTCGTAGGTCGCCACGTTGCCGACGATCAGGTCGCGATCCGGCATCATCTCGCGCACCCTGGCGGCCGCCTCGAGCACGCCGACCGAGTGCCCGTGCGCGGAGTCGACGACGATCGCGTCGACCTCGACCTTGAGCAGTTCCACCACGCGCTCGAGGAAGTCGCCGCCGGTGCCGATGCCCGCGGCCACGCGCAGGCGGCCGAGCGAGTCCTTGCACGAGTCGGGATACTGTTTGCGCTTCTGGATGTCCTTGACCGTGATGAGCCCGCGCAGCGTGCCGTCGGCATCGACGACCGGCAGTTTCTCGATGCGGTGGCGGTGCAGAATCTCGCGTGCCTCCTCGAGCGTCGTGCCCACGGGCGTGGTCACCAGGCGCGCCTCACCGGTCATGACCTCGCGGATCGGGCGCTCGAAGCGCGTCTCGAAGCGCAGGTCGCGATTGGTGAGGATGCCCACCAGCTTGCCGTTACGCGTGATCGGCACGCCCGAGATCGAGAAGTGTGCCATGAGGTCGAGCGCCTTCGACAAAGGCGCGTCGGGATCGAGCGTCACCGGGTCGACGATCATGCCGCTCTCGGAGCGCTTGACCCGGTCGACCTGCGCGGCCTGTTCCGCGATGGAGAGATTCTTGTGCAGGACGCCGATGCCACCCTCGCGCGCCATGGCGATCGCGAGGTCGGCTTCGGTCACCGTGTCCATCGCCGCGGAGACCAGCGGCGCATTGAGCACGATGTTGCGCGAGAAGAGCGACCGCACCTGGACTTCGCGCGGATGGATCGTGGCCTTGCCGGGAACGAGGAGAACGTCGTCGAAGGTGAGGGCGTCGGGTCCGATCCGCGAAGTCAGGTCGCTCATGGCGTGGGGCGTTCCTCCGGGCTCGAATCAGGCTGCGGGGTGCGGGCCGCGCCGCTGTCGGCGGGCGGCGAGCCCGGGATGCCGAACATGCCGCCGCTGATGCCGGCCGCGCCGGACGTCGGCGGGATCGGGCAGGAGACGGCGCTCGAATCCTCACCCGCAGCGATGGGCTTCGCCGTCGGGGCAGGCTTCGCGGCCACGGCCTTGACCACCGGCGCGGCGCTCGTCGTCGTCGCCGCCGCCTTCATCTGCGGCGCGGGTGGCGCCTTCGTCGTATCGGGCGCGGACGGCGGGACGGGAGGAGGCGGAGGCGGATCGGGCGTCGGATCAGGCGCGGGCGCCGGCGGCAGGCCGGGCTCGGTCGGCGCGATCGCGGGCACCTCGGCCTCGGGACCTTTCGGCACCTCGATGGGCTTATGGCCGATCGGCCAGAAGTAGATGTTCACGCCGAAGTTGATCGACATGTACGAATGCGGCCCGGTGAAGCCGGACGGGAAGCGCTCCTCGTCCTTCGAGAACAGGTAGCTCCAGTGCGCGTTCAAATCGAACGCCACGTTCTTGTTCGACGGGAGGAAGTACTCGGACCCGCCGCGCACCTGCACGCCGGGCGCCCAGTTCACGTACGACTCGAACGTGGCCGGGTCCTTGATCTTGTCGCGATCGTTGACGATCTCGAGGCGCGTCAGGTTCGCGCCGAGGCCGAGGTACGGGACCCAACCCTTGCCCTGGTCCTTGAACGAACGGATGTAGGTAAGGGCGAGGGGCACGTACTTCGTGAGCATCAGGTCCTTGAGGATGGTGCTGTCCGGGGTCGACGGGCCGACGACCTTGTACGGCGCGCGCGTGCCGTCCTGGTAGGCCACCCAGCCGTAGCCGAAGGTGATGGCGAGGCGCGACTTCGGCGTGAACACGTACTGGAAGTTGGCGAGCCCGACCAGGCGCGAGTTCTGGCCTTCCTTCGTGTCGGCATCCGCGAGGAAGAACGGGGCCCCGAGGGTGGCGCCGAGCGAACCCTTCCCGACCGTCTCCTGCGCGGAGGCGGTGGATGCACAGACTGCCATTGCGGCGAAGACCGCAATGGCCCCGCAGGATCTGAGGTTCAAGCGAGGATCTCCTTCGAGTGTCCCGGACGGGGAGGATCGCGCGCCCGGCGCGTAGACCCGGGAATCTAGGCCACTTGCGGGACTCGCGTCAAGCCGGGCGCCGGGGCCGCGGCTTGACAGGAGGGGTGGCCCTCGGCCACCATGCGCCGGTTGTTCCTGCCTATTCGCGGCCACGTCCAAGGCCCTGCCTGCGGTCGCCCCAGACGACGTGGCGGTGTAGCTCAGCTGGTCAGAGCAGAGGAATCATAATCCTCGTGTCCGGGGTTCGAATCCCTGCGCCGCCACCATCGTCCGGGGCCCGTGTGCGCCCACCCCCGCTGCGTCCCGACGTGCTCTATCGTGCCGCTCGCGCCGCGCTTCTCGGCCCCTGCCGGGTCGAGCGCGGTTCGACCGTCCTGGTCGCCTGCTCTGGCGGCCCCGATTCCCTTGCCCTGCTTTCGGTCCTGTCCGAATTGGCGCGCACGTTGCGCCTCAGGTTGACCGTCGCCCATCTCGACCATGGCGTGCGTGGCGCGGCCGGTGCGGCCGATGCGCGCTTCGTCGCCCGGCGCGCCCGTGACCTCGGGCTCCCCGCGGTGATCGCCCGCGCCGACGGCCCGGGCTGGATGCGCGCCCGCGGCCACGCCGGCGAGGACGGCCTGCGCCGCCTGCGCCGCGCCTTCCTGGCCCGCACTGCGACGAAGGTCGGCGCCGATGCGATCGCGCTGGGCCACACCGCCGACGACCAGGCCGAGACCGTGCTGCTGCGGCTGGCGCGCGGCACGGGGCTCTCGGGCCTCGCCGCGATGCGTCCGCGCCGTGGCCGCTTCGTGCGGCCGCTCCTGTTCGCCTCGCGCGCCGACGTGCAGGCCCACGTCGCCTCGCGCCGGCTGCGCCCGCGCGTCGACACGACGAACGCCGACCCGGCTTTTCGCAGAAACTACGTGCGAGCCGAAATCCTGCCCCGCCTGGCGCATCTCAATCCGCAGATCGGGGCTGCGCTGGCCGGGCTATCCGCCCGGGCCGCCGCCCTCGACGACTGGCTGGGCAAGGAGGCTGCACGGGCGCTCGCAGCCGCCAACGACGCGGCTTCCGCACCGATCGGCGGCGCGGACCCGACCGGGATTCGCCTTGTTGCCCGCATCCTGCTCGGCTACCATCCGATCGTGCGCGAAACAGTGTTCGCGCAGGCGTTTCGACGAATGGCGGGAGCCGGCGCGGGTCTCACCCGTCGCCACCTCGACGCCCTCGAATCGCTCGTCGTCCGCGGGCCCGAGGGCGCGCGGGTCGATCTGCCGGGATCCCTCCACGCCCGCCGGTCGCGCGGGCGCATCTGCTTCGAGGCCCAAGCGCGTGGGACGCGCACCGGGGGAACCTGAGATGCCCGAATCGAATCTCGAGACGACCCCCTCGGCCTACGCGCGCATCGACACGCTGTACTCTCGCGAGGCCATCGCCGAGAGGGTCGCCGGGATGGGCGGCATGCTGTCGCGCGAGTACACTGGAAAGAAGCCGCTGCTGATCGCGGTGCTCAAGGGGGGGTTCATCTTCCTCGCCGACCTGGTGCGCGCGATGGACATCGAGCTCGAGGTCGACTTCCTCTCGCTGTCCTCGTACGGCAACGCGACCGCCTCGTCGGGCAAGGTCCACCTGGTGCACGACCTGCGCGTCGACGTGAAGGGACGGCACGTGATTCTCGTCGAGGGCGTCGTCGACACCGGCCACTCGGTCCGCTTCCTGCTCGACCTGCTCGCCCAGCGCGAGCCCGCCAGCCTCAAGGTGTGCGCGCTGCTCGACAAGGTTCCCTGTCGGCGCGTTCCCGTTCCCGTGGACTACGTGGGCTTCCCGATCGGCGACGAGTTCGTCGTCGGGTACGGCATGGACGCCGCCCAGGGCCTGCGCCAGCTTCCCTACGTGGGTGTGGCCATTCCGCACGCCCCTCGACCGGAGTCGAAATCGTGACGTTCTATCGCCGTGACGCCGGCCCCGAGCCGGACGACCGCAATGACGACCGCACCAAGGGCAAGAAGGACGCGCCTCGCGTGCCACGCCCCGGCATGCCGCGCCGCGGCACGCAACTCCCGGGGGGCCCGCCCACCCGGCCCGGCCGCTCGATCGCGCTGTGGGCGCTGATCGTCGTCGTGTCGGTGCTCGTCGCGCAGTTCTTCTTCGGGCAGCGCCAGCAGCGCGTCGACAACACGTACACGCGCTTCGTCGAGGAAGTGCAGAAGGGCAACATCCAGAAGCTCGACGTCGGCGCCAGCGAGGTGGCGAACGAGATCGCGGGCGAGCTCAAGGTCTCGGCTTCGACGCAGGTCGCCGGACGGCCCGTCCCGTTCAAGGAGTTCCGCACCTGGTACCAGGGCGACAGCAACGCTCTGGCGAAGATGATCTGGGAGAAGAACCCCGGCATCGAGATCGAGATGCGCCCCAAGCAGGCGAACTGGTGGAGCTATCTGGGGCAGCTCCTGCCGCTCATCATCCTGGTCGGCGCGTGGTTCTTCATCATGCGCCAGATGCAGTCGGGCGGCTCGGCGGCGCTCAAGTTCGGCAAGTCGCGCGCCAAGGTGACGCTCGACCAGAACCCGCGCATCACGTTCAAGGACGTGGCCGGCGCCGACGAGGCGAAAGCCGAGTTGCAGGAGATCGTCGAGTTCCTCAAGGACCCGGGCAAGTTCCAGCGCCTGGGCGGCCGCATTCCCAAGGGAGCGCTGCTGCTGGGCCCCCCGGGCACCGGCAAGACGCTGCTCGCCAAGGCCGTCGCGGGCGAGGCGGGCGTGCCGTTTTTCTCGATGAGCGGCTCGGACTTCGTTGAAATGTTCGTCGGGGTTGGGGCGAGCAGGGTTCGTGACCTCTTCGAGCAGTCCAAGCGCAACGCGCCGGCGATCGTGTTCATCGACGAGATCGACGCGGTCGGCCGCCATCGCGGCGCCGGCCTGGGCGGTGGTCACGACGAGCGCGAGCAGACGCTCAACCAGCTGCTGGTCGAGATGGACGGCTTCGACGCCAACGACGGCGTCATCCTGATCGCAGCGACGAACCGTCCCGACGTGCTCGACCCGGCGCTGCTGCGACCGGGTCGCTTCGACCGCCAGGTGATCGTCGACTGGCCCGACGTCAAGGGACGCGAGGGCATCCTCAAGGTGCACACGCGCGAGATCCCGCTGTCGACCGACGTCGAGCTCAAGCAACTGGCCCAGGAGACGCCGGGCATGTCCGGCGCCGACCTCGCAAACATGGTCAACGAGGCGGCGCTGCTGGCCGCCCGGCGTAACAAGAAGAAGGTCGAGATGCAGGACATGGAGGACGCGCGGGACAAGGTCACGCTCGGCGTGGAACGCCGGAGCATGGTGATCAGTCCCGAGCAGCGTCGCCGCACGGCGTATCACGAGTCCGGCCACGCGATCGTCAACGCGTCGCTGCCCGGCACCGACCCTGTGGTCAAGGTGACGATCATCCCGCGCGGCCGCGCGCTGGGCCTTACGGCGATGATTCCCGAGGAGGACCGCCTCGCCTACACGCGCGACGAGTTGCTGTCGCGCGTCGCCGGCATGCTGGGCGGCCGCGCCGCCGACATGATCGTCTTCGGCGAGAAGACGACCGGCGCGTCCAACGACATCGAGGCCGCCACCAACCTGGCGCGCAAGATGGTCTGCGAGTGGGGCATGAGCGACCGGCTCGGACCGCTCAAGTTCGGCCAGAAGGAGGAGATGGTGTTCCTCGGCAAGGACCTGGGCTCGGCCAAGAACTACAGCGAGCAGACCGCCGAGGCGATCGACGTCGAAGTGAAGGTGATCGTCGACGGCGGGCTCGAGCGCGCACTGGCGGTGCTGCACGACAAGCGCGACCTGCTCGACAAGATCGCCGGCACGTTGCTCGAGCGCGAGCAGCTCGACCGCGAGGACATGGAGAAGCTGATGCGCGGCGAGGAGCTCGCCGCATTCGAGGCGCCCAGGAGAGACGAACCGCCCACCCCGTTCGAGGCGTCGCCGCCCGAGGCGTCCGTCGCCGCACGTCCCGAGCCGATGGGCCCGGCGACCACGCCGTCCCCGACGCCGGCAGCATGACCCCGCACCCGGCCGTGAGCGCGGGCCCGCCCGCGGTTCCGGTCGCGGCAGCGTGGCACGTGCGCGGACGCGTATTCGACGTCGGCAACCGCGCGCTCGTGATGGGCGTGCTCAACGTGACGCCCGACTCGTTCTTCGACGGCGGCCGCTACGCCGAGCCGCACGCCGCGCTCGAGCGCGCGCTCGCCATGTACGACGAGGGCGCCGACCTGATCGACGTCGGCGGCGAGAGCACGCGCCCCGGTTCGGCCGTCGTGCCCGCCGAAGTCGAGATCCGCCGCGTGGTACCGGTGCTCGAGTTGCTGGTCTCGCGCTGCCCCATCCCCATCTCGATCGACACGCGAAAGACCGAGGTCGCGCGCGCCGCGCTCGACCTCGGCGCGGCCGTGCTGAACGACGTGAGCGGCCTGCGCGGCGGCACCGCCGGCGGTGGCGAGGATGATGCCGGCGTGCGTGAGCGGGCCGCACTCGCGGCGCGCCACGGGGCGGGCCTCGTGCTCATGCACATGCAGGGCGATCCGCAGACGATGCAGAAGTCGCCGCGCTACGCCGACGTGGTCGGCGAGGTGCGCGGCTTCCTCTACGACGCGGCCCGTCGCGCCGAGGAGGCGGGCGTGGCACGCGAGGCGATCGCGGTGGATCCGGGAATCGGCTTCGGGAAGTCGATCGAGCACAGCCTGGCGCTGCTCAGGCGGACCGCCGACCTGGCGTCGTGCGGCTACCCGCTGCTGATCGGCGTCTCGCGCAAGAGCCTGTTCGAGAAACTGCTCGGCTTGAGCGCCGACGAGCGGCTGGAGGCCGGCATCGCCGCCGCCGTCGCCTGCGTCTTGCGCGGCGCCCGCATCGTGCGCACGCACGACGTGCGCCCCACCGTGCGCGCCCTGCGCACGGCCGAAGCGCTTCTCTAGCGCGGAACTCGAAACGCCCGCTCGGCCTCGGGCGGTAACTCGATCTCGATGAACAGCCGCCGGGGAAACAGGTAGTCTTCACCGCTCTCGTCGACGACTCGGACGAGCCCCTCCCGACTTGCGGAGGAATCCGCGAGCAGCCGGTAGACCCGACGTCGGATCAGCGAGGCCTTGTAGCCACGGTTCGAGATGCAGAACAGGTAGTGCCTGCCGTTTCGACGCTTCATCGTCGTGTCCCACCCAGGATTCGCTTCAGCTTGAGGTCTCGCTTCCCGATACCGCTGGCTTCGTACCAGTGCACCTCGGCCTGGACGATTCTCCCTGATCCCAGTCGAACGTGCGCATAGCCCTTGCGCTTGCGCCACAGGCCCCGGCCATACGCGCGCACGAGTCTTCGGAGTTCCCGGATCCCGGGACCGACAGCAATCGTTTCGGGATCGATAATGCGCCCGATGACTTCGAAGGACAGGTGCGGACCCCGCGGGGGCGGGTTCTGGTCACGGGGGAAAGTCTACTCCATTCCAATCACTAGTCCATCAACACGAGCTTGCCGGTGAGTTGCGTCGTCCCGGCCTCGACGCGCGCGAAGTACACGCCGTCCGACACCCGCCCACCCGCGTCGTCGCGACCGTCCCAGCTGACCAGGTGCCGACCCGGGGTGAACGACCGCTCCCCGAGGTCGCGCACGACCCGACCCCGCACGTCGTGGATGCGGGCGCGCACCTGTGTCGTGCCCGGCACTTCGAACGCGATGTTCACCTCGCCGCGGGACGGGTTCGGTCCCACGCCGAGGAACGTGATGGTCGACTCGTTGTGCGGCAGCGGTGGCGGCTGGCGATCCGTGCGGTTCCAGTCGATCGCCCAGGCGTCGTTCAGGGAGCGCTCGGTATAGTTTCCCGAGCTCGCGGTGCCGCCGAGAATGATCCCTCGATCGTGCACGGAGTCGTAGCCCGCGAACGCATCCGTGCGACCGTCCGGCCCGAAGCCCTGCGGAACCTCGGAGCCCCAGCGCGGCGTGACCCCGAACTCGAGGGTCGCCGTATCGAAGCGACTGCCGCTGGCATCGAGGCCCCAGAGGATCATCATCCGATCGCCCACCGGATCGTAGAGTGCGGCGTGCCGGTAGCGGGCCGGCGGGGCCGAGCCGACGGTGGAGAGCGGGACCCACGCGTCGCCGTCGCCGAACGACAGCGACCACACGTCGTTCAGCGGGTGCGACTGCTCGCTGGAGGGCCCGGCAGCCCCGCCGAAGACCACCATCGCATCCCGTCTCGAGTCGTAGACCGACGTGTGTCCCCAGCGCGGCGCCGGGGGGACCCCGCGGACGGCGACCGGCATCCAGCGCGGGCTCGCCTCGGTCAGGTCGAGCTGCCAGACATCGTTCATCGCCCGGCCGGCGAATCCCCCGAACAGGACCATGCGCCGACGCAGCGGATCATGCACGGCCGTCGCGTGGATACGAGCCGACGGCGCGGGCCCATCGGCAACGACCCGCATCCAGTTGACCAGGGGGTCCCCGAGGCTCCCCTGCCACAGGTCGCCATATTCGACGCCGTCGTCTCCACCCCCGAAGACGAGCATCCGATCCAGTTCCGGATCGAAGACCCCGACCGCGCCGACCCGTCGCCTTCCGTCCGGCACGTCCCGGCGCTGATAGCTCCACCCCGGTTCGGCCTCGAGCCGGAACGAATACGACCCCGGTGAACTGAACGACGACCACGTATGGACCTGGCCCCGTCCGGCGTCGAGGGCGCGCGGCGCGGTGGCTTCGAAATCCGACGGATCCATCGAGTCGTACTCTCGTGTCCACGTCGCCGCAGGCGATCCCAGGGCGAGCGACCACACATCGACGTGCCCCGGCGAGTACTTGGGTGGTTCGGGGCGCACGCCGGCGGTCCCGACGTAGACGATCGTGTTTCGTGCGGCGTCGAAGGCGACCTGCACGCCGCCGTACAGGCTCGGCAACAACGGCCCGGAGACCGGCTCGCGGCCCCAGGAGCCTCCGGCCTGCGTGTCGAGGACGAGAAGATACGTGGAGTCGACGGGCTCGTAGTTCTGGCCCGGCCGCAGCATCCGGATCTTCTGGTCGGCGAGCGTGAGCACCGGGGGCTCGAAGTAACCGGTGTGCAGGGTCTCGGCCGGCGCGAGCTCGGTCCAACGGCGGTCGCCACCGAGGTCGATCTTCCATGCGCGCGCGCCTTCTGCGTACGTATCGAGGACCGTGTCGCCACCGATCACGAACAACCGGTTCGCGACCGGGTCGTAGCACGCCGAGCCCCCCACGCGCGGAGCGAGGTCCCCCCCGACCGGTTGGATCCGGTTCCAGGTCGGCGTGGGCCCGAGTTGCAGTTCCCAGAGATCCCCGTAGCTCTCGTCCGTGTCGATATCCCGGCCGCCGACCAGGAACATCCGGCTCGCCAAAGGATCGATGGCGATCGCCTCATCGACCCGGATCCGGGGGCCCGAACCCTCGGGCGAGACCTCGGTCCAGGTCGGGTTGCCATCGATCGAGACCCGGACCAGGCGGATCTCCGCGTCGACGATTCCCGTGTCCGAGTACGTCCACCGCGGGACGAGCGAGACAAACTGGCGTCCCAGCGGATCGAAGGAGAACTCGTCGTAGGTGGACGGATTCTGCGGCGTCGTGACCCGCCGCGTCTCCCACGCGCCGGAGCCCAGGCGATCGAGCGTCCAGAGGACATGGCGATCGATCTCCCGCGACAGCAGGACGAGGCGGCCCGTCGCGGGCTCGATCCCCAGTGCCCCGCGGAAGGGTGCGGTCGGCGGCGGAAGTCGACGCCACGCCCCGACATCGGTTCCGACCTGGGCGGCGACCGGCGACATGGCAAACATCGCGAGCGCGCACACCATCGCGGCGAGGACAAGCGCCCCCGCCGCGCATCGGACCCCGGCGGCGCGACGCCCGGCGACGAGACGCTGGCGTTTCAGTAGTAGAAGTGCCACTGCAGCAATCCCTGGTTCTCGTCGGACGCGTTCTCCGGGACGACGCGGCGCAGCGACACCTTGACGTCGACGAACGGCAGGAACGTGAGGTCGCTCTCGACCGTGTAGCGCTCCTGGGCCAGGCCGGCCGTGTCCTGGTCCTGGTCGACGTAGTCGTACTTGGCGCGCACGAGGACCGTGCGACTGACGCGGTAGTCGGCCTCGGCCCAGAAGCCGCGCGTGCGGCGCACCAGGCCGCCGTCGCTCTCGCTCTCGCCGACGCCGCCCTCGCCCATCACGACCAGCGCGGGCGTGGCCGCGAAACCGGCCCAGGCCGAGGTGCGCCAGTCCGAGTCGCGCGTGGTCGAGCGGTAGTTGTGATAGCCCGAGGCGCCGGTCATGACGCGACCCGAGGTGTACGACGCGCGTGCCGTCAGCGCCTGCGCGTCCTGCGTGAACGCCTCCCCGCCGTTGGTGATCGCGGCGGTGAACAGCACGGGGACGGCGGCGAACGGCGTGGCGCCGACCTCGAGGCCGCCCTCGACGTTGCGCGGGTCGTAGGGCAGGAAGCCGCTGGTGCCGAACGAGCCGGCCGGCGCGTCGCGGAACCCGGCGCGCATGGCGCCCGTGTGATCGTCCATGCGCAGGCCGAACGGCACGCGGAACTGCCCGGCCTTGACGTACATCCCGGCGGGCAGGTCGTGCACCATGACCCACGCGTCGCGGGTGGTGCGCAGGTCGCGGTTGTACTGGGCGGTGACGTTTGCCATCGGCGCGAAGACGGCGTAGAACGCGCCCTGCATCGGGAAGAACGTCGAGACCGCGGTCCCGCCCGACTCGACCTCGCTCACGTAGGTGTACTGCTGGCGCAGGTTGGTGCCGAAGTACAGCGCGTCTCCGACCTTGTTCGACAGCAGGATGTCGGCCCAGCGCTCCTCGGGGGCCATGTCGTGGCGGTTTCGCTCGTAGAGGAAGCCGATCTCGCGCCGCGCGCCCCCGCCCTGCGGATCGAAGTGGCAGGCGCTGCACGGCAGGCCCTGGCGGGTCGCATAGAGCGGGAGCGCCGAGACTGCGGTGGCGATGAGCAGCGCGGCCTGGAGCGCGAAGCCGGCGGCGAGGACCTTCACGGAGCGACTGGGGCGCATGGCGAGTCTCCGTCTGTGCGATCAATCGGGGTGGCCATGGGAAGGCCGGCGGACGCCGACCGGCGCATTCTGCGCGCCGCTGCGCCGAGGGTCAACCGATTGGTGGGATCGCCCGGCGCGCTCTGATAGCATGGTCGTCGTGACTCCCGTTCACTCCATCTGGCTCCTCGACGTCCTCGACATCCTGCTCGTGGCAGTGTTGTTCTATCGCCTGCTCGTCGGGGTCAAGGGCACGCGCTCGGCGCAGATGATCATCGGGCTGCTCGTGCTCGTGGTCGTCTCGGCCGTGGCGCGCTTCCTGGGCCTGATCGCCGTCGATTACATCGCCACCAACCTGCGCACCGTCTGGCTGATCACCTTCGTCATCCTGTTCCAGCCCGAGTTGCGCCACGCGCTGGCCCAGTTCGGCCGCACGCGGTGGTTTCGCTCGTTCCTGCGCGTCGACGAGTATGGGGTCCTGGGCGAGGTGGTTCGCGCCGCCGAGGCGCTGTCCCAGCGTCGCCACGGCGGACTCATCGTGCTCGAGCGCAACGAGGGCCTGCGCAACTTCGTCGAGACCGGCACGCGGCTCGATGCCCGCGCCCGCAGTGAGCTGCTCGAGACGCTGTTCGCCCCGAACACGCCGCTGCACGACGGCGCCGTCATCGTGCGTGGCGACCAGATCGTCGCCGCCGGCTGCATCCTGCCGCTGTCGCAGAATCCGCGGATCACCCCGTCGCTGGGCACGCGCCACCGCGCCGCCCTTGGCATCTCGGAGGAGACCGACGCGGTGGCCGTCTGCATCTCCGAGCACTCGGGTGCGATCTCGGTCGCGTGGCGCGGCCTGCTGCTCGAACGCCTGGACGAGGGCAAGCTGCGCAGCGAGCTGTCGCGCATCCTGCGCCTCTCCGGCGAGGAAGAGGCCGCCGCCATCGAGGCCGCCGGCGCGACCACGGGCTCGACTACGGGCGGCACCGCGAAGCCCGACGACCCCGACTCCGGACGCGCCCGCGCGTGACCGCGCTCGCGCGCCTCGCCCACCTGCTGCGCCTCCCCCGCTACGCCGTCCTCCCGGCCGTCGTCGCCGGCGCCAGCGCCGCCTACGATCCGGCGCTGCGTCCCCGCTTCGAACTGCTGCTCCTGCTCGGCGCGTTCCTCTTCGCGGTCGCCGGCGCCGAGGCCACACTCGCCTCGCGCGTGCGCCCGGGCGAGACGCCGCGGGCCGGCCGCGGCGTGCCGGCATGGGTCACGCTGCCGGTCGCGCTGCTCGCCGCGCTCCTGTTGGTCGCCGCGCGCGGTTGGCCGATGTTCTGGGTGTGCGCCGCGGCGATCCTGCTGGCCTGCGCGTTCGCCGCCGGGCCGCGCCTGTCGGATACCCCGCTCGCCGGACCGATCACGATCTTGTGGATGGGGCCGCTCGCCTCGGTGGGCGCGGCGCTGGCGCTGGTCGGGACCGTCGCCCCGGCGGCGCTGTGGATCGGCCTGCCGATCGGATTCCTGGCCGACGCCGCCCGGCGCGCCTGGATCGCTGCGGCCGCCGAGAATGCGGACGCGGGCGCGGCCGTCGCGGGTCCATCCGCTCCGCCGTGGTTTGCGGGCGACTACGTCGCGGCGTTCGGCGTGGTGCCCGTGCTGATCGTGGCGGGCGGCCTGCCGGAGGTGGCGCTGCTCGCGCTGCTGGCGCTGCCGTGGACGCTGCGCGAGTTCGCGCGCATCCGCGCGGGCTATACGTGGCGCGACGCCGTCACCCGCACGCGCCTGATGCACGCCGCGTTCGCGCTGCTGCTCGCGGCGACGACGTTTGCGGCGCGCGTGTTCGCGACCCGGGCGGCGTAGAAACTCTAGGCGGCGCGGAGCGGCGCGAGGTCGCGCCGGGTCATGAGGCGCTGCCCGAGGAGTCGGAGCACCCGGTTCATGCGTGCGAGGGTCATTGACTCCGGGGCCGTCAGCTCGATTCCGATCGGCTGTTCATCCCCACCATAGTCGACGACGACACCGTCCTCGAGGGACTGCGTCCGGAAACACTTCTGACCCGGGCGGCGGGGCAGGTAGTAGTAGGCCGCGATCGGTCGCCCGTGACGGTAACTGACTTCGAGATAGGTCTCGCTCATCGGTTCGATCCCCCGGTCGGGAATGCGGTCACGACGACCAGGACTTGGAGACGGAAGTCTGGCTCGACGATGACCCTCCAGGGCCTGCCCTGATGGGTCGTCTCCACGCGCCACCGACCAGGCTCAGGATCCGGGCGCAGATCGATGGCACCGTCAAGCATAGCCCAGAGCTCGACTTCGGTAAATCCGCGATCAAGCATGCGCCGAAGCAGGTGAGGGCTGAGCTCCGCCTCCCACCCCCACCTACTCCGGTCGGCCTGCGTCCATGCCGACCGCCTACGCCGGCACCGCCTCCCATCCGCGATCCTTCACCGTCAGGAGCTCGTTGCGCGCCAGCGTCGGCGGGCCCGCGGTCGCGTTCGCGACGTCATCGCGATCGCTCGCGTGGGCCAGTGACCACGACGCATCCTCGAGATAGCGTCGGGCGGGCGCATCGCGCCCGAGCGCGGCCAGTCCCACCCCGATGATCAACGACAGGCGTCCGCAGAGGATCGAGTCGGCCGGGGGCTGGTACACGCGCAACGCACGTTCGGCCAGGATGAGCGCGCGGTACGGTTGACCGCCGTGCAGCAGGTGCCAGCAATGACGCACCAGTTCATCACCAAGAGTCGACATGGGGGAATCTCCCGAGGGGGACGTCCGTTGCACTGCCCCGCGCGCGGCCTGGGAGCGCGCCCACGCGGGGACGACGAAATCGGGGGGCGGCGGAGGCGGTGCAAGTCGCGGGCCAGCGGGGCGCGGCGACCGATCCTTCTATTGTTCAGGCGAATTCGCCGGGCTGCAGGGGCGCCGCATGAAGCCACCGTTGCCCCATCGACAGGCACCGTCGACGAATCGACGGTGGGGATCGACAGGGGTCCCGCCGTCGTGCTGTAATTCCGGCCCCTACCCTCTCCTGTTCCCGGAGGTTGACCCTTGTCCACGTTCGAAGACATCCTCAGGACCTCGCTCGTCGGCGGCGTCGAAGGCCAGGGCGCCCACGCCGACGCGTCGAACACGCTCGACGGCCTCGACTGGCAGCTCGCCGGGCGAAGACTTCCCGACGCGCCGTACACGATCCAGCAGTGCGCCAACCACATCATCTACTGGAACGGTTACTCGCTCGCGGTGCTGCGCGGTGAGAACCCGACCGCGCCCGAGCACGACGTCGACAGCTGGCCGGGGCCCGACGCCCCCGCAAGCGCGGCGGACTGGGATGGGTTCGTGCGCGCCTTCAAGGGCAGCCTCGCCGCGCTCACGTCCCGGATCCAGGACGGCGAACTGGACGGCAAGACCCCGAGCGGACGCCGCCTGCGCGCGGACGTCCTGCGCGCGATGGGCAATCACGTGAGCTACCACGTGGGCCAGATCGCACTCTTGCGCCGCATGATGGGCGCCTGGCCGCCGCCGACCGGCGGCGACACCTGGTAGATCGATTTCCGGCGAACGAGTAGGCTTCTGCGTCACCGCGGCGCCCCGGCCGCACAACCCCTCGATCGGAAGGAGCAGGCAGCATGAGCGGAGTTCGAGTTCTCGTCGGCACGAAGAAGGGTGCGTTCATCCTCAGCGCCGACGGCAAGCGCGAGTCGTGGACGGTCGATGGACCGCATTTCGCGGGGTTCGAGATGTACCACGTGAAGGGTTCCCCGCTGAACCCGAACCGGCTGTACGCGTCGCAGACGAGCGGCTGGTTCGGCCAGCTCATGCAGCGCTCCGACGACGGCGGGAAGACGTGGGAGGCGATCGGCAACGAGTTCGCCTACGACGGCGACCCGGGCACGCACCTGTTCTACGACAATAGCGCCAAGCCCTGGGCGTTCAAGCGCGTGTGGCACGTCGAGCCGTCGCTCGATGACGCCGACACCGTGTACGCCGGCATCGAGGACGCCGCGCTGTTCATCTCGAAGGATGCCGGCAAGAGCTGGCAGGAGATGGCGGGCCTGCGCCAGGGCACCGACACGGAGAAGTGGACGCCCGGCGCCGGTGGCCTGGGCCTGCACACGATCCTGATCGACCCGACGCGGCACGAGCGCATGTACGTCGCGATCTCGGCCGCGGGCGTGTTCCGCAGCGACGACGCCGGCAAGACGTGGGCGGTGAAGACCCGCGGTCTCAAGTCGGCCTACGAGTTCGCCGATCCCAAGTCCGAGGTGGGTCATTGCGTGCACCGCATCGCCATGCACGGCAAGGCGCCGGACGTGCTCTACATGCAGAAGCACTGGGACGTGCTGCGCAGCGACGACGCGGGCGAACACTGGCACGAGGTGAGCGGCAACCTGCCGACCGACTTCGGCTTCCCGATCGACGTGCACGCCCACGACCCGAAGACCGTCTACGTGGTGCCGATCAAGAGCGACTCGGAGCACTTTCCGCCCGAGGGCAAGCTGCGCGTCTATCGCAGCAAGGTCGGCGGCGACGAGTGGGAGGCGTTGACGAAGGGCCTGCCGCAGAGCGACTGCTACGTCAACGTGCTGCGCGACGCGATGGCCGTCGACACGCTGGATTCGTGCGGCGTCTACTTCGGGACGACCGGCGGCCAGGTCTACTGCTCGCCCGACGGCGGCGACAACTGGAATGCGATCGTGCGCGACCTGCCGGGCGTGCTCTCGGTCGAGGTCCAGACGCTGCCGTGATCCGCGTCATGCTGCCGTACCATCTGCGCAACCTGGCGAAGGTCGGGCCCGAGGTCGAACTCTCGATCGAGGGCCCGGTCACGCAGCGCGCCGTGATCGACGCGATCGAGGCGCGCTGGCCCATGCTGCGCGGCACCATCCGCGACTACGCAACGGGCCGGCGCCGACCGTTCCTGCGCTTCTACGCCTGCGAGGAGGACTGGTCGAACGCCGATCCCGACGATCCGCTTCCGGCCGCGGTGGCCGAGGGGCGCGAGCCGTACATGGTCATCGGGGCGATCGCGGGGGGATGAGTGTAGAGTCAAGTCGAGGACCTCCCCCCCGCCCACCGAAAGGATTGCCCATGAGTCCCCTCGCCCGCTGGACCTCGTTCGCCCCCCACTTCCACGCCCTGCTGCGCATCGTCACGGCGTTCATCTTCATCCTCGCCGGAACGTCGAAGCTGTTCGCATTCCCGGTCGGCATGCCGCCCGACAACGGGGTCGCGGCTCCGTTCACGCAGATCTGGATTGGCGGCGTGCTCGAGGCGTTCGGCGGCCTGTTCATCCTGCTCGGCCTGTGGACGCGCCCGATCGCGTTCCTGCTCGCCGGCGAGATGGCGGTCGCGTACTTCCAGTTCCACGCGCCGAAGTCGTTCTGGCCGACGGTGAACGGCGGCGGCGCGGCCGCGCTCGACTGCTTCATCTTCCTGTGGCTCTCGGCGGCCGGCGCGGGTCCGTGGAGCCTGGACGCGATGCGGAAGAAGGGGTGAGGGATCGGCTCCTGCGCAGTCGGCCGGGCAGCGCAATCCTTCCTGGCCAGGCCGTCTAACGTGACGACGCGGAACGCAGCGGGGGCGCGGTTCCTGGGATGGGTCGCCGGGGGCTTGAGGCGGGGCAACTTGCGTCGGCGCAAGTTCAAGCGCCGGGCATGGTCCGGGTGCGGCCGGGGTGCGGCCCTAGTCGCCGCCCTTGACCGGGGACGTCGCATTGCCGAACCGTTCCGACGTTCGGGCGCGCACGCAGACGGCTTCGACCTCGCGATCCCGCGGCGGCGCGCTCGTCACAAGCGCTTGCAGAAACAAGCGCGCAACTTCGGCCGTCTCGTCGACTGCACGCTCGAACGCCGCCTCGTTCGCTTTCGACGGTCGCGTGAACCCGGCGAGCTTGCGCACGAACTGCAGCGACGCCGTGCGGATCTCCTCGTCGGTTGCCGGAGGTGCAAAGTTGAACAAGGTGCGGATGTTGCGGCACATGGTACAACCCTCCGAGGCTCGGTCATTGACAGCCCACTTTCAGCCCAATTCACCTATCTCAGGCGAGGTGAATTGGGCTGTTTTGAAATCAGCCCAATTGACTGGCATCAGTGCGAGTCGAGTGGGCTGTTCGGTTCGGGATTCGCACCACGGCGCGAGTCGAGAACTGAGGTGGCTCCCCTCCGGCTCACGCTTCCCAGTACTCCCCCGGTCGATAGTCCCCGAAGTACCAGAGATGCCCTTCCGGATCGAGCGCCATGTAGCCTCGCGCGCCGTAGTCCTCGGTGCGCAGCGGCCGCACGACGCGCGCGCCGGCAGCGACCGCGAGCGCGTGGTGCGCGTCGGGATCGTCGACGAAGACGCTCAGCGCCTGGGCCACGCCGGACAGCGCCTGCGGCGAGACGCGCCGATCCTCGTCCTTGGGGGAGCTGATCATGACCACGCCGGTTCCGATCGTCAGCTCGGAGTGCTCGACGCGACCGTCCGGCCCGGGCACGACGAAGCGCTCCGTGAAACCGAATGCCTTGCACAGCCAGGCAATCGCCGTTGCTGCGTCGTCATAGGTGAGACTCGGATAGATGTCCGAAGGGCTGCGGGTGTCGTCCGGCATCGGGCTCATGACGATCGCGATCCGTCCCCGCCACGGCGGGTCGAAAGCCCGAAGGGCAGATAGCCAGGGCATCGGCCCAGGATCCCCGTGCCGAGCGGCAGGATCCCGAGCAATCCCCACCACGAGCGGAAGTACGCGCCGGCGGCGAGGACGCTGAGCCCGACGACGATGCGCAGGATGCGATCGGGATTGCCCACGTTCAGCTTCATGACGACCTCCCCGGGGTGATCCAGTCTATCGACTTCTGGGCGCCCATGCGCGGCGCGCTGCCGACCCTACACCTTCTTCATCAACGCGACGAGCTGGTCCGGCGCCGCGCCCCACCCGTGGTGGAACCCCATCTCCTCGTGCGCCTTCTTCGCGTTCTCGTCGCGGTGCAGCGCGATCGCCGTGTAGCGCGTGCCCACACCCTCGTCGGCCAGCAGGATCACGGCGGTGAAGCCGTTGAGCTCCCCGGTCACCTCGACGTCGAGCGTCACCGTTCCCCGCCACAGGCCGCGCTTCCGCGTCAGCTCCCCGAGTTGAGGATCCCGGAACGTCGGTGTCTTGAGCCAGTCGAACACGATCCGCCCCCCTACTTTCCGGTGGGCAGCACCGGCGCCCGCCACTTCGCATCCCGCGCCACCTGCTTCGCGCGGTCGGTGGCGAACGGGAAGTAATCGAGCACATCGTACTCCCACACGTTCGTCGGGAAGATCACGACCAGTTCGGCCAGGTCGCCGCCCAGATTGGTGAACGAGTGCGGTACCATCGGGGGGATGTTGACGATGTACGGCCCCTCCATGGTGAAGATCGAGTCGCCCAGCGCGTACATCACCTTTCCGTCGAGCAGGACGTGGGATTCCTCGCCCATGTGCGTGTGCATCGGCGGCGCGCCGCCCGGCGCGGTGTACGTGATGCCCACGGTCAGGTTCCGGTAGCCGTGCCGCTGCCCTTCCATGACGTGCACGAATTCGCCGGGCCCGGGGTGGATCACGTCGAGGTCGTCCTTGGCCAGCGCGAAGTCCTTCACCGCCGTCATCGCCGGGACGTCGAAGGAACCGGGAACCCGCCGCGTCTCGAGCACCGCGTGCGGATGATGCTGCGCATGGAGCGCCTTCCGCGCAGCGTCGACGCCGAGGATCAGCTCGCCGTGGGCGACCGTCTGGCCGGGCGCGGCGTCGGCCTCGGTGTGAGTCACCGTGGGCTCGGGCGGCAGGACGGGCTTCGCCGCGACGGACTCCTTCGCGGGCTTCTGGGCCGGCGAGCACGAGGCGAGCAAGAGGGGCAGCGCGAGCGCCAGCAAGCGCCGGATCATCGGTCGGGACATGGGTCGACCTCCGGTTCGAGGGACGGCTGGAATCGTTGCGGGGAGGAGGCTACTCCAACTCCAGCGTCATGCAAACGCTGAACGAGTCGAGCACGTACTCCGCGAACGGCGGGCACCGCACGAAGCCGTGGCGCGCGTACAGCGCGTGCGCCGCCGCGAACGGCGCGCCGGAGCCGGTCTCGAGAGAGACGCGGCGATAGCCGCGAGACTGGGCGACGGCGAGAATGTGCTCGACCAACAACGAGGCAACACCCTGCCGTTGCGAACCTGCGGCCGTCCGCATCGATTTGATCTCGCCGTGGGTCGAGTCGAGCTCCTTGAGCGCGCCGCAGCCCGCGAGCTCCGTGCCGCGCCACACCGTCCAGAACGTGATCGAAGGCGCGCGCAACGCATCGAGGTCGAGCGCGTGCACGCTGCCCGGCGGCGAGTGACGCCGCATCTCGGCCAGGTGCTCCTCGAGAAGCCCGGCGATCTCGGGGCCGCGCAGGTCGCCGACGCGGATCGTGAAGGCCCCAGGCGCGGAGCCGGTCACTTGATCCCGATCACCATCGAGTCCGGACCGACAAGGTGTTCCACGCGCGTCGACTTGAACCCGGCCGCCTTCATCCAGCCCGCGCAGTCGGCGCCGGTGTAGTCGAAGCCGCCCGGCGTCTCGATCAGCATGTTGAGGCTCATCATCAGGCCGAACGCGTTCTTCGAGCGGTCGTCGTCGATGATCGACTCGTAGACGATCAGTGCACCGCCCTGCGGGAGCGCGTCGAAGGCCTTGGCGACCAGCATCTGCTTGGTCGGCAGGTCCCAGTCGTGGAGGATGTGGCCCATCAGCACGACATCGGCCATGGGGAACGGATCCTTGAAGAAGTCTCCCGCTGCGAACTTCAGGCGATCGGTTGCGCCGACACCCGCCACGTACTTCTCGAAGACCGGCGCAACTTCGGGCAGGTCGAAGCCAAGACCTCCGAGGTGCGGATGCGCCAGCGCGATCTGCACGGCGAGATCGCCCTGCGCGGTGCCCACGTCGACGAACGTGCGATGCTCCTTCCACGGGAAGGCGCGGGCGATCGTCATGTTCGCGCCGTGGCTGATGCCCGTCATCGCCGCGAGGAACTGCTCGAGGCGCGCCGGGTCGGCGTACAGCGTCTCGAACAGGCCCGGGCCGCCGCCCTTCACCTCGTTCTGCGGTTTACCGGTGCGCAGCGCCTCGGTCAGGTGGCCCCAGAACGGGTACAGACGATGATTCGCCATCTCGAGAATCCCGCCGACGTACGAGGGCTTCGTGCGATCGAGGAACAGGTCGGTCTCGGGCGTGTTCGAATAGCGATCTCCCGTGCGCTGCAGGAACCCGAGCGCGACGAGCGTGTCGAGGAAGTCGCGCGCCGAGCGCGCGTGCAGCCCGAGCCGGCCGACGAGGTCGGCGTACGCGCGCGGGCCGGCCGCCAGGTCGGTGAAGAGGCCCAGTTCGATCGCGCTCAACAGCGTCTTCGCGGGCCAGAATGCGAGGCCGGTCTGCAGGATCTTCTCGGGACTCGGGTGGTCGGTCATGTGAGGAGTCTCCGGTTGCTGGTGTCGTCGATCACGGGGAGTCGCTGCTCAGGCGTGGACCTTGTCGGATCGACTCCCGCGCCCGCGGCGACGGAACCACCAGGCGGTCGGAACCGCCAGGACGATCACGAGACACCCGATCCCCATCAAGCGGAACATTCCCGGCGCGGCCATGGTGAACGCGAGAAAGTCCACGTTCCCCGTTTCCCAGAAGATCCACTCGCCCGCCAGGGTGGTTGCGAGCACGGGCCGTCCCGTCTCGAGCACCACGATGCCATTGCCCGTTGCCGGGTCGAAGCGGACCGCGGTATTGATCGCCGGCGTATTGCTCCCATCGTGACCGACGACGAAGCCGGAGGTCCCGTTCCGGGCGTACAGCATCGTGCCCAGTCCCCAGATCTCCTCCCCGAACTTCGATGCGTGCGGTCGCCACATCTCGGTCATGACTGTCGGCGAGAGCACGCCGCGCCCGGGACGTTCGCCGTTCTCCCCCGGCAGATGAGCCTGGATGAACTTCGTCAGGTCCGCAGTCGACGAGTACAGCGACGTCGCCGCGACGGCCGAGAATCGATCGTAAACCGTGGGTCTCGACTGCTCGTCGTAGGACGTCGCCAGCGTGGAATCCCCCTCGAGCTCCCACCGGTACGAGGAGTGGTCCATTCCCAGGGGACGAAAGACGACTCGCTGCATGTAGTCCTCGAACGACTCACCGCTCCGTTCTTCGATCAGCAGCTGGAGGATTGCGTAGCCGCCGCCGGAGTACCGCCACTCGCTGCCGGGTTCGGATCCGACTTGGATGACACCGCTCGCCCCGGG
Organism: Candidatus Eiseniibacteriota bacterium; assembly: GCA_031413115.1. Classification (GTDB taxonomy): domain Bacteria; phylum Eisenbacteria; class RBG-16-71-46; order RBG-16-71-46; family DASYSL01; genus JANPEF01. The sequence continues at coordinate 2,774 of JANOEH010000200.1, read as the reverse complement.
CGACACATCCGTTGGGCCTCCCAGAGATGCTGTTAGGGACTGCACTGCCACCCCGGGTTTGAATCCCGCGTAGCCGAGGTCGTCCGTGAGTCCGGCGGTGTGGCTCAATAGCCGTCGTGCCGTGACCTTGTCGTTGTCGAACTGGCTTGCGGGCAGCTTCCAGCGTGTCAGGTAGGTGCTGATCGGCGCATCCAGATCGAGCATCCCCTGTTCGACGAGCGCCATCACACCCCAGGCGGTCACCCACTTGCTGAGCGAGGCCGTCTGGAACACGGTGTTCACGTCGACCGACTCCCCGACCGAGACGGCGTGCACAGCGTGCACGGCGCCCTTCTCCATCAAGGCGAAGACCGCGTTGCCCTTGTTCTCGGCGTCCACCAACCGCGTGGCCGCAGCCATGAATGCGCGCGTGTCGCCACGAGGGGCGAGTGGCCGTTTCCACCATCCTTCGGAGGTTCCGAAGAAGACCACCGCGACCCAGACGACGAGCAGGAGCGTGGTCAGGGCAACTCCGAGTACGGCCTTCATGCCGACACCACGCGTGCTGTCATTGGTTCGCCCGATCCTCGCTCAGCCAAGCGTCACATCCGCCGCGGCCGCGAGCTTGAGCCTTCCGGTCTCCCGCCCGAGGTCCGTGAACGCGGCGTTGTAGTCGCGGATGATCTCCTCCGCCGTGTGTCCGTCGTACGGGATCGTGCCGTGCCCGTCGGAGACGACGACCACGTCGAACCCGCGCGCGACCGCACCACGCGTCGTCGCGTTGATGCAGGCGTCGGTCTCCATGCCGCCGATGACGACGCGCCCGACGCCCTTGTCCTCGAGGAACGTGACGAGCTGCGGCACCGCGAACGAGTCGCCCTCGCCCTTGATGACCTCGAGGTCCATCGGTTCGTGCTCGAGGTCGCGATGACAACTTGAGTCCGGCTCGACCCGCGTGTCGCGGACGATCTCGACGGGAACGCCACCGCCGCGCGCGCGCGCGAGGAGCCCGTTCAGTCGCTCGATGATCGCCGGCGCGTCGGTCACGCCCTCCTCGACCAGGCTCTGCTGCACGTCGACGACGATGAGTGCGGTGTTCATGGTCTTGCCTCCCGGGCCGCGCCGCGCCCGCTCTTGAGCAACCACGCCAGGTACGCGGCCGCGACCACGTCGTAGGCCCCGCAGAACGCCGGCCAGTAGGCGGGCACGCCCGGATTGGGAATGAAGTGGCCGTGCACGAAATCGAAGAGCCCGTGCCCCGCCAGGGCGACCACGACGATCCACAACGACGAGCGGAATCCGAGGACGGCCGCGCCGATGAAGATCGCGCCCACGAGCAACTCGAGGACGAGCGCCTGCGTTGATCCTCCGATGACTGCGAACAGCGCGTACAAGGCCGCGATGACGATCATCACCGTCGGATAGAACGCGCGGTCCCGATCCAGGCGGGTGACGGTGGCGAACACGCCGATGGTGAATGCGAGGATGACACCGACTAGAAGTGCCACGATGGTCCTCCGGACCTGTCCTGGAACCGAACCTGGCCCGCCGGGGAATCGGAAAGCCAGGCGGGTCCGGTCGAGCGCAGCGTCCACTGCAACCGGCTGTCAGGCGTCACTTCGCTCCCTTGGCACGCATTCTGTTGTTCCTGGCGTCGTGCTCGAGCTCACAGAGCCCAAGCTCCTCCATGAGCGGAGGCACATAGACCGCAAAGCGGCCGCGCAGGCCCTTCTTCAGGCCGTACCAGCCACCGACCGGGTTCGCTGCAGAACGACCCCAGGCCTCAACCGTTCCTTCTCTTGCCGGCTTCTGCTCATCGGCTCCGCCAAGTTCCATTTAATCGCCCGCCGTCTTGAGCATGGCGTGCAGGTCGTCAATGCAACGTGCGTCGTAGTGCAGCACCGTACTCCCCACCGTGCAGACGAGGATCTGCTTTCCGTCCCTCTCGTCGGTATGCATCGTGTACTCGGAAGTTCCCGGCGGCGTCTTCAGCTTCCACGGATTGTCCTTGGAGCGATCTGGCAGAGCGGCCATGGCATTCCCTTCAGGTGGTAGATGACTCCTTGCTTGGTCACGCCTGACGTCCTGCATCAGCCTCGACGCTCAGTACCGGCAGCTGCATGCATAGTCTAGCTTCCTAACGCCGGCGTTCACCGGCGCGCTGTGCGCGCGCCAGCGCGCGATAGCGCGTCCGGTGGAACGGCTGGTTAGGCAGCGCCACGTGGTAACTTCGATTCAGGAACGAGGGCGGTTGGTGGAGAACAGGTAGCGGTGGATCTTCCACTCGCCCTTCTCTCGCCGAAACACGAATAGCTCGTTGTTGCCCTCCTCGATCTCCGCGCCATTCGCGAGGATGCGCGTCCGACCGGCCGAGCTGGTGCGGACCCAAGCCCAGTCGCCGACGACTTGGACTTCGTGAATCTCAAAGCGGACGGTGAGCTTGATGCTCTCAAAGACCTGCTGATACCCAGCGCGCACGGCATCGCGGCCGACCATGGCGGGCGCGTGCTGCGCCATGAACACTGGCTCGCTCCCGTAGAGGCCCATGATGGTGTCGATGTCGTTGGCGTTGAGCGCGCTCTCGTAAGTCTTGATCGCGGTTTCGACGGACATGGCGGCTTTTTCTCCTGTAGCTTGGCAGCTGGCTAGCAGAGGCAACGCCAGCAGGATGATGAGACAGCAATGGCGAACTCGCATAGGACCCTCCTCCTTCAGATTGCATGGGCGGCCTAACGCCTATTGGACTGTTCAGTCGAACTGCTTCGACGGCGCCGATCAGGCAGCCCAGCGCCGCA
>JANOEH010000199.1:0-8597 GCA_031413115.1 Candidatus Eiseniibacteriota bacterium | reverse complement strand
CTTCCCCGAGCTCGACGGCGTGACGGTGACGATCGGCCTGACCAAGCGCCGCACGGTCCTGGGGCTCGCCTCGATGGGCGAGCGCCCGGCGCTGTGGCTCCGCCCCCGCATCATCCATCGCCTCGTTATTGCGCACGAGTTCGTGCACCTGCTACAGGCGCGCGGCCTCGTGCCCACCGGTGAGAAGGCGGCCGATCTGTACGCGCTCGCGCGCAGCCCCGACGTGATCGACGTCGCGCCGTTCTACCTCGTCGTGCCGAAGGCGCTGCAGGCCGCTCCGGCCAAGGGCCGCGTGCCCCGGCTCGCGCCCGGCGTCGCCCAGTGGCTGCACGAGGAGGCCCGCGGCGCGATCGCCGCCAACCGCGGGAAGACCGCGCGCGGGGCCGTGCGCCGCTTCGAGCAGGCGCTCGCCGCCGGTGAGCCGGCGATGACCGCACCGGTCGCTCGCAGCGCCGCACGGTGACGCCCCGTCACGTCGTCCTCGCCGCCTACGGGTCGCTCGGAGACCTGCATCCGGCACTGGCCGTCGCGATCGCACTGCGCGACCGCGGCCACCGCACCACGCTCCTGAGCCACGAGATGTACCGCCCGAAGGTCGAGTCCGAGGGGATCGCCTTCGCCACGCTGCCGCCGAATCTCGCCGAACTGGGCGACTTCGGCGCGACCATGCGCCGGGCGATGGACGGCCCGGATGGGTCGCGCTACGTGATCCAGGAACTGGTGCTGCCCCACGTCGCCGCAACGACGGCCGCGATCGATGCGGCGGCACACGATGCCGACCTGCTCGTCGCCCATCCGCTCACGTTCGGAGTCGCGATCGTCGCCGAGAAGCGCGGCTTGCCGTGGGCTTCCACCTCGCTTCAACCGCTGCTCCAGTACTCGGCGCTCGATCCGTCGGTGTGGCCGCAGGCACCGTGGCTCGAGCCGTGGGGTCGACGCTTCCCCGGGCTGTACCGCGCGTTCTTCGCCGTGGGGAAGGCGGTGTCGCGTCCGTGGATGGGCTCGGTCGATCGCGTGCGCGCGTCAATGGAGTTGCCGCCGTCAGCGCTGCACCCGATGTACGAGGGCGTGTTCTCGCCGGCGCTGCACCTGGTGCTGTTCTCGCGCGCACTCGCGGCACCGCAGCCGGACTGGCCGCCGTCGTCGGTCCAGTGCGGGTTCGCGTTCTACGACCGCGAGGAGCGGGCCGCGGGGCTCTCCGCCGAACTGGCCGCGTTCCTCGAGGCCGGTCCCCCGCCGATCGTCTTCACGCTGGGGTCGTCGGCGGTCCACATCGCCGGCGCGTTCTACGCGGACGCGGCGGCAGCGGCCGCGCGCCTCGGGCGGCGGGCCGTGCTGCTCACCGGGCGCGAGATCGCGCAGCGGTTGCCCGATCCGCTGCCGTCCGGCGTGGCGGTGTTTCCGTATGCGCCGTATTCGGAGCTGCTGCCGCGAGCGGCGGCGGTCGTCCACCAGGGCGGCGCCGGCACGACGGGCCAGGCATTGCGCGCCGGGCGGCCGATGGTCGTCGTTCCGTTCGCGCACGACCAGGCCGATCACGCAGCGCGGATCGCGCGCGCGGGGTTGGGACTCGCCCTGCCGCGCGATGGTTGCGACGTCGGCACGCTGACCGCCGTGCTAAGCCGCGTTCTTGGCGAGCCCTCGTTTTCCGACCGGGCGGCTGTAGCCGGGGCCGGCGTGCGTGCGGAGGACGGCGCGAGCTCGGCGGCCGATGCGATCGAGCGACTGCTGGCTGCGAGCCCCGGAACTCGCTAGTTCCTTGCACCGATGTCCGCTCCGCGCAGCCGGAGCGCGTTGGCGATGACGGAGACCGAACTGAGGCTCATCGCCGCCGCTGCGATCATGGGGCTGAGCAACAAGCCGAACCACGGATAGAGCACTCCAGCGGCGAGCGGGACCCCGAGCGCGTTGTAGATGAAGGCGAAGAACAAGTTCTGCCGGATGTTGCGCATCGTGGCCTGGCTGAGTCGACGTGCCCGGACGATTCCGCGCAGATCCCCACCGACGAGCGTCACGGCCGCGCTCTCCATCGCGACGTCGGTCCCGGTCCCCATGGCGATTCCGACCTGGGCCTGGGCCAGCGCGGGAGCATCGTTGATCCCGTCGCCGGCCATGGCGACCATCCGGCCCTCGGCCTGGAGTCGCTTGATCTCCTCCACCTTGCCCGCCGGCTGAACACCCGCCACGATCGTGTCGATCGCCAGCGGCCCCGCGACGGCCCGTGCCGTGGTCTCGTCGTCTCCGGTCAACATGACGATGCGCAGCCCGGCCCTGCGCAACTCGGCGATCGCCTCGGATGTCGTCGCCTTGACCGGGTCACCGATACCGAACACTCCGGCGAGGCGACCGTCGCGAGCGAGGAACACCGCGGTCATCCCCTCGCGGCGCAACTCCTCCGCGCGCCCGTCCAATGGAGCGGGATCGATTCCCAGGTCGCTCATCAGTGCGGAGTTCCCGAAGGCTCCGCGGGCCCCCTCGACGTTGCCGACGATGCCCTTCCCGGAGCGCGCCTCGAAGCCCTGCACGGCCCCGGGGGAGAGCCCACGCTCCTTCGCCGCCCGGAGGATCGCCCCGGCCAACGGGTGCTCACTCCCTTGCTCCAGGCTGGCGGCGATCCGCAGGATCGTCTCCTCATCGCCGCCCTCCGCCGGGAGGATCCGCAGCAGTCGTGGTTTCCCCTCGGTCAAGGTGCCGGTCTTGTCGAGCACGAGGGTGTCGATCCGCTCCAGGATCTCGATGGCTTCCGCATCGCGGAACAGGACTCCCACCTGGGCGGCGCGGCCCGTCGCCACCCTGATCGAGATCGGCGTGGCCAGTCCGAGCGCACACGGACAGGCGATGATGAGGACCGACACGGCATTGACGATCGCGTAGGCCGGGGAGGGCCCGACGATCCACCAGGCGACGAGCGTGATCAGGGCGATCAGGATCACGGCGGGCACGAAGTAGCCCGACACGCGATCCGCCAGCTTCTGGATCGGGGCACGACTGCGCTGGGCCGTCGACACCAGGGACACGATCTGGGCGAGGACGGTGTCCCGGCCGACGTGTTGCGCTTCCATGATCAGGCTCGAGATCCCGTTGACCGTGGCGCCGATCAGTCGATCGCCGGACCGCTTGACCACGGGGATTGCTTCTCCCGAGATCATCGACTCGTCGACGGCTCCCTCGCCGTCGCGGACGACCCCATCGACCGGGATCTTCTCTCCGGGCCGCACGCGCAGCCGATCCCCGACTCGCACCTCCTCGAGCGGGACGTCCGTCTCCGTCCCGTCGGCACCCACCCGCCGGGCCGTCTTCGGGGCGAGGCCGAGCAGCGCGCGGATCGCCGACCCCGTGCGGCTGCGCGCCTGCAGCTCGAGCACCTGGCCCAGCAGGACGAGCGTCACGATCACCGCGGCGACTTCGAAGTACAGCCCGACGGCCCCGCCGGAGGAGCGGAAACTCGCCGGAAAGATTCCCGGTGCGAGAGCGCCGACGACGCTGTAGGCGTAGGCCACCCCGACTCCCAGGGCGATGAGCGTGAACATGTTGAGGCTGCGCAGCCGCACCGACGCGGCGGCGCGCGCGAAGAACGGCCAGCCGCCCCAGAGGACGACGGGAGTCGCCAGTGCCAACTCGAGCCAGGGCCCGAGCTGCGGCAGGTTCCAGGTCGCGCCGAGGCGGTGGCCGAGCCCCGACATGGCGATGACCAGCAATGGAACCGAGACGACGGCTGACACCACCAGTCGGCGGCGCATGTCCAGCAGTTCGGGATTCGGCTCGTCGGACAAGGCGATCGCCCGGGGCTCCAGCGCCATCCCGCAGATCGGACAACTCCCCGGGCGATCTCGGATGATCTCCGGGTGCATGGGACAGGTCCATTCCCGTGCGTCGGCGACGGGGGGTGCCGCCGGTGTCGCTGCCACGGCTGGCGCCTTGACGGCGAGGTATCGTTCGGGGGCGGCGATGAACTTCGCGCGGCAGCCCGCGCTGCAGAAGCGGTAATCCCGCCCGCCGTGCTCGTGGTGGTGCGGGGAGTCGGGCTTGACCTTCATGCCACACACCGGATCGTCCACCCTCGCGGTCGTGACGCCCGTGGGGTTCAGGTCCTCCTGCATCGAAGTCATCGCATCCCTCCGGCATCGAGCCGCGGGTCGTCCAGCGCCAACTGCGCGAGCCGAATGCGCGGACGATTTCCCGCCTCGGTCCATGCGAAGACTAGCGCATCCCCCGAGCGGATCACCTGCGGGAATCCACTGGCGCGCGCGGCGGAGGTCGTCGCCACGACCCGGGTCGGCCCGAGCCGGCCGTCCATCGCCACGCGGCGGGTCCGAATACTCGCGTCGCTCTCTCCGTTCTCGAGCCAGACGATCTGGGCATCGCCGTCCGGGAGCATGGTGATCCCGACGCGCCCCGCAGGATTGCCCCCATCGATGCGCAGCGGGGCTGCAAACGAGGCGCCCGCGTCGGCGGACCAGGCGACGAGGACGCGCGCCGTCTCGGCCGCCGCCGTGTACCACGCCAGGACGACGCGATCCTCGTGGGCGTCGATGGCGGGTCCGTTCACCGGACAGCCCGGGATCTTCCAGCCATCGGCGTGCACGATCACCGGGGCGGACCAGCGGCCGCCTGCGCTGCGGATCACCGCGATGTCGCGCATCTCCTCGGACGAGCGATCGCGATACGCGAGCACGGTCCCTTGTGTCGTCGCGACCGCGGCCGTGGCGCAGCAGTCGCAGGTGCGCGCGTCCAGCTCCAGTTCGTCCGACAGGCCCCCCATCGAGTCGAGGAGCGCGGTGCGGACGGTCATGTCCGGTCCGGGCACAACGTCCTCCGGCGCGCCGAAGAAGTTGCGGCCGTCGAGCCAGAAGGCGCGCAGTCCACCGGGTTCCGCGACGAGGCTGGCGAACCCGTGTTCGGTCGGAGTGTCGTCGCGATGCGGTGTGACCGGAGCACTCCACGACCGACCGTCATCGCGCGAGAATGCGACGCGCAGGTCGTAGGCGTAGGTTCCCGCCCCGCGCTTCCACATCCAATGGGCCGCCCAGCGATGCCCTCCCTGCCAGCGCAGGCTCGGGAAGTCCGCCCAGTTCACGAAGAAGGAATCCCCCTCGGCGATGGTCGCGGGGGGCGACCAGCGGTCCCCATCCCGGAACGCGCAGCGGAGCCGATACCCGCTGCCGCCCCGCGGTTCGAACCAACTCATGGCAACTCCGTCCGCGCCGACGGCAAGTCGGGGCTCGGCGCTGCCCACCGGGGCCGGCGAGGACACAGCGCGAATCGTGTTCCGGACCGATGCCGCCGCGACCTCTTCGGCCAGGAGCCCCAGGCTGAGTCCGAGCGCAATCGCAGGGAGCCGATGGACCGCGAAGACCCGCAGGCAGCTCCCGGCCGTCATGGCCGCTGCTTCGTGGCCTTGTCCGCCACCACGCTCTTGATCACGATCGCGTTCATCCCGCCGCGCGCCATCAGGTCGCCCTTCACGATCACGGGCTTCCCCACCCAGGCGTAGAGCGGCTCGTTCGGATCCGCGCTGTGGGACGGCGCGAGGACCTGGTAGAGCTTGCCCGTCTTGTCGTCGAGGAACGCGAGCGTCTGGCCCGACTTGGCGCAGGACAGCGCGCAACCGGTGTGCGCCTTGCCCCGGCCGTCGTGCTGGATCCAGCACTGGGGATCGACGATCTCGCCCTGCAACGTGGCGGGCGTCACTTTCGTGGTGAGCACCGACTCGCCGCCGGCGGTCTTCGGAGGCGCTTTCGACGCGGGCTTCGCATGCGTGTGGCCGGCTCCCTCCGGATCGGCCCGGACGGAGGCTGCGGGGACGGCGAGGGCGACGACCAGGGCGGCGAGCAGTGAAACGATCCGGATTCTCATGCGACCTCCATGCGGGCGGGATCGCCCGCGGATGCGCCGCGCCGCGCGAGCGCGGCCTCCGCGGCGGAACGGCCGAAACGCGCGAACGCGGCCGGCGTGACCAGGGTGTCGAGCAGCGTCGTCGAGACGAGGCCGCCCAGGATGACGGTGGCGACCGGGGCGAGGATCTCCTTGCCCGGCGCGTCGTGCGCGAGCACGAGCGGAATCAGCGCAAGTCCGGCGGTGAGCGCGGTCATGAGCACCGGCACCAGCCGCTCGAGCGAGCCGCGCACGATCGTCGCGCGCGAGAAGTCGGCGCCCTCGAACTCGATCAGGTGCAGGTAGTGGCTGACCAGCATGATCGTGTTGCGCGAGGCGATTCCGACCACGGCGATGAAGCCGACCAGCGACGCGATCGAGAACGTGCCGCCCGACAGCACGACGGCCGCCACCGCGCCGACCAGCGCGATCGGCACGTTGATCAGCACCTGCAGCACGAGGCTGTGGTTGCGGAAGTGCCCGTAGAGCAGCGCGTAGATCAGCAGGAGCGACACGAGCGACAGGAGCAGAAGAGTCTTTTGCGCCGAGCGTTGGCTCTCGAACTGGCCGCCGAGCTCGAGCCGGTAGCCCGCCGGCAGGTGCACGTCGCGGGCGAGCGCGGCCTCGACGTCGCGCACGACCGAGCCCAGGTCGCGTCCCGCCACGTTCGCCATCACGGCGATGCGGCGTTGCCCGCCCTCGTGCTGGATCTGGTTTGGTCCGAAGGTCTCGCGCACGTCGGCGAGCGCGGCCAGCGGCACCCGTCCGCCGTTCGGCGTGTCGATCGGCAGCGCGCCCAGTTGCGCGGCATCGGCGCGCGCCGCCTCGGGCAGGCGCACGACCAGGTTCGAGCGCACCGGCCCCTCGAGGATCGAGCCCACGGTCGTACCCGCCAGTGCGGTCGCGAGCTGCGCGTTGAGCGCTCCCGGGGCGACTCCGTATGCGGCCATGCGTTCGCGATCGGCCAGCACCTGCACCTGCGGGACGAGTGTCTGCGCCTCGACCGCGAGGTCGACGATGCCCGGCACGCCGGCCAGCGCGGCGCGCACCGATTCGCCTTGCGTGCGCAGGTCGGCCAGGTCCGGGCCGAACACCTTGACCGCGAGCTGCGCGCGCACGCCCGACAGCAGGTGATCCAGCCGGTGGGCGATCGGCTGCCCCACCGACACGCGCACGCCGGGCAGGTCGGCGAGCACGCCGCGCAGGTCGGTGAAGACCTCGGCCGGCGCACGCTTCGAGCGCTTCAGCTCGACGTCGATCTCGCTGTAGTGCACGCCCTCGGCGTGGTCGTCGCGCTCGGCACGGCCGGTGCGGCGTCCGGTCGAGATCACCTCGGGCACCGCGGTGAGGCGATGCTCGGCGAGTTGGCCGAGGCGGGACGATTCCTCGAGCGAGATGCCGGGCCGGGCCAGCAGGTTGATCGTGGCGGTGCCCTCGGCGAACGGCGGCAGGAAGGTGCGGCCGAGGAACGGCACGACGGCGATCGCGGCCGCGGTCAGCAGCGCGGCGAGGCCCAGCGGAATCGCCGGGCGGTCGAGCGCGCGGGCGAGCAGGCGCGCGTCGAGTGCCTTGAGCGCGCGCACCAGCGGGCTGTCCTTCGCGTGGGCGGTCGCGCGGGAGCGTGGCAACAGGACCAGCGCGAGCGCGGGCGTGACCGTGATCGAGACCACGAACGAGGCGACGATGGCGAGAACGTAGGCTGCGCCCAGCGGCGCGAAGAGGCGGCCCTCGATGCCCGACAGCGCGAACAGCGGCAGGAAGACGAGGATGACCAGCGCCGTGGCGTAGACGATCGAGCTGCGCACCTCGCGCGAGGCGTCGTAGACCACCGCCAGCGCGGCGCGTGGCGAGCCGGCCGCACGGTTCTCGCGCAGGCGGCGGAACACGTTCTCGACGTCGACGATCGCGTCGTCGACCACCTCGCCGGTGGCGATGGCAAGGCCGCCGAGCGTCATGGTATTGAGCTCCTGCCCGAACGCGCGCAACACCAGGACGGCAACGGCAAACGACAGCGGGATCGCCGTCAGCGTGATGGCCGTCGTCCGGACGTTGAGCAGGAACAGGGCGAGCACGATCATGACGAGGATCGCGCCGTCCCGAAGGGCCTCCTCGACGTTTCGGATCGCGGCCTCGATGAAACTGGCCTGTTTGAACACGGTGCGGATCCGCACGTCCTTCGGCAGAGACGGTTGGAGTTCCTCGAGGGCGGCCTCGATGCTTTGCGTCAGATCGATCGTACTGGCTCCTGGCTGTTTCTGGACGGATAGGATGACCGCGGGCTTGCCGTCGATGCTGCCGTCCCCCCGCTTTACCAGCGTCCCCACGCCGACGCTGCCCACTTCCTTGAGGAGCACGGGCACGCCGTTCCGTGTCGCGACGACGGTGTTGAGGAGCTGCTCCGGATTCCGCAGACGGCCGATATTGCGGATCAGGTACTCCTGCGACTGCGCCTCGAGGTAGCCGCCGGTCGTGTTCTCGTTGCTGGCCCCCACGGCGTGCTCGACTTCCTTGAGCGACAGCCCGAGCGCCGCCAGGCGTCGAGGGCTGACGCGCACTTGGTACTGCTTGACCCCGCCGCCGATCGGAATCACCTGGGAAACACCCGGGATGGTCAGCAGCCGCTGGCGGACCACCCAATCCGCGAGCGTACGCATCTCCATCGGCGAGGTCTCCCCGGTGGAACTTTCCAGGCCGAGAAGCAAAATCTCGCCCATGATCGAGGA